>NZ_CP124620.1:965454-1287272 GCF_030128875.1 Stenotrophomonas sp. BIO128-Bstrain | reverse complement strand
GATGCACAACATCGATACGCTGATCGACGGGGTGCGTACCCACAGCCGCGATTTCCGCTGAGCCATCCCGTGACCGGGTTCACGGTCTGGTGGTAATTCCAGAATTTTCCGACTGGTGCCGTCAATGGCCTATCCGGTATGGTCGCAACCTTCCAAGGATCCGGAGAACCCATGTCGCGCGCCCTGACGCTTACCACGCTGGTCGTCTCCAGCCTTGCCCTGGCCGTCTCCGGCTGGACCGCGCTGCGCCTGCACCACAGCCAGTCCGATGAGCGTGTCATCACCGCACGCGGCCTGGTGATCCGCGATGCCAGCGGCCAGGCAAGGGTGATCCTCGGCGCACCGGTGCCCGATCCACTCACCAAAGGGGTCACCCAGGGGCCGCGCGCCTCACCGCTGTCGGGCCTGATCCTGCTGGGCGCCGATGGTTCCGAGCGCGGCGGCTACGGTACCGCCGATGTCGGTGACGAGGCCATCCTTACCCTGGACGATGCCAGCGGCACCACCGAAGTGTTCAAGGTCACCGCCAATCCTGACCGGGGCGCGACCCTGGTGGTCAAACACCAGAACAGCACCGGCGCGATGCTGACCTCCTGGCAGGGCAAGCCGGAACTGATCTTCCTCAACGAGGACGAACAGTCGCACTACGTCAGCCCCAACGCTGCCGCTGCCCCCTGAACCCGGGCGGCCAGCGCCTCGCGCAGATCCCGGGCGAAGCGCCTTGCGTCGGTCGCGGTCAGCGTGGCGGTGGTGATCCGCACCCCGTGCACCGGCGTGTGGACCGAAAACACTTCGCCGCCGCGCACCTGCCAGCCGCGCTGGGCCAGGGCCATCACCAGCGGCTGGCTGTCACGCTGCAGCGGCAGCCACAGGTTCAACCCATCCATCTGCGCGCCCACCGCGATGCCTTCGGCCCGCAGCGCCTGCCGCAACACCTCCCGGCGCGCCACGTAATCATCCCCGGCCCGTTTCATCCGCGCTGCCACCCGGCCAGACCCCAGCGCCGCGGCCGCCGCGTCCTGCAGCAGATGGCTGACCCAACCGGTACCCGGTGCCATCCGCAGGCGTAACCGGGCTGCGGTCTCGGCATCACAGCCAATCAACGCCAGGCGCAGATCCGGCCCCAATGACTTGGACAGCGAGCGCAGCAACGCCCAACGCCGGGTCGTTGGCGGAATCACCGCGTGATACGGCTGCCGGGACAACAATGCGAAATGGTCATCGACCAGCACCAGCACCTGTGGGTAGCGCTCCAGCACCTGGCGCAGCGCGCGCGCACGTCGCCGGCTGAGGCTGGCGCCGGTGGGATTGTGCGCACGCGGGGTCAGCAGTACCGCCCGCGCGCCGGCGGCCAGCGCCTGTTCCAGCGCTTGGGCCTGCATGCCCTCGTCGTCGATCGCCACCGCCACCGCGTCGTAGCCGGCCGCACGCATCGTATTGAGGCTGCCGAGGAAACACGGGTTCTCGACCGCCACGGGATCACCGGCCAGCAACCAGCAGGCCAGCACACGTTCGATCGCATCGACCGCGCCGTGCGCCAGCTCCAGCGCATAGCCGGCCGGACAATCCGCGGCCAGCTGCTGATGCGCCAGTTCAGCCAGCACCGGATCGATCGTCGCTGTGCCGTACAGGCGTGGCGGCCGCGCCGGCAGCAACGCGCGCAGGTCCGGCAGGCAGCGCGGGTCCGGATTGCCACTGGCCAGATCATGCAGTGCCGAGCCCGCCTGCGTGCCCTCCTGCGCCCCAGGGCTGGGCCGTGCACTGACCACGGTGCCGCGCCGGCCCTGGGTCTGGGCCAGACCGGCCGCGTCCAGTCGCTTGTAGGCCGACGCGACCGTGTTGCGGTTGATCCCCAGTGCGAACGCCAGATCGCGGACCGGGGGCAGCAGCTGCCCGGGCACCAGCGCGCCACTGAGGATCTGCTGGCGGATGCTCTCGAACACCGCACTGGCGGTCTGGCCGGTGATTTTCATTTTGTCCTATGCCAATATGTTCATCGTCACGGGACAGTGTTGCACGTGCGCTGCCGCCTTGCAGCCGTCCCCGCTTCCGGAGCTCCCCATGCCCATCGCTGCCCCCACCTGGCCCCAGGCCACCACTGTCGACGAGATCCGCCACAACCTGCAGGCGGTCCGCGAACGCATCGCCCGCGCCTGCGCGCTGGCCGGTCGCGATCCGGCCAGCGTGCGGCTGCTGCCGGTCAGCAAGACCGTCGATGAAGCCCGCCTGCGCATGGCGTGGGACGCCGGCTGCCATGAGCTCGGCGAGAACAAGGTGCAGGAAGCCCAGCGCAAGGCCGCGGCCATGGCCGACCTGCCCGGCCTGCGCTGGTCGGTGATCGGCCACCTGCAGACCAACAAGGCGCGAGACGTGGCGCGCTTCGCCAGTGAGTTCCAGGCGCTGGACAGCCTGCGCGTGGCACAGGCACTGGATCAGCGGCTGGAACTGGAGCAGCGCACGCTGGACGTGTTCGTGCAGGTCAACACTTCCGGCGAGGACAGCAAGTACGGCCTGGACCCGATCGAGGTCGCCGATTTCGTGAAGCAGCTGCCGGCCTTCTCCAACCTGCGCGTACGCGGGTTGATGACGCTGGCAGTGTTCTCGCCCGATCCGGAACAGGTACGGCCGTGCTTCGCGAGACTGCGCGACCTGCGCGAGCGGCTGCGCCCCACGCTGCCGGCGGGCATCAGCCTGGAGGAACTCTCCATGGGCATGTCAGGCGATGTCGAGATCGCCATCGAAGAAGGGGCTACCGTCGTGCGCGTCGGCCAGGCCATCTTCGGTGCGCGCTCCACCCCGGACAGCCTCTACTGGCCGAGCCCGGCATGAGCCACTATCGCTTGATCATCCATTGCCACGATCAACGCTGGGGCCAGTTCGACAGCGAGGGCCCGCAGGCCCGCGAGCACCTCATCGCGCTGGCCGCCCGACTCCCCGATGCGGACGGTTTCCGTCTGCAGTGGCAACAGGCGATCGGGGAGCAACGGCTGCTGCACAGTGGGCCGGACGGACTGAAGGTGCTCAGCAGCGAGCCGGTGTACCGGGACATGCCTGCGCCCTGAACGGCCGCAGCCCGGGTTCACTCCAGGGCGCCCATCGCACGCCGATGCGCCGGCCGACACCGGATGTGCCATGCTCGCCCCGTTGCAACCCACCTGGAGAGCGTCATCATGGCCAAAGGCCTGAACCAACAGAAAGAGCAGAAAAAGAAACCTGCCAAGACCGCCAAGGAAAAGAAGGCGGAAAAGAATGAAAAGAAGACCACCCGCGGTTTCGCACCGGTCTGACGGCGGCCGCCCGCAGTTGCGCGGGCATCATGGGAGTGCGGCCACACTACGGTGTCCCGCAGCTCCTCCCCTCCGCGAACCGCAGCCGCTGGGCATCGGTCGCCGGGGGCAAGCCGAACAGCCGTGAGTAGTCCCGGCTGAACTGCGAAGGGCTTTCATAGCCCACGTTGAAGCCGGCCTCGGCCGCATCCAGGCCATCACTGACCATCAGTCGCCGCGCCTCCTGCATCCGCAGCTGCGTCCTGAAATCCAGCGGACTCATCGCCGTGACCGCCTTGAAGTGCGCATGGAAACTGGAACGGCTCATGCCGGCGATCCCGGCGATCTCTTCGATCCGGCAGGCCTCCCGGAAGTGCGTGCGGATCCACAGGATCGCGCGGGCAATCTGTCCTTGCCGGCTGTCGTTGAGGGTCATCGCGTGCAGCACGCCGCCATCGGGGCCGCGCAGCAGCCGGTAAAGGATCTCGCGCAATGCGAGCGGGCCCAGTGCTCCGGCGTCTTCCGGTGAATCCAGCAAGCAGACCAGGCGCGTGGTGGCATCCAGCAGCCCGGGCGTCATCGCGCCGAGCGACAGACCCGCGGCTGCCCGGTGCTCCGCAGCGGGCCGCGGGTACTGCAGCGCAAGCTCGCCCAGCACCGCCGCGTCCAGATCGAGCTGCAGGCTCAGATACGGCTGCGCTGCCGTTGCCTCGATCACCGAGCCCATGACCGGCAGCCCCACCGAGGCCATCAGGTAGCAGGTCGGATCGTAGTAATAGACGCTGGTGCCGAGCATCGCACGCTTGCGGCCCTGGGCCACGAAGCAGACGGTCGGCTCGTAGATGACCGGCATCGGCAGCGTCGGCGTGCTGCATCGGATCAGCTTCACGCCGGGCAACCGGCACTCGAAGGTGCCGTCGCGCGGTGCATGCCGGGCGATGGCATCACGGAACAGGTCAAGCGAGGGCATGCCGTGGTCTCCGGACGCGCGCCTGCGCGGGCGCTCATCTTCCCTTGCCTTCGGACGATCGTGCAAGTTTCCCGGAGGACGGTGCTACCGGCTCCGGGCATTGCGGCGGAACACTGGGCGTCCACGCAGGCAATCGCTGCCCACCCCGGAGAACAACCGCATGACCTCCCCCACCTCGCTTGATCACTACCGCCTGCTCGGCCGTTCCGGCCTGCGCGTCTCGCCCCTGTCGCTGGGCACGATGACCTTCGGTGCCGACTGGGGCTGGGGCGCGGACGACGCCGAAGCCCGGCGCATCTTCGATGCCTATGTCGACCGCGGCGGCAATTTCATCGACACCTCGGTGAACTACACCAATGGCGCATCCGAACGCATCCTCGGCCGCTTCGCCAAGGCCCAGCGCGACCGCCTGGTGCTGGCGACCAAGTTCACGATGGCGCGCGATGCCACCAACATCAATTCCGGGGGCAACCACCGCTACAACCTGGTGCGCTCGGTGGAAGCCAGCCTGCGCCAGCTTGCTACCGACCGCATCGACCTGCTGTATGTGCACGCCTGGGACTTCACCACCGGTCCGGAGGAAGTGATGCGCGCGCTGGATGATCTCGTCCGCGCGGGCAAGGTGCAGTACCTGGGCATCTGCAACACCCCGGCCTGGCGCGTGGCCGAACTGCAGACGCTGGCCGATCTGCGCGGCTGGTCGCCGTTGGTCGCGCTGCAGATCGAGTACAGCCTGGTCGAGCGCACCGTGGAGCACGAACTGCTGCCGATGGCCCAGGCCATGGGGCTGGGCGTGCTGCCCTGGTCCCCGCTCGGCGGTGGCATCCTGACCGGCAAGTACACCCACGCCGATCTCTCCGATGAGAACAGTGCGGACGTGGCGAGCAGTCGCAAGGGCGTGATCGCGTCGATCGGCCATCTCAACGAACGCTCGCTGGCGATTGCCACGGTAGTGGGCGAGGTGGCCGAGGAGCTGGGCGTGACGCGCTCGCAGGTGGCCATTGCCTGGACGCTGGTCAATCCGGCCGTGGTCTCGCCGATCATCGGCGCCCGTACCGTCGCGCAGGCGGAAGACAACCTCGGCGCGCTGGAGATCGTCCTCAGCGAGGCGCATCTGGCCCGGTTGGATGAGGCCAGTGCACCGGCACCGATCTTCCCCGCCCGCTTCATCGGCCGGCCGATGGCCCAGCAGTTGATCTTCGGCACCTCCACGCTCAGCGGGCGGAGGTAAGCCATGGCATCCTCTCCCCTTGGCGGGATGCTCGCCATGGCCATCACGGTGGCCACGCTCGCCGTTGGGCCAGTCATCCCGGTCGCCGCGGCGGCTGAAGCCACCCTGCCGCACACGACGCACAACAAGCAGGTGGTGACCGAGGCCTTCGATCGCTGGGCGGCCGGTGGTACGGCGTTCTTCGACGAAGTGCTCGCACCCGAGGTCGTGTGGACGATCGCCGGCTCCAGCCCGAGCGCAGGCACCTACCGCGGGCGGGAGGACTTCATCGCCCGCGCGGTGCGTCCCTTCGTCAGCCGGCTACGCACGCCGGTCCGCCCGACCTCCCAACAGATCTGGGCGGACGGCGAGCATGTGATCATCCACTGGACCGGCAACGCGGTAGCCCTGGACGGCAAGCCGTATCACAACGACTACGTCTGGATCTTCCGCATGCGCGATGACAGGGCGGTCGAGGTACAGGCCTTCCTCGACCTGGTGCCTTACGAAGATGTCCTCCGCCGGATCCCCGCCAAGAAGGCACCCTGACGCCTCCGCACCTTTGCCGGTATGCCGGTCACCCGCGGTGGCTCCCATGGGCATTCACGCCTCAGGCGTTGACGTCGACCACGGTGCGGCCCTGCACCCGCCCCTGCAGGACCTGGCTGGCCAGCGCCGGCACCTCGGCCAGACTGATCATCTGCGTGGTGCGGGCCAGCTTGCCCAGATCCAGATCGGCCGCCAGGCGCGTCCACGCCTGTTCGCGTGCGGAATACGGCGCGTTCACCGAATCGATACCGGCCAGGGTCACATTGCGCAGAATGAAGGGCAGCACGGAGCCCGGCAGATCGGCCCCCTGGGCCAATCCGAAGGCGGCGACCACGCCGCGATAGCGGGTCTGCGCCAGCACGTTGGCCAGCGTATGGCTGCCCACCGCGTCGATCGCACCGGCCCAGCGTTCCTTGGCGATCGGCGCGCCCGGCTCGGACAGCGTCGCGCGGTCAAGAATCTCGGCGGCGCCCAGTTCCTTGAGGTAGGCGGACTCCTCCAGCCGGCCGGTCGATGCCACCACTCGATAGCCAAGCGTGGACAGCAGCGCGATGGCGATGGAGCCGGCACCGCCGTTGGCACCGGTCACCAGGATGTCCCCCTGGTCCGGTGATACACCGCCATGCTCCAGCGCCAGCACCGACAGCATCGCGGTGTAGCCGGCCGTACCGATTGCCATCGCATCGCGGCTGGTGAACGCCTCGGGGATCTTCACCAGCCACTCGCCGGGCACGCGTGCCTTCTGCGCATAGCCGCCGTGGTGGGTCTGGCTCAACCCCCAACCGTTGACCAGCACACGGTCACCAGCGGTGTAACCGGGATGGCTGGAGGTCTCGACCACACCGGCCAGATCGATACCGGGGATCAACGGGAAGGTACGGATCACCGGTGAGCGACCGCTCAGCGCGAGGGCATCCTTGTAGTTCACCGTGGAGTACTCCACGGCCACGGTGACGTCGCCGGGCATCAGGTCCTGCTCGGTCAGCTGGACGACACCGGCGCTGATGGCATCGCCGGTCTTGGTGGCAAGGAGGGCGTTGAAGGACATGGGATCTCCGGTTGCGGTGCATGAGGGACAGTGCAGACCGGACCAGTGTGCGCACCTGGCCGTACCGTGGCGTTAAATCGCTGGGATCACTCCACAGTACAGAGCAGGGGCTCCGCCCGGAGATCGGCAGGAAGATGGCCGGCATGTCGGGCACCACACCGGAGAACATGGAGCTGTTCCTGGTGACCTGCATCAGCAGTACGGCGGTGCCGAGGCCTACCTGAAGTCCATCGGCGTCAACGAGGCAGAGATCGATCAGCTGAAGGTACGGTTGGATCAGGTGGGCTGGTGTGTTCATCCATCACGCGCCGGATCCACTCCGCGTAATGACTCATCCGCACATTGCACGTCACCTGCTCGTATCGCCCGGGCCGGGCCGTCAGCACATTGCCCTGGACGACTTTCCACGACCCCTGCCCGGCCAGCAGCCACTGGCCATCGTGCTCGACGAGCACGGGGCCACCGCTGTCACCGTTGCCCAGCGCACCCTCGAGCGGCAGCGCTTCTGGTGGTGCATCGAAGACATAGCAGAGCCAGCGGTCGTAGGCACTGGTGATCCGGTTGAATGCGCGGCGAAGGTCGGTGCGGTTGGGGCCATTGGGAGAGTGCCCGGTAGCACCGGTACCCGTCGCGCCCTTCCCCAGGATCTTTGCCACCTGACCGGCCTCGTCGCTGCCGCTGTAAAGCACAACAGGCGCGACGTCGGTGACGGGCGTCTTCAACTTGATCAGGGCAACATCATCGCCCGAGGCCAGAAACACCACGATCAGCATCGCCTCGCCACTGGCCATGGCCTGGTCGATCAACGTCTGCGGCAGCGTGCGATAGCCGGGATGGGTGACGACGCGCTCGACGTCCCGGGCACTTTCATTGATCACCACCTGCTTGAGGTCGGCATGCATCGGCAGCGTGTGCGCGGCGGTGAGCACCCACTGCGGTGCGATCAACGCGCCGTGGCCTTCGCCGGGCATGTCCACGAGGGCGGGAAATTCGGTGGCGGGAACGCGGTACCGCGCATCGTCCACGTCGTCGCGGATGACGATGGCATGGGCGGTCGAGGACGCGACCGTGAGCAGGGCGAGAATCAGGAATCCTTTCACGTGTGATGCCTTGAGGGTCTGACAGGGGCGTCCAAGCGACGGGCGGTGGGCTGAAGTCTGCGCTGCGTCGTTACGGCTCCCGCTCACGGGCTTCCAGCGCGCTGGCGAACTGTGCCATCAAACGCACCAGCTCCGATACCTCCTGCGCGGGCCACGACGCGAAGATCTCCCGGCCGATCCGCTCGCGTGCGGCGTCCAGCCGATCGGTCATCTCCTTGCCCTTCGGGGCGATGGTCGCCTCCCGGATACGGCGGTCCTGGGGGTTGCCGCGACGCGTGACCAGCTCCATCGCCGCCAGTTTGGCGACCTGCCGGCTGATGGTGGTGTAGTCGCGGCCCAGCCGATCGGCCAGCTCAACCACTCCGATCGGCCCGACCCGCTCGATCACCACCAGCAGGCGGAACAGGGCCTGGTCCAGCGTCACCCCCGCCTCCTGGATGAGCCGCTCATCGTTGCGCGGCCGGTTCATCACGCTGGCGAGGCTGACCATGGAAAGGTGCAGCGACTTCAATGCGGAAGAATTATGTGTATCTTGCACCTTATTTTTCGCAGGCATAGCATCCCCTCCAAGTAAGTGCATATTACACACACCTGGAGCGGCACAATGGGCAATACCCCTGATGTAGTGATCTGTGGTGCCGGCGCCGCCGGCCTCACCCTGGCCATCGAACTGGCCCGCCGCGGCGTGACATTCCGCCTGGTGGAGCAGCGGGAACAGCCCTTCCATGGCTCACGTGGCAAGGGCATCCAGCCGCGTAGCCAGGAAATCTTCGAGGACATGGGCATCATTGACAGACTGTTCGCCGCCGGCGGCCTCTATCCAGTCTCGCGGTCGCACCATGCCGATGGCACCGGCACGGACGCCGCGGTCATCGAGGCCGCCCCGGCAACACCGGCCGAACCCTATCGGCGGCCGCTGATGGTGCCGCAGTCCATGACCGAGGCCGTGATGCGCGATCGCCTCGCCGAGCTGGGCCACCGGGTCGAGTTCGGGCACGCAGTGATCGGGTTGGAACAGGACGCCAACGGCGTAAGCGTCCGCCTTGCCACGCCAACGGGCGAGCAGACCGTGCGCACGCGCTACCTGGTCGGCGCGGACGGCGGTCGGAGTTTCGTACGCCAGGCACTGGACATCGGCTTCCCGGGCAAAACACTGGGCGTGCGAGCGGTGGTGGCCGACATCGTGCTGCAAGGTCTGCCGCGCGATGCCTGGCACAACTTCAACGAAGACGACCCGCAGCGGCGGATCTCGCTGTGCCCGCTGATGGGAACGGCGCTGTTCCAGCTGCAGGCCCCCGTACCGCTCGACGGTGACGTGGACCTTTCCGTCGACGGGCTGGCGGACATGGTGCGCGTGCGTACCGGCCGCAATGATCTGGCGGTGCTTGATGTCTGTTGGGCCTCGGCGTACCGGATGAACGCGCGATTGGCCGACCGGTACCGCGACGGCCGCGTGTTCCTCATCGGCGACGCCGCCCACACGCATCCGCCCACCGGCGGCCAGGGCCTGAACACCAGCGCGCAGGACGCCTACAACCTCGGTTGGAAACTGGCGGCGGTGTTGAAGGGGGCGCCGCAGGCCCTGCTGGATACCTACGAGGAAGAGCGCCGCCCCATTGCAGCCTCGATGCTCGGGCTTGCCACGACGCTGCTCGCCCAGGCCCAGCGCGGCGACAACCGCCGCGGGCGCGAGGTCCAGCAGCTCGATCTCGCCTATGCTGAATCGTCACTCACGCTGCCTGCCGAGGCCCGCAGCGGACGCATCGCGCCGGGCAACCGGGCGCCGGATGCGCCGCTGCAGGGCGCGGGTGGACAGCGCGTGCGCCTGTTCGAGGTGCTGCGCGGAACGCATTGGACGTTGCTGGGTCACGAAGCGGACCGCGGCGCAGCGCCCTCAAGAAAGGGGTTGCATGTCCATATCATCGGCCACCGCGGTGATCTGCGCGATACCCAGGGCTGCTTCGCCGATGCGTATGGATTGCACGCGGGCGAGTGGCTGCTGATCCGGCCCGACGGCTACGTCGCGGCTGTCGTCGACACGCCGCACCTGGCGGCGCTGCTGGCGCATTTTGAACGCCATGCGCCGTGACGACGCATTACTTGCCGGCAGGACCCGCGCGGGCTCCCTCATCGCCCTGGGTCGCCTCGCGACTCTTCGCGAACTCCGGGAAGGTCTCGGCTATCGATGCCTTGTCGGGCAGCACGTAGAACACCCCGCCCCGCTGGAACGTGGATTCAATGATCTGCTCGTAGAACGCCGGCGAGACATTGATGCAGCCATGGGTGACGCGATTGTCGTCCGGTGACGCCGATGCCAGGCGCTCGGCCCGTCGCTCTTTCGGGACACCTGTCGCTGTGGGGTGGATGGAGACGGCGGAATCGTAGTCGACCCACAGGACGCGGCCCGCGTCGATGGACGGCCCAAAGCCCCCCACGAAGCGCCCGGCGGGCGTCGTGCGATCCCGGCCTGGAATTTCGCGAAGGGCGAGTCCGGCGATGCCGGGCGCGATATGGTCGCCGGTGGCCGAGCCGAACAGCCCCGGGGCGGCGCCGCGAAGTTTGCCTTCGCCGTCGAAGACCAGGATCTGCGCAGCGGCCTTGTCCATGATGGCGAACGGATAGCCCTGGCTGTCCTTGGTGGCGACAACCCACCCGGCCAGGTCAATGACGGTGTTGGAGACTTCCTGGCCCGGCGGAAGTTCGTCGACGGCGGCGGTCGGTTTCGCGACAGCCTCGTCGGCATTGGCCACGCCAATGCTCGCGAACGCCAGCGCCAGGGTCAGCGCCCCGCGAAGGGCCAGGACGGCAGGAGATGAGTGCGTACGGATGGGACACTTCCTTGCAAAGGACATTGCACGACCAACGGAGACCAGTGGCCTGCACAGGCCACCGGTCGCCGATTCAGACGTTGCACACAAACGGTGCAGCAGCGATCAACCGCGCGGCTTGCGGCGGGGCGCCTGTTCGAGCTGCTGGACGCGACCTTCGATCTGATCCAGACGCTGGTTGGCCTGCTGCGCCGACTGGTTGGCCGACTCGGCACTCTGGGCGGCGCCCTGCACCTTCGTGTCGAGTTGATCCAGGCGGGAGTTGATGGTGGCGAACTCGTCTTTATACGTAGCGCAGGCACTCAGGCCCACAGTTGCGATCAACGCCACTGTCAGCGTACGCGCCGTTGTCAGTTGCTGTTTTGTCAGGAACATTGCACTGCCTCCTTCGTATGGGGTGTTCGGACGATAGCGGCCTCATCGCCAGAGCCATGACCGGGGTTCAGTTGAAGCCGAAAGACGTAGACGGAACGTGAAGAAACTGAACACTTCCGATCAGACTTCGCCGTTGGCCTGCGCGTCCATCGCAACGCGTTTCAGGTGCGGCAACATGGCAAAGGCAAGGCCACGCCGCTGCTCCGCACGCATCCCCTGCCGCCTTTTCCAGCAGAGCCGCCAACACCGCGTGGTCGTCGTGACTGTCACGCAATCCGGCGTTGCCAACGGCATGCGCACGCCCTGCCTCGCCGGCAGGGTCGTACGAGTTTGACTGTCCGATACGTCACTCACCCGCATCGCCCGGATCACCCACGCCCAGTCCCCACACCTTCGTCAAACCCCACCCGTCGCCGCCCCGCTCCAGGCGCCATCCTTCGCGGAGTACGAGCGTCCAGCCTGGTCCCGTCCATCTGGAACCCGCGCCGTCCACTACGCCGCCGCTCACGCTGAGCAACGCCCAATCCCTGGACAGAAGCCCCCCGGATACTGCCGTCAACTCGCCCCACTCATCCCGTACCGTCAGCGGCGTATAGACCGTCCCGGCATCATCGAGCGGGAACAGCGAGCGGGGATCGAAGGAGATCGACGGGTTGCGCAGGGGCAGACGAACCGCATCGTTGCCGAGGAAACGCTCACGGTAGCCGGCACTGCGTCGCTCCCGCTCTTTTGCTCGCTCGCGCTCCTCTGCGCGTACCTCGTCGACGCCATAGCCGGCACCGCTCTGTGCGATGCCGGCCCCACGCCATGTGACGCCCAGCGCATCCGCCAGCAGCGCAGGCAACGTCGTGCCCGCAGACGCCCCGCGGCGCCACGCTGGCGACCAACGGTCGAGCAGCAGTCCGTACGCGGGCCCGGTCACGTACGCCGCCGAACGCACGAAACTCTGCGACGCATCCGCCTTGGCGAGTGCATCTACGGCGGCAGCTGTCGCATCGCCACCGTGGGTGGCCGCAGCGATCGCGCGTCCCGTGTACTCGGCCAGGCCTTCATTGCGCTCTACCTTGGCTTCTTCCTCCAGCGCGCGCGTCGGCGGTGCCGCGGCATCAGAACGCAGAGCCCTGTAGCCCAGCGCTGCTGCCGCGTGCTGGCGCGCTTGATGCTCGTCGCGCGTGGAAAGTGCCTGCGCCAGCGCGCGCATCTCCAGCCGCAACGCCGTGCGACCGGCCTCCCCATCCAGGTGTGCGGTGTCGCCCTCGGCGGCAGGCAGACCGAGGGCCGCTTGCACGCAGTGCCACTGCTCGTGCCAGAACAGCGTCGCCAATCCGTCCCGGTCGCCGGGAAGCGGCAGAAGCAGCAGGACGGCAGGGGCGCCATCGATCGTGATGCAGGTGTTGGCGGGCGGCTGGTCATTCCGCAGTACGACAGGCAGCGCGGCCCCTGTGGCGGTGTCTCTGCGCCAACTACTCCCGGAGGCGCGGTCATGCACGATCACCGGCGCGTCCAGCGGCATGCGCCACAGCGCCTGTGCGGCCTGCGTGGAGGCGGGTGCGTCCGCCACGGTGGCGATGCGGGTCAGCGCCTCCTCCACGCCCTCCGGCGGACGCTGGGCTGCAGCCATGCATGGCATCAGCCAGAGACCGGCGACGCTGGCTGCAACGGCGGCAGCAACGCTGTGTCGCCGAGGAAGGTGCCGCTGCTGCCCCGCCCGTTCTGCTGTGGACTTCCCTGCCCTCATCTCCGGCCTCTCCCTGACAGCACCCGCGCTGCGTCAGATCCGGACGGTAACCCACGCCAGCCCGCGATGTCATGACGTGCCGCTGGCGCGCTATCTCATGGCGCGCGCCGCGCGGCCACCCAGCGGGCGCCCAGGCGCCCGATACGCAGGCTTGGCGCGCCGGGCCCGGGCGATACCCTGGGGATCAGCGCCAGCCGCGATTGTGGTTGCGGCGGTCCTGGTTCCAGCGACGCTGGTCATGGCGGCGATCGTGATGGCTGGTGCGCTCGTAGCGGTGGCCACGGTCATAGCGACGATCACGGTCGTAGCGATCATTGCGGTTGTCGCGACGGTCCTTGGTGGTCACGTTGCCGATGGCGCCACCGGCCACTGCTCCGCCGGCGGTCATCAGCGGATCACCGTTGGACAGCACGTGCCCGGCTACGCCGCCCACGACGGCGCCGACCAGCGTGTTCTTGTCCTTGCGCGACATCGCATCCGCATTGCCTGCCGCGGTCACGCCAGCGGTCAGTGCCACTGCCAGGGCCAGGCCGCGGAAGCTGAAAAGGGTCGAGGTGATCATGGTGGGTTGCTCCTGGGGAACGGTGTTGAATCGAATCAGGTCGCCGAAGGTTGCCGGAACATTGCGTACCCCACGGATGAACCAACCCCCTGTTCAGGTTTCGTGGGCAGGGCGTGTTACGCCATCGGCCGCTTCACGTACGCATTTGTTATGGTGCCCTCCGTCAGCCCCTCCTCCCTGGAATCCCATGCCCCGTACGCCTTCCACCGCCCCCTCCGCAGCAACGATGAATACCCGCCTGGCAGCGGCGGTCGCGCGGTCGGGACTGGACGAGCAGGCGCTGCTCAAGGCGGCGACCAAAGAGGCCTATGAGCGGGTGACTGTACTGCTGACCACCAGCTATGCCGATTTCAGCCCCGAGCAGCAGCGCCGGATCCGGGCGCTGCTGGACACCGCGCCTGCGGCCAGGCGCGAGAAAGCCCCCAAGGTCGCCAAGGCCCCGAAGGAAGATCTGCCGCCCCGTTTCTGGTTGCCGCACAGCGGCGCCACCTGGTCGGGCCGCGGGCGCGTGCCGAACGCGTTCCTGTCCTGGGAAGGCACGGTCGCGCATACCGAATGGAAGAAGACCCACCCCGATCAGCGCTTCCCCTCCTATCCTGGCTGAGGCCGCAGCATGCCCCAGACCGTCATTCCGCAACTGCGCATGACCGATGCCGCGATCAGCGTGGCGTTCTACCAGCGGCTCGGGTTCGCGATCGACTGGGAACATCGCTTCGCACCGGACATGCCGCTGTTCGTCCAGATCAGCCGTGAGGGCCAGCAGATGTTCCTCAGCGAACACGCCGGCGACTGCGAGCCGGGGGGCGCCGTGTATTTTCATGTGCCTGACGTGGACGCATTGCATGCCGCGTTCGTTTCGGCCGGCGCGCCGGTCTTCCGACCGCCGGCCGATGTGCCGTGGGGCGGGCGCGAAATGATGGTGATCGACCCGGACCACAACCGGCTGCGCTTCGCCACGCAGGGTGACTGATCGAAGCGACTATGATGGTCGCCATTGAACGAAGCAGTGGTTGCAGATGAGTCGCGGAATCAAGATGCGCAAGGCAGTGGGCACGCACGGCACCCTGCACCGGGTGGGCGACCTGCAGAAGCGTCATGACGCGCAACAGACCCTGCCAACGCTGCTGTGCGATGGGTGCAACGTGCCGGTGAGATTCGTTCCCGAGCACAGCAGGCCCGGCGTGGACCGCGCCCCGCCCCTCCATTTGCCCGCCTACCTCGCCCTGAACAAAGGCAGCGGGCATCTGCCCGGGTGTCGCTACAACGCGCCCGCCCATCTGCAGGCCCTGCTTGCCGCCGGAGCCGATGCCGAGTTTCTGACGACCCTGGATGATGGGACGCACGAGCTTCGCTTGCTCATCCTCCAACACGCCCTGAAACGCGGCAGTGCGGGCCCGACGCTGCTGGCAGACGCACCGCTGGACGGTTACCTGCGCAGCCTCACCGACCTGCTCACGCTGCAGGCGATGTGCGAGGACGACACGCTGCTGGCCTCGCAGCTGACCCTGCGCCTGGGCAAGAAGCGGGTGGACTGGACGAATTTCCTCTACCGGCAGGAGCGCTACGACGCGGCATGGGAGCGGCTTGGCGCCGCCTCCAGCGAGCTGCCGATGGCACTGCTCGGAACCGTGCGGTCACATCGTACGCCGCAGCCCGGTGACCCCCATGGCGTCACCTTCCTCAATTGTGCCCCGAAGTATCAGCACACCGGCGTTACCGACCGCCGGGATTTCTACGAAGTCAGCGTCGGGCACACCGATGCTGCGTGGCTGAAGTCTTTCCCGGTGGGTGCGGAGATCGTGATGTTCGGGTTGTGGCGCCAGGGCAGGAGCAGTACCGCCTCCCGGCCGCATCCGACCGATCCACGCCGCACGATCACCAGCGTTACCCACAAGCTGGCCTTGCGGCCGAGCTTTGCCCGGCAGTTGACCCTGGTGGAGTGATTCGCTCGGTCGGCATGGTTTTCCTGTGATAGACAGCGCGCAACGCTAACGACATCCGAAGTTGTGGAGATGTATCACTACATTTCAAATGCGAATGGTTCGTGATACGATTGTTAAGATTTCTTGAAACCCCCACACGGACGTCCCCAGCCATCGCCAGCGGGCTCCCATAGCCACGGAGTATTTTCGCGATGTCGCACCCCTCCCCCTCTCCCCGTCGTTCCGCCGCCACCCTGGCCATTGCCATTGGCCTGGTGCTGACCGCCCAGGCGCATGCCGATGCTTCGGCGGACGCCGCCGCCTCGCCCCGCCAGATGGATACGGTCGTGGTCACCGCCACCGGCGCCCAGCAGTGGATCAAGGACGCCCCGGCCAGCATCAGCGTGATCACCCGCGAGGAGATCGAACGCAAGCCGGTCAGCAGCATCGGCCAGCTGCTGAGCACCGTCCCCGGCGTGACCGGTGGCTATGCGCTGTCCGGCGCGCAGTCCAAGATCCGCCTGCGCGGCCTGCCCGAGCAGTACACGTTGATCCTCATCGACGGCCGCCGCCAGGGCAATTCCTCCGGCGTGAACTACCGCGATGACCTGGGTCCGCAGGATCTGAACTGGCTCTCGCCGGACATGATCGAGCGCATCGAGGTGGTGCGCGGGCCGATGTCTTCGCTGTACGGCTCGGACGCGATGGGCGGCGTGATCAACATCATCACCCGCAAGATCGCCAACGAATGGGGTGGCTCGGTCACCTACAACTACAGCAAGCCGGATTCCCCGACCCGAGGTGACACCACCCAGATGGGCGCGCTGTTCAGTGGCCCGCTGACCGAGAATCTGGGCCTGCGCGTCGGTGCCAACGTGACCAATCGGGAATCGGACACCGGGCGGCGGCAGACGCCGGGCAACAAGGCCGAGAACGCCAATGCCCTGCTCAACTGGCGCATCAACGATGACCACACCGTGGGCTTCGAAGCCTCGCGCGGCGAGCAGCGAAACAGCGGCGCTGGTGACGTCGGCGCCTGGGGCCTGTCCAAGCTGGTGCAGACCGGCTATGTGGTCATGCACGATGGTCGCTACGGCGATGCCGCCACGTCCAAGACGACGCTGGTGCAGAACGATTACGAAGACAAGGGCAGCGCTGTCGGCAACCACTCCAAGGAGACGGTGTTCGATACCGCGTTCACCCGCAGCTTCCATTGGGGGTTCGAGCAGAGCTTGAACGTGGGCGGCCAGTGGAAGCGCGAGGAGCTCAAGAACGGCGATACCATCGGGACGGTGCCGGTGACCTGGACCGGCACGGGCCGGATCAGCCCGGTCAGTGAAGCTGACTCCTGGGCGCTGTTCGCCGAAGACCACATCACCCTGCACGAGCGTTTCATCCTGACCGTGGGCCTGCGCTGGGACAACACCGACAACTACGACGACAACCTCAGTCCACGCGTTTACGGCGTCTGGCACCCGTCCGATGACTGGACCGTGCGTGGTGGTGTCTCGCAGGGCTTCCGTGCACCGACGTTGAAGCAGGGCACGGCCGGCGCGGCGACGCAGTCCGGTGGCAACGGCTGCACTGCCCTGACCGCCGAAGGCTGGACCAATCGCTCGGTCAGCGCCGATGGCACCACCGGCTGCTACATGGCCGGCAATCCCAACCTGGAACCGGAAACCAGCACCAACTACGAGCTGGGCGTCGGCTTCGACAAGAACGGCTGGTCGGCCTCGGCCACCTACTTCCTCACCGATTTCGACGACAAGATCCAGCAGGTTCCGCTGCGCGAGATTCCGGGCCAGACCACCAGCTTCGTCAACGGATTCTGGTGGACGGTCGCGCAGAACATCCAGAAGGCCCGCACCCGCGGCGTCGAAGCCAGCGTCACGGTGCCCCTGCATGAGCGACTGAACTGGATCACCAATGCCACCCGCATGCTGGAGTCGAAGAACCGCACCACCGGTGCGAGCCTGCTGGTGGTGCCCAAGCTGACCGCCAACACCTCGCTGGACTGGCAGGTGACCGATGCGTGGTCGCTGAACCTGAGCGCGCAGCACATCGGCGAGCAGCTGGTGTCCTCCACCAGCGCCACCTTCGCCAAGGCGTACACCACCTGGGATCTGGTCACGGGCTACGACGTCAATGAGCACCTGACCGTGCGTGCCGGCGTGCTCAACCTCGGCGATGTCTCCACCATCGAGGAAGGCAACAACTACGACGGCGGTGCACGCACCTTCTTCGTGGGTGCCACGGCGCGGTTCTGACCGCGCCGGGTCGAGTGCAGACCTGAAGCAACGAAGGGCGGCGCGGACTTAACCGCGCCGCCCTTCTGCGTTGTGGAGCAGCGCGTCGTTGCGCGCCACCGTCCATGCCCGCAACCCCATCACGGCCAGGCCGACGAACACCAGATACAGCACGGCGGTCACGTGCAGGGATTTGACCAGGTACATGCCCACATACACGACGTCGACCAGGATCCACAGCCACCACGCCGCCGTGTGCCGGCGCGCCTGCCACCACTGGGCGACCAGGCTCAGCGCGGCCAGCATCGCATCCAGCCACGGCAGCGCAGCGTTGGTGTAGACATGCATCGCCGCGCCGAGGGCGAGGCCGAACACCACGCCGATGGACAGATCACGCCACAGGGCGACCCGCGCCAACGGCACGATCGCGACCCGGCCATCGTCCTCGACCTGGCCACGCCAGCGCACCCAGCCGTAGACCAGGAAGCCACCGAACACGATCTGCAGCAGCGTGTCCGAGTACAGCCTGGCTTCGACAAAGACCAGTGCATACAGCGCGACCGAGATCAGCCCCACCGGCCAGGCAAGGGTCACCCGTCGCGTCATCAGCCACACGCCGAGCATGCTGACGATGGCGGCCGACCATTCCAGGATGGCCGGGTTCATAGCGCGAAGGTGACCGACAGCCGGGCCTGACGCGGCGCGCCCGGGAACAGGTAGTAGTCGCCCGAGCTGCTGCCGGTGTCACGCCAGTAGAAGCGGTTGAACAGATTGTCCACCGAGAGGTTCCAGGTCACCGGATGCTCACCCACCCGGTGTTTGAAGCGCAGCCCGGCGTCGAACACGCTGTAGGCCGGCGCACTGACGCGGCCGTCGGCCGTGGCCACATTGGAGGAGGCATAGCGCCAACCACCGGTCAGCCCCAGGCCCGTGACGAACGGCAGCTGGTACTCCGCATGCACGGTCGCGCGCGTCTTCGGCACGTTGATCAGCTGGTGACCTTCGTAATCCGGCGTGCCTGCATCGCGTGCGCGGGCGCGCAGCACACTGGCGCTGGCGGTCAGCGACAGGCGCTCGCTGAGCTGCCCCTGTGCGGTGAGTTCCAGCCCGGTGTGGGTCTGCTGCCCTTCTTCGACGAAGGTGTAGCCCGCGTCGCTGTCGTCCGGCCTGGCGTACTGGAACGGCTGCGAGGTGCGGAACAGTGCCGCACCCAGCCTCAGCGCATCACTGGGCACGTACTTGATGCCCACTTCGGTCTGGCGCGACAGCACGGACGGCAGGAACGCACCGTCGTTGGAGGTCCAGAACGGCGCTTCCTGGCCAAGCGAGATGCCCCGCACGTAGCTGACGTACGCATTGACCTCATCGGTCGCCTTCCAGACCAGCGCGGTCTGCGGCAGGAACCGCGACAGGCGGCTGTGCCGCTCGGGATTGCCGCGCTTGTCGTAGGCACGCTCGTCCAGCCGGACGAAGCGGCCACCGGCCAACCACTGCCAATCACCGAAGCTCATCCGGTCCAGCGCGAACACCGCCGTCTGCGCACTGTCCAGGCGCCGCGCGGACGGGCCCGGCATCAGCGGCGACGGGTCGAACTGCGGCACCTGTGCATCATGGATGTTGGCCGTGCCGACGTACTCGTTGACGTTGCGGCGCTTGTCCACGGTGCGCTCGAATCGATCCGCGCCAATACTCAGTTCGTGCCGGATCTCACCGGTGGCGAAACTGCCACGCAGCTCGCCACGGAACTCCAGGTTGCGGCGGGTGTCGTCCGGGCTGCGGTAATCGTAGATGTCATAGTCGCCGTTCGGCGCGAAGTAGTTGCCTGGAACGCTGCCATCGGCGCAGCCGGCGGCGTAGTAGCAGCCGTAGGCAAAGGCGACGTTGTCGTCGATCACCGAGCGGCTGTAGCTGGCGGAAATGCGCGACTGCCAGTTCGGACTGAAATCGAAGGTATGCAGCGCGGTCAGGTTGGTGCTGTCGATGCCGACCGGCCGCTGCCAGGCCTGATAGCCCAGCAGGTGCTTGCGGTCCACGCCACGCGGCAGCTCGGTGGCCCCCAGCAGCTGATAGCCCGAGGCCGAGCGCTGCGCGCTGGTCTGGTAGTTGGCATCCACTTCCAGTTTGCCGCGCTCGCCGATCAGCCAGTCGGTGGCCAACGAATAGAAGTTGCGGCGACCGTCGGCATGATCGATGTAGGAATCGCTGTCTTCCCAGGCGGCATTGAAGCGCACGCCGAAACGCGGCGAGAGCCAGTGGCCCAGATCCACGGCGGTGTAGCGCGAGCCTTCCGAGTCGGTGCCGAGGGTGACAGTGCGGACCTCGGCCGGGCGCTTGCCCACGTAGTTGATGATGCCGCCCGGGGCCATCACACCGGCGGCGAGGCCGGCCTCGCCCTTGAGGATTTCCACCGCCTGGATGTTCTCCAGCGCCAGCCGCTGCTCACCGGTGATGGCCAGCCCGTTGAAGCGGTAGCCGGTGCCGGTATCCAGCGGGAAGCCGCGTATCGCGATGTTCTGGTAGTAGCCGACCGGCGCGTAGCTGTCGCCCAGCGACCCATCATTGCTGGCCAGCTCGGACAGCGTCCGGACCTGGCGGCTGTCGAGCAGGTCGCGATCGAGCACGTTCACCGAGGCCGGCGTGCTTTTCCAGTCGCCGGCGCCGAAGCTGCCGGTCTGCGTGGCGGTGGCTGCCGGCTGATGCGCCTGCACGCGCACGGCGGCCAGTTCCGTCGGCGAGCGCTCGGGCGCCTCGGCGAGTTCATTGGCATGAAGGGGCAGCGCGGCGCAGAGGGCGGCGGACAACAACGTAGGGCGGAAGCAGCGGTTCATTCGATTCGTCATCAGCTGGAGGAGACGAAGCGAAGGCGCGCACGCGCACCGACCCATCACGGCGGTATGCCTGCTGCTCAAAGCTCCCTACGCCGGTGCAAACCGGATCAGGTTCCAAGGGACTCTCTCAGCCTGGTTTCGCCAGGCACCCCCGCTTCTGTGACTATTTCACTACAAATGGTACGGATTTGCGAGCCCGCCCTTCAGGCGGCCGCGTGCAGCGCCTTCAACAGGCCCTGCCCGGCCGCGCTGCTGAACCAGTCAGCGTGGCCCAGCAGGAAGGTGTGGTAGGCCACGTCGGCATTGGCAGGCGAGTGCGTCACGCCCTGGAAGTACTCCACTTCCGACAGCGCGAAATCCAGCTGCACGATGGGCAGCAGATCAGCCAGCAGATGCACGCGCTCGGCCGACAGCGGCACGATCTCGCGGTAGCCGGCCAGCAGCGCCAGCGCGATATCCACGCGCACGGCCGCCTCGCCGCTTTCCAGCGCCAGCCAGGCAATGGCGTTGCGTTCGATGGCGGTCGCAAGGTCGAACAAGGCACTGGTCGGTGAGGCAAGACCCAGATCAAGCACGGTATCGACCACGGTGGCACCTCCTTGCTGGCGCCAGAGCAGATTGGAAACATGCCAGTCGTTGTGCGCCCACAGGCGCGGCTCGGCCTGCAGGCGCGCGGCCAGGCCGGCGTGCCACGGCGCAACGGCCCGCCGCAGATCACCCTGCCAGTCCTGCCGCGCGAGATAGGCAGCCAACCCGGGACGACCCGGAAGATCGGCCTGGATGGCGGCGATGGGGTCGGCGGCACGGATCAGATCATCCCGTGCGACCAGCAGATGGGTGCTGCGCTGGGGCGCGTGATAGCAGGCCGACGCGCTGTGCAGCTCGGCCAGCATGCGCCCGGCTTCGCGCGCCTGCGCGGTATCGGTCAGCGGCGTCCAGGAAGGTGCGTCGCGGTACAGATCCTGGCCCTGGCCGACGCTATGCAGCTCGTAGGTCCAACCCTCGTGCTCCACTGCCGTGGCGCCATCGTGGTCACCCAACACCTCGACCACCGGCACGCCGTGATCGGCCAGATGCTGGATGAAGCGATGCTCCTCGGCCAGGCTGGCTGCCGTGCGGACGCTGCCATGGTGGCGCTTGACGAACACCCGCTTCCCGTCGGCCTCGACGATGGCGGCGGCGGACATCGGCCGCGGGCTGTGCCACACCAACCGGCCAGCGCCGGCCAGCGGTGCGAAGCGCTCGCGCAGCCAGCTGACCTCGCGTTCGGTGATGGCGGGCCAGTCGGCGGCCACCTCATCGTTGTTGAGGCCTTGGACGCGGTGGGTGCTGTTGCTCATGGAATGACGGGTCGATGACGGGCAAAGTGCGCGCTGTCGCCAGACAGTGGGCGCGGCGAGGATAGCAAGCCGGGCCCGGCAAGGGGGAGGCAGATGCCTGCCCTCAGCGCTTGCTGTCGCTCGCCTTTGCTGCGGCCGGCGTGGCCGGCAGCAGACGAGGCTGCTCGGCATACCAGTCACGCGCACCGGCGAGGTGCCACTTGCGCTGCTCGCCCTGCAGCTCGATGCCGGCGCCCAGCACGCCCCAGCGCAGATACAGGTCGCCCCGGCGCTTGCCATGACTCAGATCCAGCCGCGCCTGCAGGGACAGCCGCTCATTCTCGGCCTGCAGGTCCTCCACGATCAGCTCGCCACTGCGCCAGCGCAGCTGCCCACTGGCCTGCACCTCGCCGGAATCCAGCATCCCCAGCACCCAGCGCGGGTACTCGCTGCGCTGGGCGAATACCCCGAGCAACGGCCCGGCATCGCGCAGGCGCAGGTCGGCCAGCCCATCCACCTGGAATGGCGCCGCCGCATCGATGTGGCCGCTGCGGATCGCCACCTTGCCCCACCAGCGCCCGTCACTCTTTTCATCGCCTACATGGATGTTGCGCAGCTCCACCGTGGTGCCGCCCAGATCGAACTGGCGGCTGTCGAAATCCGCACGCTGCAGGCGCGCCTGGAGTTGCGCATCGCCGCGCATCGCAATACCGGCGACGCTCAGCCGGGCACCGGTGCCGCGCAGATCGGCACTGCCCTTGCCGACCCGCCCGGAGGCATCCAGTGAGACATCCCCACTGAGCAGGCCGGTCCCGCCGAGCAGGCGCACGTTGTCGTTGCCCAGGTAACGGTTGTAGGCGGTCAAATCCGGTACCCGCGCATCGGTGAAGCGGAGCTGGGCGCGCATGCCGTCGCTCAGCTGCTTCAGGCGCGCATCACCGCGCAGGTTCAGCGCAAGTTGCCGCCCATCGAACAACAGTGCCTTGGGTGCATTGGTCGGCGCGGCCTGGAAGCGCGGGATCTGTACCTTCAGTTCGGCCTGCGCAGGCGTGCCCTCGACAATCCGGCCCTGCGCCTGGGCATCGCCCCGCATGCGGACGCCGGCGACTTCGGCCACCGCCGCCACCTGCGGAATATCCACTGTGCTGCCCGGTGCGAGCTCGCCGTCGGCAAGAATGATGTCAGCCTTGAGCAGACCGCCACCGTCGAGATGGAACCACGGCTTTTTCACGAACAGATCGCTGATCCAGTTCAGCGACTGGAACTGCCATGCGCCCTGGACCTTGCCGGACAACCGCGGCAGCAGCTCGGCAGGCGCCTGGAACGGAATCTTCCGGCCGGTCACGCGGAGATCGGCGTTGAGCTCACTGCCCGTCTCCGGGTCACGCGGCAGCCGCGCCTGCACCCGCATGTCCTGCGCCACGTCCAGCTGCAGCGACAGCAGGCCGCGGTCATCTGCGTGTACGCCGGCGTGCAATGGCAGCCGCCAGACCAGACGGCTGCCGGGACGCAGCGCCCCCTGCTCCAACGTCACATCGGCAGTGAGGCGCGCATTGGAGACCGCGCTGCCGACCTTGACGTGCGGGCCGCCGGTGTCGATGCGCAGCCCCTGGCTGCGCGCGTCGATCTGCAGCTGCGCCCAGGTGATCCCGAGCTTCTGCAGGCCCGGCGCGTCGTCACGGTAATGCCGCGGGAAGTGGAACCGTGCGGCGATATGGGCATCGTCCAGCACGTTCACGCCATCGAAGCTGACCTGGGCGTCATCGAAGCCGGCGGTGGAGTCGAACAGCTCCGAAGGCCCACCTTTGAGCTGCTTGAGGAACCCGACATTCCCGTGCCCCTGGCCGACGATCAGGAGCTTGCCGAAGCGCCCACTGCGGATCGTGTCGCTGTGGATCGCATCGAAACGCAGGGTCCAGCCACGGTCGCCGCGCGGCGGCGGCGGAATGGCGTTCTCGACCCGTTCGACCTCCGCTTCCACGCCCGTCGCGTCGATCCGCGGAATACGCACTTCCTTGCGCAACAGCGCCGGCAGGTCGATCCACGCACTGGCCCGATCGGCACGGAACACGTACTGGGTACGATTGGCCTGGCCGCGCATGCGGATGTTCCAGACCACGGCCTGCCCCGGCATCAAGGTCACCGCCGGGCCGGTCTGCATCGTGAATTTTTCAGGTTTGCGGTTGGTCACCGCATCGAACAGCGGCGTGTTGAGGAATACGTTGCCCGCCAGCAGGTACAGCGCATACAGCGCCAGCAGCGAGAGCAACGCCACGCGCCACGGCCGGGGCCAGCGCTGGACGCGCTCGGGAATCAGGGGCATGTGGATCCGCGACAGGAAGCAGGATGACGGCCCACTATCGGCAACGCGCAGCCGTCACCGCGTGAAGGCGTGCTACGGCAGCTTCGCGATCACCTTGATCTCCACGTCGAATCCGTAAAGCCAGGTCACCCCGATGCCGGTCAGCGTCGGGTACGGCGCCTCGCCCCAGTAATCGGGCACGATCGCCCAGACCCGTTCGAAGATCTTTTCGGGATTGACCAGGAACACGGTGACGTCGACCACGTCCTCGAATGTGCAGCCTGCGGCGCCGAGCACGGCGTTGAGGTTCTCGAACGCGCGCCGCACCTGGGCCTCGAGGTCGGGTTCGGGCGAGCCATCCTCGCGGCTGCCGACCTGGCCGGACACGAACAGGAAGCCATTGGAGCGGACCGCCGGCGAATAGCGGTTGCGCTCGTACAGCGCCTGGCGACCCGGCGGGAAAACGACGTCACGAGTTGCCATGAACCACCTCTGCCTTGGGCCGATACCGGCCCATCAAGAATGAAAGGCCACGGTAGACCGACAGGGGGCACCGGATAAACGCGGTCTGCTGCCCAACATTGTTTGTAGAATCCAAACAATCATCCTCCCCGTGGAAAGCAGATGGACCGGTTCGATGCGATGCAGGCCTTTGCCCGGGTCGTGGAAACGGGCAGCTTCACCAAGGCGGCCGAGACACTGCACATGAGCCGCACCACGGTCACGCAACTGGTGCAGCAACTGGAAGCGCGGCTGCGGGTGCGCCTGCTGAACCGCACCACCCGGCAGGTGAATGTCACCGCCGATGGCGCAGCCTACTACGCGCGGGTGATCCGCCTGCTGGCCGACATCGACGACGCTGAAACCAGCCTGTCGACCGCGGCGGCGGCGCCTCGCGGGCGCCTGCGGGTGGACGTGCCCGCCCCATTCGCGCGGCTGGTGCTGGTGCCGGCCCTGCCCGACTTCCTTGCCCGCTATCCAGAGATCCAGCTCGATCTGGGCGTCAGCGATCGCCACGTGGACCTGATCGATGAGAACGTGGACTGCGTGATCCGGGGTGGACGGATCACGGATCAATCGCTGGTCGCGCGCCATATCGGCGATCTGCCAGCCGGCATCTACGCCTCGCCCGCCTACCTGCAGCAAGCGGGCATCCCCGCGCATCCGCGGGACCTGGAGCGGACCCCGCATCGCGTAATCGGCTACCTGCGCTCGCGCAGTGGCACGGTTCTGCCTTACACCCTCCAGCGCGGCGAAGAACAGGTCATCGTGAAGGGACACCACCTGCTCGCGCTCGATGATGGCAATGCGTATCTCGCTGCGGGCGTGGCGGGCCTGGGCGCGCTGTGGCTCCCCGACTACATGGCCGCCCGCCATGTGGCCGCGGGCGAGCTGGTACGGCTGTTCCCGGAGTGGCGCATCGAGGTGATGCCGCTGCACCTGGCGTTCCCCCCGAACCGGCATGTCAGTGCCAAGCTGCGGGTGTTCATCGACTGGGTCGCGACGCTGGTGGAGCAGCACATGCCGCGCATGCGTCCGTAAGCGCGGGTGGCTGATGGCACTCGCCGTGCCCCCTGCTATCGGCCACGCGTTGGCGTCCGTGGTTCCTGCGCGACCGCACGATCACCCGGTGTCTTCTTCAGCGGTGCGATGACCAGTGTGTCGCCCCTGCAGACATCCACATCGCGGTAGACCACCCGTCGACGGTTGCGGAACGCGACACGAAGATCGAACCGGCAGCCTTCGTCGGCGAGGCGGACCGTAGTGCCGGCGCCCCCACCCGGCAGGGCGTCGATCGACCGCGGAACGAAGGCCTCGGTCCCGGCAGGCGCGACGTCCAGGGCCACGACACTGTCATGGGCCCGGTTGAGCAGGCCGAGGTAGCGTACCTCCGCGCCGTGCGCGGTACCGGCGAGCATCAGCGAAACGGTCAGGAAGGGGCGGATCAACGTCATGGCAGCGTCTCCAGTCGGGTGATGGACCCTTGCATCACACGCTCGCGCGCTCTGGCCGCCAACCGATCCGGGACGAATCGTCGCCACGACCAGGCCAATCGTAATGGGCCGTCATGGCGCTTCCCGCGCTCCCGCCGCCTGCCTAAGATGAGCGTCGCCAGAAACGCCTGGCCCGGAATCGACCATGTACATTCGCCTCGGCAGCACCCGGATCCGCTTGTCCCGCTACCTCGCCCTGTGGACGGTGGTGGCCGTGGTGTTCGCCCTGCAGACCTCGATCAACGCCGGCCTGCCGAACAGCCAACGACCTCTCTGGGATCTCCTGCGCTGGTCGCTGATCCAGTGGTACACCTGGGCTGCCCTGTCGCCCACGGTCTTCCGCCTCGCCGAGCGCTTTCCGGTACGCGGCAGCGGGCGCCTGCACGGGCTCGGCGCACAGGGGGTGGCCAGCGTCGGCATGACCTTCATCGCAATGATCGTGGGCGCGCTGGTCTCTACCCTGTTCGAGCCCAGCGGTTTCTTCGAGCAGCTTGGCTACTTCCTGGAGCAGCACTTCGCCATCGGGCTGCTGACCTACTGGACCCTGTTCGCGATCCAGCAGGCCCTTCACTTCCACGCCGAGAAAGCGCGCCGTGAACTGGAAGCCAGCCAGTTGGCCACCGAACTGGCGCAGTCGCGGTTGCGCTCGCTGAAATCCCAGCTGCAGCCGCACTTCCTGTTCAACACGCTGCACGCGATCATTACCCTGCTGGACGAGGACAAGGTTTCGGCCGAGGACATGCTGCTGCGCCTGAGCGAGCTGCTGCGCGCGTTCCTGGAGGACTACGACGGCCAGGAAATCAGCCTGCGCCAGGAGCTGGACCTGATCGAGCTGTACCTGGGCATCCAGCGCACCCGATTCAAGGACCGGCTGACCACCCGCACCTACATCGGCCCGGAGACGCTGGACTGCGCGGTGCCCAGCCTGATCCTGCAGCCGTTGGTGGAGAATGCCCTGCGCCATGGCATCGGCCAGCGCGTGGGTAACGACACCATCGAGATCGAGGCCCGGCGCGACGGCGATGCGCTGTGCATCGAGGTGCGCAACCGCAACAGCACTCTGTCGGTCGAGCCGGCCGCATCGGCCGGGCATGGCATCGGCATGTCCAACACACGCCTGCGTCTGATGGAACTGTACGGCGATGCCGCCGAGGTGAGGCTGGACATGATGTGGCCGGAAGGTGTGGTGTGCCGCATCCGGGTTCCGTTCCGGGAACTGGAGAGCGCCGACGATGCACCGGAATTCTTCCCGGGCACTGCGCCGGCATGAGCCTCACCGTTCTCGTGGTCGATGATGAGCCGATCGCGCGGCATGCGGTCATCCGGTTGCTGCGCGATGATCCTGAGCTTGAGATCGTCGGTGAATGCGGCGATGGCGTATCGGCGGTCAACGCCATCCGCAACCAGTCCCCGGACCTGGTCTTCCTGGACATCCAGATGCCGGCGATCACCGGCCTGGACGTGGTTGCCACCATCGGTGCCGAGCGGATGCCGGCCACCGTGTTCGTCACCGCCTACGAGCAGTACGCCGTGAAGGCCTTCGAAGCCAATGCCGTGGACTATCTGGTCAAACCGTTCAGCCGGGAGCGCTTCGCCGCCACCCTGCAGCGGGCCAAGGCGCGGCTGTCGGCGGCACGCGGGGTGGGCGCGCAGGCCTCGACGCAGATCCTGCAGGCGCTGGACGCATTGCGGCAACGTGACGCGTATCTGCAGCGCATCCCGGTGCGCGTGGAGGAGCATGTGGTGCTGGTGGCAGTGGACGACATCGTCTGGATCAAGGCCGCGCGCAACACGGTCGAGATCCACCTGGTCGACGGCGTGCATGAGCTGCGCGAGACCATGGCCACCCTCGCTGCCCGGTTGGACCCGCGGCACTTCGCCCGCGTGCACCGCTCGGCGATCGTCAATGTGCGCCGGGTCAAGGCGATCCATCCGTGGTTCAACGGCCACCACGTCGTGACCATGGACACCGGCCAGCAGCTGCGCATGAGCCGCTATCAGAACGAGGCGTTTCTCAAGCTGGTGTCCACACGCAGCGAATGAAGCTGCCGGGCATGGCCCGGCGGCCCGCCTCAGTCGGGCATCCGCTCGCCCGTGCGCAAGGTCAGCACCTCCACCCCGTCGGCGGTCACCAGCACGGTGTGCTCGGCCTGCGCCGAGAGCTTGCCGTCACGGGTGGTCACGGTCCAGCCGTCGTCGCTCATGTCGATGGCGGCACGGCCCTGGTTGATCATCGGCTCGATGGTGAAGGTCATGCCCTCCTCCAGTTCCAGCCCATCGCCGCGACGGCCGTAGTGCAGCACCTGCGGCTCTTCGTGCATCTGCTGGCCGATGCCATGGCCGCAGAATTCGCGCACCACGCTGTAGCCGTGGGCCTTGGCATGCTGCTGGATCGCGAAACCGATGTCGCCCAGCGTCGCGCCCGGGCGCACCACCCCGATCCCCTTCCACATCGCCTCGCGGGTCACCCGCACCAGCCGCTTGGCCGCGTAATCGACCTCACCGATCAGATAGGTCTTGCTGGAATCGGCGATGTACCCCCCCTTTTCCAGCGTGATGTCGAGATTGACGATGCTCCCGCTGCGCAGGATGGCATCGGCCGAGGGCACTCCATGGCAGACCACGTTGTCGATGGACGAATTGAGCACGTAGCCGAAGCCATACTGGCCCTTGCTCGCCGGGCGCGCCTGCAGCTCATCGACGATGAAGCGCTCGACCCAGTCGTTCACCTGCAGCGTGCTCATGCCTTCCAGCGGCAGCGTGTCCAGCGCTTCGAACACCTGGGCCAGCAGGCGCCCCGATACCCGCATCAGCGCCTGTTCTTCAGCGGTCTTGATCATGCTTCGGCCACCCGCAGTGCGCCGGGTTCAACCCCTGCGGCTCGCAGTTCACGGTTGACGATCTCCTGATAGGTCGAGCCGGGATTCATTTCGCACAGCATGCCGATCTTGATCCAGAAACCGGCCTGGGCATTGATCGAGCGGCCCGAGACGCCGCTGGCGCGGCGCAGGTTGTCGTGCAGTTCGTCGTCGATGTTCACGATGCCCATGGGCAACCCCTCTCATACGGTATATACACATCATATACGTTTCGTATAGCACTGTGCAGGCCCGCCCAGGGGTCGTCACCTGCCGTCTTCGCGCCACTGCGATGCTGGACGGTCGTGATCGCGCGGTCAGGGATCGATCAGGTCCAGGCCGGATCGGCGGTGAAATCGATGGTCAGCCAGAACTCACTGCCGCGCGCATCCAGGCGCTCGGCGATCTCATCACGCAGCCGGTCCACATTGCCGATGTTGCCGATCACCGTCTCCGGGTGGGTGAGGATGTGGATCTCCACGAATCGCATGCGGCCCATCTTGGCCACGTGGCTGGTGAAATCCAGATAGCCGTGCTCGGCGACGAAGTCCTTCATCACCGCCTGCACGCGCGCATCCAGCGTATCAGGCGCCACCTGCAGCACTTCGCGCATGGCCTTCCATGCACTGCGCAACGGTACGGGTAGTACCGCCACGCTGATCGCGGCCAGCACCAGCGGATCCAGATAGGGTATCCAGTGCGCATGCTCGCCATCGCGCAGCAACAGCGCGATCGCAAACGCCAGCACCACCGCCAGGCTCATCATGCCGCTGAGCAGCCAGGCCCGCACGTCCAGCCACAGCAGCGCCGAGTGCAGCTGCATCGCGCGGGTGCGCACGAAGGCCGCCATCGCCAGGTTGCTCACGCACAGCAGGGCCGCCCACAGCAGCGCAGGCCCGGCCTTGACCTCATGCCCGCCCGTGGTCAGCCCGATCACCGAGTTGGCCAGCGCATAGATGCAGGCCAGCGACAGGATCGCCCCGCCAAGCGCCTCCACCATCGGCTCCAGGTGCCAGTAGCCATACTGGAAGCGCGGGCTTTCTTCCCGCGCCACCAGCCGCAGTACCGACAGCGCCACCAGGGTCAGCGCCACGTCCACCAGGCTGTAGACGCCATCGAACAGGATGGCCTGCGATCCCACCAGCAGGCCACCGATGAAGCCGATGGCGCTGACCGCCATCGTCACCCCGATGGAGAATTTGAGGACCCGCTGCTCGCGTGCTGTATCCATCGCTGGCCGAGGGTCCTGCGCGCAGGCGTCAGACCTTCAGCACCTCCACCTTGTAGCTCGGCGCATCGCCGTCGGTGTCGATGATAAGCCCGTGCACATCCGACTCGAAGCCCGGGAAGCGCGCGTTCTGCTCACGGGCGATCCGCAGCGACTGGATGATCGGCTCATCGCTGGCGCCGAATCGCTCGCCCGGCATGATGGTCGGGATGCCCGGCGGGTACGGCACCAGCATGGTGCCGGCGATGCGGCCGCTGATCTGTTCGATGTCGACCCGTTCGATCTGGCCGCGGACCAGATGGTCATAGGCTTCGGCGGGCGTCATCACCGGCTCGGGCAGATCCACGTACATGGCGCGCATCACTTCGGCCACGCCGAACTCGCCGTTGAAGGCATGCAGCGCATCGCAGAGGTCACGCAGGCCCCACCCGGCGTAGGCGATCGGGAACTCGGCCGCCAGCTGCGGCAGTGCGCGGGTCAGCGGCGCATTGCTGTCGTAGAGCTCCTTGAAGGCCATCAGCTCGGTGACCAGGGTGCTCCACTTGCCCTTGGTGATGCCCATCGAGAACAGGAACAGCACCGAGTACAGGTTGGTCTTCTCCACCGTGATGCCGCGGGTCCACAGGAACTTGCTCAGCACTGCGGCCGGAATGCCGCGCTGGCCCATCTCGCCGTCCATCGAGAGCCCCGGCGTGAGCAGGGTCACCTTGATCGGGTCGATCAGCACGTAGTCGTCCACCAGGCCATCGAAGCCATGCCAGTGCGCGTCCGGCTGCAGGTACCACTCGCTGCGCTTGGCCACCATCGGGGCCGGCGCATCGCCCTTGGCCAGCGAACGTTCCAGCTTGTCCGGCTGCCACACGCTGAACCACCAGTCGTCGCGGCCCAGATCCTCACGCACATGCAGCATCGCGCGGCGGAAGGCAATCGCCTCGTCGTGCATCTCCTGCACGAGCGACTCGCCAGCGGCGCCTTCCATCATCTTGGAGGCCACATCGCACGCGGCGATCACGCCGTAATGCGGGCTGGTGGTGGTGTGCATCATGAAGGCTTCGTTGAAGCGTTCGGCATCCAGCGCCTGGGTCGCGGCGTTGCGCACGTGGATCATCGAGGCCTGCGAGAACGCGGCCAGCAGCTTGTGCGTGGAGTGCGTGGTGAAGATGATCGCATCCTGCTCGCGCGGCTTGCCCTTGGCCATGCCGTAATGGTTCTCATAGAACGGATGGAACGCGGCATAGGCATACCAGGCTTCGTCGAAATGCAGGAAATCGACCGCGCTGCCGATTTCCTCGGCGATCTTTTCGGCGTTGTAGCACAGCCCGTCATAGGTCGAATTGGTGACCACCGCGATGCGCGGCTTGGAGCCGGCCTTGTAGGCCTTGCTGGCCAGCGGGTTGGCGGCGATGGCCTGCTGCAGCGACTCGGGCGTGAACTGGTCCAGGCTGATCGGGCCAATGATGCCGTGCGCGTTGCGGCTGGGGGTGAAGTACACCGGGACGCCGCCGGTCATGATCAGCGCGTGCAGCAGCGACTTGTGGCAGTTGCGGTCGACGAAGACCACGTCGCCCCGCCCCACGGTCCCGTGCCAGACGATCTTGTTGGCGGTCGAGGTGCCATTGGTGACGAAGAAGGTGTGGTCGGCGCCGAAGTTGCGCGCCGCCTCGTTCTCGGCCTCCTTGATCGGGCCGGTGTGGTCGAGCAGCGAGCCCAGCTCCGGCACCGAGATCGACAGGTCGCTGCGCAGCGTGTTCTCGCCGTAGAACTGGTGGAACGCACGGCCTACCGGTGATTTGGTAAACGCCACGCCGCCGGCATGGCCAGGCGTGTGCCAGGAGTAATTGGACTCGGCGGTGTGGTGGATCAGGGCCTTGAAGAACGGTGGCAGCAGATTGGCCATGTAGTCTTCGGCCGCCCGCATCACCTGCCGCGAGATGAAGCTCTTGGTGTCTTCGAACAGGAAGATGTAGCCGTGCACGAACTTGAGCAGCTTGCTCGGCACCTTCTCGATGGTGCGGCGCTCGCCGTACAGGAACACCGGCAGGTTCGCGCGGCGCGCGGTCTGCTCGCGCAGGAAGCCCAGCAGGCGCTGGAACTGCTCCGGGTTCTCCTCGGTGCCGTCGATGGAGATCAGCACCGCCGAGGCGGCCACGTAGGTGCGCGCGCCGGCCTGGGCATCGGCCAGGGTCAGGCCGCACAGCACGCGCTGGTCATTCTTGCGCAGCTCGTCCACCAGCGCACGGATCAGGATGCCGCCGATGCGCGGGGATTCGTAGTCGTCGTCGATGACGATGATCGGGTAATCAAGGGACTTGAAGTACACAGGGATTCTCCTGGGGCAATATCACGAAAGCGTCGTGCGGACGGCGGCGTCGAGCGCGGGCAGCTGGCCGCGCTGGCGGCGGCGCTCCTCGCTGAAGAACGGGTAGAACACCGTGATGAACAGCACGAACAGGAAGGCGTACTGCACGATGTTGCCGGCCGACCCGAAGATCGCCCACAGGCAGTACACAACGGTGACGCTGGTCAGCAGCCAGAACGCGCCGGTGTGCACCAGCGTGTGCGAGCGCTCGACCACGAAGTAGCAGGCCACGCAGGAGTAGATGTACGGCAGCAGGGTCAGCACCACCGCCGCCGAGGTGATCACATCGAACTGGGCCGAGGCGGTCTTGGAGGTGGAGGTGACCAGCACCGCCAGGGTCATCAGCACCGCCACGATCAGCACGCCCTTGACCGGTACGTCGTCCTTGTTGGTCTTGCTGAAGATGCTCGGGAACAGGCCGTCATCGGAGGCCGCCTTGGCACTCTGCGCGGTCAGCAGGATCCAGCCACCAAGCGAGCCGGCCGCGCCCACGAAGGCGCACAGGCTCACCAGCGCCCCGCCCCAGCCACCGACCGCATTGGCCGCGGCCAGCGCGAACGGCGCATCGGAGACCTGCAGGTCGCCATTGGGCACCATGCCCATGATCACCGAGGAGCTGGCGATGTAGGCGATCGCAGCCAGGAACACGCCGCCCAGCGTCGCGCGCGCCACGTTCTTCTCCGGGTTCTCGACCACGCCGGCAGTCACCGAGGCCGATTCCACGCCGATGAAGGCCCACAGGGTTAACGCGGCGGCACTGGAGATCGCGCCGAAGTTGGACTCCCCGGAAACGTTGTACGCCCCCTTGAAGATGGTCGGGTCGAAGAAGAACCAGCCGAAGATCGCGATGCCCAGGATCGGCACCAGCGCAAAGCTGGTGGTCACCGTCTGCAGCTTGCTCACGAACGAGGGGCCGATCACGTTGGCGAAGCTCAACGCCCAGACCAGCGCCAGCACCGCGATGCAGCGCGGCAACGGCTCGGACAGGATCGGGAAGAAGTAGCTGAAGTAGCCGACTGCCGCGATCGGGATGGCGACGTTGCCGATCCAGTTGGCGAACCAGTAGATGGTGTTGGTCTGGAAACCCATGTAGGGGCCGAACCAGTCCCTGGCGTAGGCATAGGGACCACCGGCCTTGGGCGCCAGCTTGCCGAGCTTGGCAAACACGAAGGCCAGCAGCAGCGCGCCGGCGGTGGTGATCAGCCAACCCCAGATCGAGGCCGTGCCGATCTTGGCCAGGCTGGAGGGCAACAGGAACACCCCCGACCCCATCATGTTGCCGGCCACCAGGAAGGTGGCACCGACCACCCCGATCTTCTTCGCTTTTGCCATGACGCTTGCTCCTTTGCCAGGCAGGGACCCGGTCATGCCGGGCGTTGGGAGTTACTTGATAAAGTTGTATTGCAGGCTGCCCTGCAGCCGCATCGTGTCGCCGCGTTGTCCACTCTGCTGTTCCAGCTGCCCGTAGAGCAGCTCCATGCCCATCGTCCAGGACGGGGCCGGGCTCCAGAGCAGGTTGAAGACGCCGTAGCGGCTCTGGCGGAACGCATCGGCGGCCAGCGCATCGTTGCGTCCACTGGTGAGCTGGCCGTAGATCAGGTTCGAGCGCCACAGCGGCGACCAGTAATGGGTGTAACCAACGAAGCCGCCATACAGCGACAACGCCTGCAGCCGCCCGTCTGTGGTCACCACCGCGTCCATGCCCGAACCGGTCAGGTCGGCCGTATAACGGGCCAGGCCCTTGCCGCCGAGCATGCCGAACAACAGCAGGTCCTGTTCGCCCACCGCGGCCGAGCCGCTGAGCTGCAGGCCACCCGCAAAGCGCCGGCCATCGCCGGCATTGCCGTCGTACCCCAGGCTGCGTGCGACCGCACCCAGCTGCAGATGGCCCCAGTCACGCTCCATGCGCGCGGTTACGGTGACGTCCGGCAGCTGGTCCACCGGCATGATCCCCTCGGCGGGGTTGCTCAACTGGGTATCCGGATCCTCGGCCGCCACGGTCAGGGTGTTCCCCTTGCCCATTGCGAAGCTGTGGTGGATGCCGGCCACGAGCAGGTACCCCGCCCCACCCGGCCCGGCGAAATCCAGGGTGTCGGGCAGGCTGTCGGCATCCATGAACGTGGAATAGCCATAACCGGCGTAGGTATTGCCCAGTTGCCCGTAGGCATGGCGCAGACGGAACTGATAACTGTCGCTGCTGCCGAAGAAGTCGTTTTCCAGATAGAAGCGCAGGTTGCCATGCGTGGTCGGGCGCCGCGCTTCGAAGCTGAAGCGGGTCTGCTTGGCATGCAGCGTGAAGTTGGAGACATCCCCGTGCGCACTGCCGACCGGAATCGACGAGGTGACGAACTGTTCCTGGTCACCGGCTGCGCGCGAATCGGCGATCGCGTCGAGCTTGGCGTAGCCGCCGATGCGGATCAGCGTATCGGTATTGGGGATCGCGAAGAAGCCTTTCAGTTCGGGATCGGTCGGCCCGGCGGCGCTGTCCGGGCGGGAGGCGGCGCTGGAGGGATCGGCAACGGAATCGCGTTGCGGCAGAATCGCCTGGCCCATGCCCGGCACCTGGGCCTGGGCCGTCAGGGGCGCTGGCAAGGGGGCGGGCGTGACGCCCGTACCGGAGGCAGTCGCCGTCGTGATGGCCGGCGAGGCAGGTGGAGGCTGCCCGGATTCAATCGCCTGCAGTCGTTTCTCCATCTGCTCCAGCGTCTGCCGCAGCGTCTGGATATCCTGCCGCAACGCGGCGGCCGAATCCTGCGCGTACACCGGCGCCGCAGCGAGTGCTGCCGCGCATGCGACCGTCAATACAGACAAACGCATCACGTCCTCCTTGAACCGTACACAGTTCCACGTGTCGATTCCGGCAGGCGTCCATGACGCTGCAGGCAACCGGCACGCAGCCCGGCACTGCAATGCGCGCGACCTCCGCCTGCGCGTGGTCCGGTGGCGGTCAAGCCGGCGGACGCATCGCGTGCGTGGGTACGCTCGCACGGGATCCCCTCATCCCTGATGACAGCCACGCATGTGCGTGTCAGCCAGCGCCCTGAGTAACAATCGCAAAGTGAGAATGCCGTGAATGTTGTCAGGCAGTTTTCTGACTGGGCAGTCGCACGTCCGCTGCGTGTGGGGCAATCCATGAAATAGCGCATCGGGGCAGCTTAGCGACCGCCCCGTTTTCAGCCTTGATCCAAATCAAGCCGAATGCGTCAACGCATCCGAGCCAGGCCGCACGACGCCCAAACCAAGCGCGCCGGGCAGAGCCCGGCGCGGTGTGCAGTGATACCCGGTTCGCCTCAGCGCGGGCCGAGCACCACGGTCATGTCATCGCCCTGGGGCATGCCGGAACGGCGCTGTACCATGCCTTGGGCATCCTTGAACAGAATACCCGGCGTACCCTGGAAGCCCAGTTCGATCATCAGTACCTGATTGGCATCGAGCTTGTTGGCGACCTCCGCGGTCAGCGAAGCCGCCGGCTTGATCCCGCCGCGATCAAACAGCCGTTCGTTCTCCAGCAGCGCGGCGCTGGGGTTGGGCGCGGTGAGGATCGCGGCCGCCTTGGCCGGACTGTCCTCACGGATCACGCCGACCATCACGTGGCGCAACTGCACCTTGCCGGCGTCAACCCACGGCCGCGCCGCTTCCCAGAAACGATGGCAATACGGGCAGTTCGCATCGCTGAAGGTGTAGACCACGCGCGGCGCATCGGCGCGGCCATCACGGACCCACGCGCTTTCATCCAGCTTCTTCCAGCTGCGCTCGGACATCGGCTTGGCCACCAGCTTTTCCAATGGTGCCGCCCCCACATCCTCGCCGTTGGCATCGAACAGGCTGCCGACCACGACGTGCTTTCCGTCCGCCGTGACGTAGGCCGCCGCGGGCTGCTGCCCACCGACCACGCCGGCAAAGCCGCGCAGGCCACCGGGCGCGTCGAACTCGCCGATCACCTCGAAGCCGTGCTTCTCGATGCCTTTCAGCACCGCCGGGCGATCGGCACCGCCCTTGGCCGGCGCGGCATCAGCGGCGCTGGGCGTCTGCGCCTGGCTGCACCCGGCCAGGGCCATCAACAGCGAGACCGCCAGCACGGTGCCCAATGGGCGCGAGGACTTCAACTTCATGGTGACTCCTGGATTCAAGGAACATGACAACGTGACCACCCTTACAGGCTGTCGAGCTTGGATTGCAGGCCGGCGGCACTGAGTTCGCCCAGATGGATCTGCTGCAGCCGGCCCTGGCCGTCGAAGAACAGGGTAGTCGGATAGGCGTGTACCTGCAGCCGCTCGGCGGTGAGCGCAGCCTCGTCAAGCAGCACGTTGTCCAGCGTCAGCTGCTCGGCGGCGATGAAACCCTCGACCTCTTCGCGGGTCTCACCCTGGTTGACGAACAGGAAGCGGATGTCCGGGTGGCGCTGCTGCGCGCGAGCCAGCACCGGCATCTCGCGCCGGCAGGGGCCACACCAGCTCGCCCAGAGATTGACCACCACAGGGGTGCCCTGCGTGTCGGCCAATGCGATCGTCTCACCCTGCAGCGAAGTCAGGCTGATCGCCGGCAGCGTTACCCGCGATTGCTGCAGCCAGCCAGCACCCGCCGACAGTACCGCCCAGCTCAGCACGCCGGCCAGAGCGGCGGCCACGACCGGCCGCCGCAGCGACGGCCAGCGGCGCAGGCGCCAGGCGCCCCATCCCAGCCCCGCCACCATCGCCGGCCACACCAGGAAGCCGCCATCGCCAATGCGCAGTACGCCCCAGGGATCCTGCGCATAGTCGCCCAGGTGCCAGATCACGAACGCCGCACGTCCGGCCAGCAGCCCCAGCAGCAGCATGTCCACCACCAGCGACCGCGGACGCGGCACGCCTTCGATGGCCGGAGCACGCACCACACTGGCCACCAGCATCGCGATGGCCAGACCCACCAACACCCACACGACCGCAAGCGGTACCGGGCCTACACTGCTGATCATTGTTTTTCTCCGCCGCCGCCCGTGATCTGCCACGTGGCGACGGCTGTTGCATCGGGCCCGCTGGCATGGTCCCAGCAAGCCGACAGGGGATCAAGCACGCGACAGTCGTGCGATTCAGGCAGCCGGACGAATCGACTCAAGCACCCGGGCGACCGGGCGTGAGTGCGCCCGCTCACGCTGCTGGGCAGCAAGCTGGCGGCGATAACGTGCGGGAGTCAGCCCGACAATACGCAGGAACAGCCGGCGGAACGCGCTCTGGTCCGAGTACCCCACTGCCCATGCAACCTGGTCCACGACGCCGCCGGCCTGCAGCAGCAGCTGCGCCTTGGCGATGCGCAGGCGCTGGCAATACTCGATCGGGCGCATCCCGGTGGCTTTCAGGAACCGACGCTGCAGCGTGCGCGGTTCCAGCCCGGCCTGCACGCAGATGTCGTCGAGCCCCACACCCCGGGCAGCGATGCCATGCAGCCAGCGCTGTGCTTTGAGGATGCTGCGATCGCCGTGGGCGAAGTTGGGGCTGAAGCGTTCCAGATCATCCAGTTCCGTGCGCGGAATCATCAGCTGCAACTGCTGGATGACGGTGTTCATCACACTCTGTCCATAGACCCGTGCGATCAGGCGCAGGCTCAGATACTTCCATGCGTCCGGTCCGGCGGCGGTGAGCAGATCGCCATCGTCGACCAGGGTCCGTTCGCACGGCTGCCAGCTGGGCACCATCGTGCGCAGCGCCTGGCAACGGGCCGGATCGGGCACGCTGACCGGGCGGCCGGCCAGGACGCCCGCCGCGGCCAGCAGCAGGCCACCCTCGTCGCAGGCCGCCAGCAGGCTGCAGCCATCGTGGCATTCGCGCAGCCACGCCAGCAGGCGTTCATCCGGCGGTGCCATGGACCAGCTCGATTCGCTGCCGGGGATGACGATGATCGCCGGCAGTGCATCGCCGAACAGTTCGGCGCCAGCAACGCGCTGCATGCCCCGGCTGGACATCGTCCATCGCGTCACCAGCATCCGTGCGCCGGTGCGGCGCCCCGCGGCCACTGTGCGGTTGCAGCGCTGGGCAAGTTCGGACAGCACCGGTGCGGCGGCGCGCAGGCTGCCGGGGAATTCAACGACCGCCACTTCCATCAGGGTCGGCGCGTCCGGCCGGCGGTCCTGCTGCAGCGTGTTGCGGGGTGCGTCCATGGCCATTCTCCTTGAACAATGCCTGCCGACACGGGGCCGGGCAGAACAGGTCTGTACATAAGATGGCCTGAGGCTACGGGCGTCCCGCGAGGACGACCATGCAACTAATTGCAAATTTCACGCGCGATGAATCTTCAGTTGGGTTCCAGCAAGGCTTGACCCTTGACCAGACTCCAGGGTCCACAATGACCGGGTCATCCACGAGGTGCTCATGAACATTGGACAGCTCGCGCGCCAGGCAGGCGTGCCCATCGATACGGTGCGCTACTACGAGCGGCAGCAGCTGCTGCCCACCGCTCGCCGCAGCGCCGGCGGCTACCGCGTCTTCAGCGAGGCCGACCTGACCCGGCTGCAGTTCATCCGCCGCGCCAAGGCGTTGGGTTTCAGTCTGGATGAAGTCGCCGACCTGCTCGGCTTCAGCGATCAGCGCGGCCAGGACATGGCACAGATCCGCGACAGCGCAGTGAACAAACTCGCCGATATCGAACAGCGCATCAACGAGCTGCAGCGCATGCACCGGGCGCTCAAGCACCTGGTCGAGGCCTGCCCCGGGCACGGCGACAACGCGCAGTGCCCGATCCTGTCGGCGTTGACGGACATCCGCCAATGACGCACGCCCACGATCACCCCGGCGCCACGGCGACCGATGCCGGCACCGTCAGGGATCCTGTCTGCGGGATGATGGTCGACCCGGCCACCACGCCCCACCTTGCCCGCCATGATGGCAACGACTACGTCTTCTGCAGCGATGGCTGCCGACGCAGGTTCATTGCCGACCCGCAGCGCTATCTGGCCGCACCTGCTGGCGTCGTCAAACCAGCCCCCGCCGGCACGCGGTACACCTGCCCGATGCACCCGGAGATCGTGCAGGACGGTCCCGGCAGCTGTCCTCTGTGCGGCATGGCGCTGGAACCGGCGATGCCCAGCCTTGAGGATGACGAAAACCCCGAGCTGACCGATTTCCGGCGGCGCTTCTGGTGGAGCCTGCCGCTGAGCGTGGCAACGATGGCCCTGGCGATGCTGGCGATGACGCCGGTACTGCACGGGCTCTCACCGGATCTGCGGGTGTGGATCGAGCTGGCACTGGCCACGCCGGTCGTGCTGTGGGCCGGCTTGCCCTTCCTGCAGCGCTGGGCGCAGTCGATCCGCAACCGCAGCCCGAACATGTGGACCCTGATCGGCACCGGCGTGCTGGCCGCCTTTGGCTACAGCGTGGTGGCCACCGTTGCGCCCGGGCTGTTCCCGCCGTCGTTCCAGCAGCACGGACATGTCGGCGTCTATTTCGAAGCGGCTGCGATGATCATCTCGCTTACGCTGCTCGGCCAGTTGATGGAGTTGCGTGCACGGGCGAAGACGTCGGCCGCGATCAAGTCCCTGCTCGGCCTGGCGCCGAAAACCGCGCGCGTGCTGCGCGAGGATGGCCACGAAGAGGACGTCGAGATCGCAGCGCTCCAGCCCGGCGACCGCGTGCGCGTGCGCCCGGGTGAGAAAGTGCCCGTGGATGGCACCGTGATGGAGGGCCGCTCCTCGATCGACGAATCGATGCTCACCGGCGAGCCCGTTCCGGTGGGCAAGACCGTCGGCGACAGCGTGATCGGCGCGACGCTCAACGGCACCGGCAGCCTGGTGGTGCGCGCCGACCGGCTCGGCGATGACAGCATGCTGGCGCAGATCGTGCAGCTGGTCGCGCAGGCGCAGCGCTCGCGGGCACCGATGCAACGCATGGCCGACACCGTGGCGTACTGGTTCGTGCTGGCGGTGTTGTCGGTCGCGGTACTGACATTCTTCGGCTGGGGCCTGTTCGGCCCGGCGCCTTCATGGACGCACGCAGTGCTGAGCGCGGTGGCGGTGCTGATCATCGCCTGCCCGTGTGCGCTGGGCCTGGCCACGCCGATGACGATCATGGTCGCCACCGGCCGTGCCGCGCAGCATGGTGTCCTGTTCCGTGATGCCGAAGCGATCGAAGCCCTGCGCAAGATCGATACGCTGGTAGTGGACAAGACCGGCACACTGACCGAAGGCCGTCCCGCATTCCGCGATGTGCAGGCCGTGCCCCCCTTCCATGTTGACCAGATCCTGCAGTGGGCGGCCAGCCTGGACCAGGGCAGCGAGCATCCGCTTGCCGCCGCGATCGTTGCCGAGGCGAAGGCGCGCAGGATGACGTTGACCGCCGTGGCGGACTTCGACTCACTGACCGGCATGGGTGTGCAGGGCGTGGTCGATGGCAAGGCGCTGCTTCTCGGCAATACCGCATTGATGGACGAACACGGCATCGCCCTGGAGGCGTTGCGCGAAGGTGCAGCGCAGCTGCGCAGTACCGCGGCAAGCGTGATGTACCTGGCCGTGGATGGACAGCTCGGCGGACTGCTCGCCGTCGCCGATCCGATCAAGGCCTCCACCGCCGAAGCGATCACGCACCTGCACCGCGATGGCCTGCGCATCGTGATGGCCACCGGCGATGGCACCGCCACCGCTGAAGCGGTCGCGCGGGAACTCGGCCTGGATGAGGTGCATGGCGAAATGCGCCCCGCCGACAAAGCCGCGCTGATCCGCACGCTGCAGGCGCAGGGTCGAACGGTCGCGATGGCCGGCGACGGCATCAACGATGCGCCTGCGCTGGCAAGCGCCGATGTCGGGATCGCGATGGGCAATGGCACCGACGTGGCGATGTCCAGTGCGCAGGTCACCCTCGTCAAAGGCGACCTGCGCGGCATCCTGCGTGCGCGCCAGCTCTCCACCGCCAGCGTGCGCAACATGCGGCAGAACCTGGGGTTTGCGTTTCTCTACAACGCACTTGGCATTCCGGTTGCGGCCGGTGTGCTGTATCCCCTGGGCATCGTGATGTCGCCCATGTTGGCGGCGCTGGCGATGAGTCTGAGTTCGGTGTCGGTGATCAGCAACGCGTTGCGCCTGCGCCATCAGCGGCTGCCAGGCGGATGAGTGGCAACGCATAGCGATATTTCTTCACTTTTCCCTTGCCAATCCAAAACGTCGTCGCTATGATTTCGCTCCTCACGACGTGGGGCCATAGCTCAGCTGGGAGAGCGCCTGCATGGCATGCAGGAGGTCGGCGGTTCGATCCCGCCTGGCTCCACCAATCCGATCATTAGGCCGATCAGATTGCAGTGACAAAATTTGAAGTTTTCGTGCGTCCCCATCGTCTAGAGGCCTAGGACATCACCCTTTCACGGTGGCGACCGGGGTTCGAATCCCCGTGGGGACGCCAGTTTCAAACAGACAGCCCTGACTTCGGTCGGGGCTTTTTGTTTTCAGTGGTGGATTTTTTCCGCATGCATTCTTTCTTCGGTATTTCAGAAAAAAGACTTGGCGAACGCTTCACGGCCGCGTAGAATTCCGCCTCCAGCATCGTGGGGCCATAGCTCAGCTGGGAGAGCGCCTGCATGGCATGCAGGAGGTCGGCGGTTCGATCCCGCCTGGCTCCACCACTCCGGACATTAGGCCGTTCGGGTGTGCTGAACAATTTGATGAGTTTCATGCGTCCCCATCGTCTAGAGGCCTAGGACATCACCCTTTCACGGTGGCGACCGGGGTTCGAATCCCCGTGGGGACGCCACTCATCAGAAGAACACCGAGGCCCGGCATGCCGGGTCTTTTTGTTCACCGCCATCTGCGGTTGCGTTGTCCGGAAGTGCTCAAAAAGACTTCCACAAACGTGAACAGGCAGATATACTAGGCGGCTTGCGGTACAACGTGGGGCCATAGCTCAGCTGGGAGAGCGCCTGCATGGCATGCAGGAGGTCGGCGGTTCGATCCCGCCTGGCTCCACCACTTCCCCGGACACAGGCCGTCCGATGGAAGCCAAAATTCGGTTTAACGCGTCCCCATCGTCTAGAGGCCTAGGACATCACCCTTTCACGGTGGCGACCGGGGTTCGAATCCCCGTGGGGACGCCAGCTTCAAACAGACAGCCCTGACTTCGGTCGGGGCTTTTTGTTTCATGAGCCTCTTCCCATCCGGCACATCCGCCGCTATGATAGGCGGCTCGCAGCACAACTGTGGGGCCATAGCTCAGCTGGGAGAGCGCCTGCATGGCATGCAGGAGGTCGGCGGTTCGATCCCGCCTGGCTCCACCACTTCTCCGGACACAGGCCGTCCGATGGAAGCCAAAATTCGGTTTAACGCGTCCCCATCGTCTAGAGGCCTAGGACATCACCCTTTCACGGTGGCGACCGGGGTTCGAATCCCCGTGGGGACGCCAGCTTCAAGCAAACAGCCCTGACTTCGGTCGGGGCTGTTTGTTTATGGGCCCTACGCTACGACCTTCGCCATCCCCACCGAGCGCGGCGCGGTCAAGGTAAAACCGAACTGCGCATACAGCCGATGCGCCTGCCCATCGGCGATCAGGCTCACATAGGCGCCGATGGCATTCGTGCGCAGCCAGGCATCGAGCTGGGCCATCACGGCCTTGCCCAGGCCCTGCCCCTGGCGATCCGGGACCACGGCGATATCCACCACCTGCAGGAAGCAGCCGCCATCACCGATGATCCGGCCCATCGCCAACAGGCGGTCTCCTTCGCGCAGGCTCACACCGAAGACGGTATTGGGCAGGCCACGCGCCGCCGCCTCGGCGGTTTTCGGGCTCAGCCCGGCCAGCACGCGCAGGGCACGGTATTCCTCCACGCTGGGTGGCAGGGGGATGCAATGAACACCAGCAGGCAGCGACATGACGCGGATCCGGCAATGAATGGACGCTCAGCATGCCCGAACGGATTCGCAGTATCTGCGACCCATCGGCCTATCCTGTCCCCTCCGCCCTCCCTGCGCGCTGCCGTCCCCGCCATGTGCTATTCCGCCCAGATCCGCGCCGACTACACCAAGCTGGTCCGTGAGTACGGCGCCATGATGTCGCTGGACGAGTTCGCCCAGCTTTACGCGCACGACGCCGGCAAGCAGCGCCCCAAAACGCCCAAGGCAATGGACGATGGCTTTGCCGGCGCCCGCACCGCGCAGGGCCAGGAGATCGTGGCCCGGATCCAGCAATGGCATGCCGAGGAAGTGCAGGCACTGGATGAGGAGGTGCGCGTACAGGGCGCGCGCCTGCGCGTGGCCGAGGAGCAGTTGGCCGCACGCCCCACGCAGAAGGCACGCAACGAGGTGCGCGTGGCCGGCAACCGGATCGACCGCGCGCAGACGCGCCTGGCCGATCTGCAGCGCGCCGGCCTGGTGCCGCGCGACAGCCGCATTTTCCCGGGGGTCTACGCCCCGGTGATCGTGTCCGAACAGGGCCAGCGCGTGATCAAACCGATGCGCTACCAGTGCCGGCTGCCGGACAAACCCGCGCGCAACGACGTGCTCTATCCCGGCACCTACAACGCTCGCCGTGACAGCCTGGAGGCCTACTGGAAATCCGCGTTCGGCCATCGGCATGGCGTGGTGGTGGTGCAGTCGTTCTACGAACACGTGCCGCGTCACGCACTGGAGCAGCGCCCGCTGTCGCCGGGCGAGAAAGCCGAGAACGTCGTGCTCCAATTCAGCCCGCAGCCGCCGCGCGATCTGCTGATCGCCTGCCTGTGGTCGGAATGGGAAGGCCCGGAAGGCCGGCTGTTGTCGTTCGCCGCGATCACCGACGAGCCGCCCATGGAGGTGGCGCGCACCGGCCATGACCGCTGTATCGTGCCGATCCGGCGCGAACATCTCGATGCCTGGTTGAACCCCGACCCGGCAGACCTGGCCGCGCTGTACCGGATCCTGGACGACCGCGAACCGGTATCACTGGCGCACGCCGAAGCGGCGTGACGCCCACTCAGCCGGTAACCGAGTCCCCTGCCCGTGCGCGCCCCAGCGCGGCGTTCAATTCGGCCGTCAGGTAGGGCTTGGTCAGGATGATGCCCGAGCGGAAGGCCTCGGGCAGATGCTCGGTGGCCATGCCGGTGGCCAGCACGAAGGGGATCTGGCGGACCGCCAGGGCCGCAGCCACCGCCTCACTGGTCTCGTTGTTGGCCAGCCGGTAATCCAGCAGCACCACCTGGGGCCGGGTCTCGCCGAGCAGGCGCAGTGCCTCCGGCACCGACGCGGCCAACCCCACCACCACGGCGCCGGACTGTGCCAGCTGCATCTGCAGCAGCGCCGCACTCATTTCGTCGTTCTCGACCACCAGCACCCGAAGATCCTGCAGCGCGCTCATGACGACTCCCTGTATGGTTCAGCGCGATGAGTATAGCGTCCTGTGTAGGTGAAACCCTGACGCCGACTTAAGCATTCAGGTCTGCACAAACCTCCACATCTTGTATACACTACGCGGCCAGCCAGCCGAAGTGGCGGAATCGGTAGACGCAGCGGACTCAAAATCCGCCGCCCTTAAAAGCGTGTGGGTTCGAGTCCCACCTTCGGCACCATGGCAATGTTTCAAGGCGTCCAAGGATGTCCAGAAACCTCAATCAAACCCGCAACTTAGCGGGTTTTTTTGTGCCCGTTTGTCCGGTTGTGTCCAATGTAATGCATTGCAATCCAGGGCCATTTGGGGGCAAATATGGGGGCAACAGCACCCACCTACCCCATGTTGCCCAGTGAGTTGCCCCCAATGCCGCTAACCGATCTCGCCATCCGCAACGCAAAACAGAATGGTCGAACCCAGCGACTGTATGCTGGCGACGGCCTTTATCTGGAAATCTCCCCCACCGGCGGCAAATGGTGGCGACTCAAGTACCGGCTAGCGGGAAAAGAGAAGCGGCTGTCCCTTGGCACCTATGAGGATGTAAAGCTGAAGGCTGCCCGCGCTTTGTGCGCGGAACTACGCAAATTGATCGCCGCTGGGATCGATCCAAGCGAACAGCGCAAGAAGGAGAAGCACGCGCAGGCAATTGTGAAGGCTGCCGCTGGGGAGTCGTTCGAGGCGATGGCCCGCGAGTGGATGGCCCGCCAGACCGTCGCGCCGGTCACCTCCAACAAGAACCGCTGGCTGTTGGAAACTTTCCTGTTCCCCGAGATCGGCCACCGCCCCATCGGTGAGATCACGCCCCGCGAACTGCTGGGCGCCCTGCGCAAGATCGAAGCCACTGGCAAGCTGGAAACCGCCAATCGCGCCAAGATCAAGGCAGGTCAGGTGTTCCGCTACGCCATGCTAGAAGGCAAGGCGGAGATTGACCCGACCGCCAGCCTGCGTGGCGCGCTCAAATCCACCAAGGCCCGCCACCATGCCGCCGTGACCGATCCGGCCAAGATCGGCCAGCTAATGCGAGCAATCGAGGGTTTCAACGGGCAGCCGGTCACCCACGCGGCGTTGAAGCTGGCGCCGCTGGTGTTCGTGCGCCCCGGTGAGCTGCGCGCGGCAGAATGGGAGGAAATCGACCTAGACGCCGCTATGTGGCGCATCCGGCCCGAGCGAATGAAGATGAAGGCAGCCCACTTGGTGCCGCTGTCCAGCCAGGCCGTGGCGATCCTGCGTGACCTGCATGCCCTGACCGGTAGTGGCCCGCATGTATTCCCTGGTCTGCGACCGAATCGCCCCATGTCGGAAAACACCATCAATGCCGCCCTGCGCGCGCTGGGCTATTCCGGCGATGAAATGACCGGCCACGGCTTCCGCAGCATGGCAGCCACCCGGCTTAACGAAATGGGCTGGAACGCGGATGCTATCGAACGCCAGCTTGCCCACGCCGAAACCAACAAGGTCCGCGAGGCATACACCCACGCGGCGCAATATCTGGCCGAACGCACCCAAATGATGCAGGCATGGGCAGACTATCTCGATGCCCTGCGAGACAATACCAATGTGCTGCCGTTCAAGGCGCGCGCGGGCTGAAAAATCACCACCAAGCACTACGGGGGAAAGAACACGATGACCACGCCATTGCAGGGACTGCTTGAAACGCTGCGCCAGTCTTCCAGGACCGAGCGCGAGAAAGGAACCTACTTTGAAGAGCTGATCGTGGCGTATCTGCGCCACGAAGCCAGCTACCGCGACCTGTATAGCAACGTCTGGCCTTGGGCGCAGTGGGCTTTGGCGAATGGCTTCACCGGCAAGGATGACGGCATTGACCTGGTGGCCGAAGTAGCTGGCACCGGCGAAATCCACGCCATCCAGTGCAAGTTCTACGCGCCAGACTATAAGCTGCAGAAGAAGGACATCGACAGCTTTTTCACCGCGTCCGGGCGCAAACCATTCGCCCGCCGCATCATCGTGGCCACCACCGACCACTGGAGCGACAACGCCGAAAACGCACTGGTGGACCAGCAGCCCCCGGTCAGCAAGATTACCCTGCACGACCTGGAAGCCAGCCAGATCGACTGGAGCCGGTTCCAACCCAGCGCGCCCGTTCCACTGAAACCCAAAAAATTACTGCGCCCGCACCAGCAGAATGCCTTGAGTGCGGCCGTGGCAGGCTTGGACGAGGCCGAGCGCGGCAAGCTGATCATGGCCTGCGGCACTGGCAAGACCTTTACCAGCCTGAAGATTGCCGAGACAATGGCCGGCAAGGGCAAGCGCGTGCTGTTCCTGGTGCCCAGTCTGTCGCTGCTCTCGCAGACCCTGACCGAATGGACGCAGGAAAGCGCCATCCCGCTGCACAGCTTCGCGGTTTGCTCTGACAGTGACGTGGGTAAAAAGAAGGGCCGCAAGGAGGACGATGCCGTCCAGACCTTTGCCCACGAACTTCGCTACCCCGCCACCACCGATGCCAAGCGGTTGGCGCACGGAATGGCCGCCCGGCATGACGCCGAACACATGACGGTCGTGTTCAGTACCTACCATTCCATCGAAGTACTGCACGACGCCCAGCACGCGCACGGCCTGGCCGATTTTGACCTGATCGTCTGCGACGAGGCCCACCGCACTACCGGTGCCACCTTCGAGGGGGACGATGAAAGCGCGTTCGTGAGTGTCCACGATGCTAACTACCTGCGGGCGGCCAAGCGCCTGTACATGACGGCCACCCCGCGCATCTACGGCAACGAGGCCAAGGCCATCGCCGAGCGCGACAACGCCACCCTGTATTCGATGGACAACGAGGCGTGGTACGGCAAACAGTTGTTTGTCATCACCTTCTCCGAAGCGGTCAAGCGTGGCCTGCTGGTGGACTACAAGGTGATCGTGCTTGCTGTGGAGGAATCGCACGTCAACCGCCGCCTGCAGACGCTGCTGAAGGACGAGAACAACACCCTCAAGGTGGACGATGCGGCCAAGATTGTCGGCTGCTGGAAAGCGCTGGCCAAGCTTGGCCTGCACGAGGACGGCAGCGATAACCCCGAGCCGATGAAGCGGGCTGTGGCGTTCTGCCAGGTCATCGAGCCGGGAAAGGGTGGCAAGGCCCACAAGGTCAGCTCCAAAGAGATCGCCGGCATGTTCCAGGCCGTGGTCGAGGCCTACCAGGATGCCGAGGACATTGAAGACGGTGCACGCTTGACCTGCCAGGCCGAGCATGTGGATGGCGGCATGAATGCCGGGCAGAAAGAAGCCAAACTAGACTGGCTCAAGGCACATCCACCAGAAGACACCTGCCGCATCCTCTCCAATGTGCGCTGCCTGTCCGAAGGCGTGGACGTGCCAGCCTTGGATGCGGTGCTGTTCCTCACTCCCCGCAACTCACAGGTGGATGTGGTGCAGTCGGTAGGCCGGGTGATGCGCAACGCGCCGGGCAAGAAGCGGGGCTATGTTGTGCTGCCGGTAGTCATCCCGGCGGGCGTGGAGCCGCACGAAGCACTGGCCGACAATAAGACCTACGCGGTGGTCTGGCAGGTATTGCAGGCGCTGCGCTCCCACGACGACCGGTTCGATGCGATGGTCAACAAACTGGACTTGGTTGGCCCGGACCACAGCAAGATGGAAGTGGTGGCCATTGCCGACACAGTGCAGCGCAAGACCGCGCGGCTGGTGGACAACAGCGCCAGACAGGCCGGCAAGGCTAAAGGCCACTACGCCATCGGTGAGAAGGCCGAGCGCTATGGTCCTGCCCCCGACCAGATCGGCTTCGAGTTTGAGGTGGGCCAGATCGAGCGCGCGCTGTACGCCAAAGTGGTGGACAAGTGCGGCAACCGTCACCACTGGGAGGACTGGGCCAACGATATCGCCAAGATCGCCCAGACTCATATCGACCGCATCAAGGCCGTGCTGGAAGACGACAGTCAGCCCAAGGCACGCGAAGCCTTCAATGCCTTTGCCCATGAGTTGCGCGACGATCTCAACGATAAGGTCACTGATGCCGACATCATCGAGATGCTGGCCCAGCACCTGATCACAAAGCCGGTGTTCGATGCGCTGTTCGCCGATTACAGCTTTGCCAGTCACAACCCCATGTCCAAGGCCATGCAGGCGGTACTGGATGTTCTGCAAGAACAGAATCTAGGCAAAGAAGCAGCCACGCTGCAGGCGTTCTACGACAGCGTGAAGCTGCGCGCGGAAGGAATAGACAGTGCCCAAGGCAAGCAAAAGATCATAGTCGAGCTGTACGACAAGTTCTTCAGGAACGCCTTCCCCAAGATGACCGAGCGGCTGGGCATCGTCTACACCCCGGTCGAGGTGGTGGACTTCATCCTGCACAGCGTCAACCACCTGCTGCAGAAAGAGTTCGGCCAGACCCTGGGCAGCAAGGGTGTGCATATCCTAGACCCGTTCACCGGCACGGGAACCTTTATCACCCGGCTGCTGCAATCCGGCCTGATCAAGCCGGAAGAGCTTGCACACAAGTACAAGCACGAGATCCACGCCAACGAACTGGTGTTGCTGGCCTACTACATTGCTGCGATCAATATCGAGGCGACGTATCACGGCCTGGTGGGCGGGGACTACGCGCCGTTCGAAGGCATCTGCCTGGCCGACACCTTCCAGATGTATGAGAAGGAGGATCTGGTCGATGCACTGCTGGTGGACAACAGTGAGCGTCGCAAGCGGCAGAAGAAGCTGGATATCCGAGTGATCGTGGGGAATCCGCCGTATTCGGTTGGTCAGGATAGCGAGAACGACGCGAATCAGAATGTTGACTATCCAATTCTAGACGAGAGGATTAGCTCAACTTATGTGACTCGTTCGTCCCAAAAGATTGGAAAAAAATCCGTTTACGACTCCTACATTCGCGCGATTCGATGGGCTAGTGATCGAGTTGGTGCTTCAGGAGTTGTGGGCTATGTGACCAATGCGGGATTCCTGGAGGCAAAGGCCACTGACGGCTTGCGCAAGTGCCTAGCCGAGGAATTCTCTAGCCTGTACGTGCTTCACCTGCGCGGCAACCAGCGCACCAACGGCGAAGTCTCACGTAAGGAGGGGGGTAAGATTTTCGGTAGCGGAAGCCGCGCACCCATCGCGATCTCGATCTTGGTTAAGAACCAGCACGCCAGCCAGAACGGCCAAATCTACTTCCATGACATCGGCGACTATTTGAGCCGCGAGGACAAGCTGAAAAAAATCAGCAGCTACGCCAGTGTGGTTGGTATCGGCGCTTGGCAGACCATTACTCCTGACGAGCACGGCGACTGGCTTAAACAGCGCGATGAAAGCTTTGGCCGTTTCATCGTACTTGGCGACAAAGAGGGAAAAAACGCCATCTCTGGTATGTATTCGTATGGAATAAATACGGCTCGCGATGCATGGTGCTACAACGGATCCGCACGCACTCTGAGTGAAAGTGTCTCCGGGATGATCAACTTTTACAATGGAGAAGTCGCCAGGTTCTTGGAGTTTGGTGGCGATCAGGTGGACGTCGATTCTTTCGTTTCGACGGACCATGGCAAGATCAGTTGGGGCGTTAATCTTAAGGCCGGCGTGAAAGCTGGCAGGCACTTGGCCTTTAGTCAAAAGAATATTGTGCAAAGCATCTATAGGCCATTTACAAAGCAGTGGGTTTATTTTGATAAATCTCTCAACCACTCTCTATATCGCATGCCTGCGATCTTTCCGCGATCGCAAAATGCCAATGTCGCAATTTGTGTCACGGGTAACGGCGAATCAAAGGGATTCAGCGCACTCATAGTAGGTCAGGCGCCTAACTATCACGCCTTAGCTAGCGCTCAGTGCTTCCCGCTATATCTCTATGACCAGGCCGCGCACTGCGCCGATGATGGATTGTTCGCAGGCCAAGCCAGCGACAGTCCGAGCCGCCGAGATGCAATCACCGACGATGGCTTGGCGCATTTCACCAGCGCTTATCCGAGCGAGGCGATCAGCAAGGAAGACCTGTTCTATTACGTCTACGGGATTCTGCATTCACCGGATTACCGCGAACGCTATGCCGACAATCTGAGCAAGGAGCTGCCGCGAATCCCGCGCGTGCGCACCGCCGCCGACTTCTGGCATTTCAGCAAGGCCGGCCGTGATCTGGCCGCACTGCACCTGGACTATGAAGCGGTGGAAAAGTACCCGCTGACCATCGAGGCGAAGGGACCAATGACCGACGCTGATTACCGCGTCGAGAAAATGAAGTTCGCCAAGAGGAGAGACGCGGAAACCGGCAAGTCGGTCAACGACCGCAGCACCGTGGTCTACAACAGCAAGATCACCGTGCGCGGCATCCCCGAAGCCGCGTGGGACTACGTGGTTAACGGCAAGGCTGCCCTGGACTGGGTGATGGAGCGCCAGGCCGTGCGCGTGGATAGGACCAGCGGCATCGTCAACGACGCTAACGACTGGGCCATCGAGACCATGGGCAATGCGAAGTACCCGCTGGAACTGTTCCAGCGCGTCGTCACAGTCAGCCTTGAAACCCAGAAGATCGTCAACGCACTTCCTGCGCTGGATATCCATCCGGAGGGATGACTGAGACACAGGCGTTTCACTGCACATTCCAACGCCATGGTGACGGAATGTGCGATGTCATGACGTGAGACGAGTTGGGTTCTTCGAAGGAATCAATATGACAGGAAGAAAGGATGACGCAGGCGCGCTCAAGATCGATTTCTACGTGACGCCCGAGAAATACGAGGAAATCGCCAAAAAACAAAAGACGCGCGCCAGAGCGATTGCAGACAAGGTTGTGAGTGACAGTCCATTGGATCTTTCTCCCAGTGATCGGCGATGCATTGCTGCGATTCTTAGATCTTGGGCTGATGAGCTACCAACGAAAAGGAAGGCAAAGCAGGGGCATCCCCCTCGCTTTTGCCATGGCAGTGCTGCGCTGGAATACGCCATGGAGCGCTGGGAGGGCCACCGACATGGCGAGGCATTGGCGCGAATGGCTGAACGATACGATGTGTCAACCGTTTCGATTGACAATGCGATAAAGCCCTATCGTGCAGCGGCCTTCGCTATGATTGGAGAAGCTGACCCCGGCAACCAATAAAAATTATTGGCTTTTGTGACGCCCGAGAAAAATGCATAACTTACGTATCGGCCCAGGGCATCCAGCCCGCTACAAAGGAGGCCGATATGACGATTACCAAATCCAGCCCTGTTTCCCTCCCCGCCACAGGCTACCTCCGCCTTCCTGACGTTCTACGCCTTTACCCAGTGTCGCGCTCAACATGGTGGGCAGGTTGCCGGAGCGGCCGTTATCCGCCACCGATCAAGCTGGGTGTGCGTTGCACCGCCTGGCGCGCGGAGGACATTCGCGCACTGATCGAACGCGCCGCCAACGCGGAGGCGATGGCATGATCCAGAAACAACGCGGCCCCGGCGGGAACCGGGGCCATGCACACGCTGGCAGGCTGGGTGCACGGCAAGTTTACGGCAAGATTTCACGGAACGGAGTGCGACTGCCGGATGACTGGCGTAATCGGCTGCCCGACCCCACAAGCTACTATCGGAAGCGAGTGGCCAAGTTGGGCAAGGCCCAAGTCAATGACTGGGCGCAAGGCCAATGCCCTTTCCACGAGGACCGTAATGCCTCACTGAGTGTAAATCTGTCACATGGCGGCTGGACGTGCTTTGCCGGTTGCGATTCGGGCGACCTGGTGAGCTTCCACATGCGCCTGGCCGGCCTGTCGTTCAAGGAAGCAGTGCGCGAACTGCTGGGGCTGCGGTCGTGAGTGCGGCTTCAGTGGAAACGCTCAAGGGAGCAGCCCGGCGATTGGCGGCTGATGCGATCCACAAGGGCATGCAGCCGGTCGGTCTGCACCCCTACACACGCGCCGACGGTGAGCCTATGTTCTGGCGCATCCGCTGCAAGCATCCGGAAACAGGTAAGAAATGGATTCGCCCGATGCATTGGGCTGGCCGTGGCTATGTCATCGGTGAGCCACCTGCACCGGCTGTCGGAAAGCCACTGTATCGCCTGCATGAGCTGGCGGACCCAACCGATGGCAGGATTGTGTCTGTGGTCGAGGGCGAAGCCTGCGCCGACGCCTTGGCTAGGCTTGGCCTGCTGGCCACTACCAGTGGCAGCGTATCGAGCGCCGAAGGTGCAGACTGGTCGCCGCTGATGGGGCGACGTGTACGCCTTTGGCCAGACAACGATGATGCCGGCAGGAAGTACGCCGACGAGGTAGCCGCTCGACTGCACACGCTGGGCTGCGCCGTGGAGCGCATCGACGTGGATGCCCTGGGGCTGCCAGAGAAAGGTGACTGCGTGGACTGGCTCGCCGCCAACCCGGTGGCCGATGCGGTCGCGGTGAACGCCTTACCGCTGGTAGAGGAATATCCGAAGACAGCGCGCGCGGCCTGCCCTGCACAGCCTGTATCGCCAGAGCCCCTACCCGATCCGCTGCCAGCAGTGCCGGCATTCAATCCTGCGCTACTGCCCGATTGCGTGCGCACCTGGTGCACGGACGCAGCCGACAGTTTGCAAGTGCCGCTGGACTTCACGGCGGTGCCAGCAATGGTTGGCTTGGCTGCTGCGCTAGGTGGTCGGCACCTTGCCGTGCGCCTCAAGACGCACGGCCATTGGTACGAGCGGCCGATCCTGTGGGGCTGCGTGGTCGGGCGCCCGAGTAGCGGCAAGAGCCCTGCCCTGTCGCCCGCACGCCGTATGTTGGAGAGCGTGATTGGCCCCGAGCGGGCCGGGTACGAGCATGCCCGGCACGTACACGAGGGTAAGGCGATATTGGCCGATGCACGTAGGGCGCATGCCAAAGATGAAGCCCGCAAGGCGATCAAGAAAGGTATGGCCATTGATCCCGAGGCCCTGGGCGAGTCGGCACGCTTTGATGATGAGGCACCGTCCGAACCCCGCCTGGTGGTCAACGACGCCACGGTGGAGAAGCTGGGCGAGCTGTTGAACGAAAACCCGCGCGGGCTGATCCAGTTCCGTGATGAGCTGGCCGGGTGGCTGGCATCCCTGGACCGGGAAGGCCGAGAGCAGGACCGGGCGTTCTGGCTGGAATGCTGGAACGGCACTGGCCCGTATACGTCCGATCGCATTGGCAGGGGAACTGTTCGCATCGAGGCGTGCGCCGTGTCGATCCTAGGCGGCATGCAGCCCGGCAAGCTGGCCGAGTACGTACGCGGCGCGGTGCGTGGTGGATTCTCCGACGATGGCTTGATGCAGCGCTTCCAGTTGGCCGTCTATCCCGACCTGCCCGCATCGTGGCGCTACACCGACCGACCGATGGACCGGGGAGCTGAAGACTGCGCACGCACTGCATTCATGCGGCTTCGGGCGCTGAACCCCGCCGACGTTGGGGCAGAAAGCGCCGAAGCCTGCGATGTTCCATTCCTGCGTCTATCCGAGGGCGCACAGGACCTATTCATCGAATGGCAAACTGAGCTGATGCAGCGGCTGCGCGGCGGAGGCGAACCGGCTTTCATGGAGTCGCACTTGGCCAAGTACCCAGCTCTGGCGGGCCGGCTAGCGCTGGTGCTGCATCTGGCCGACAACGGCACTGGGCCGGTATCGGCTGACGCAATGCTCAAAGCCTTGGGCTGGTGCGAGCATCTGGAAGGTCACGCGCGCCGCGTTTACGCCCCGGCGACCGACAATGGCCTGACCGCTGCACACCTGCTGCTGCGCAAGCGTGACAGCTTGCCCGATGGCTTCACTACCCGTGACGTGTATCGGAAGTGCTGGGCAGGCCTGGATGATCCAGGCACAGTGGCCGAGGCACTGAATGTGCTGACTGACCACCGCCAAGTGATCGAGGTTTCCGAGATGACAGGGGGACGTCCGTCCGTAGCTTACCGGTGGTCGGCATGAGCGTGTGGCGTGAACGGCTGGCCGAGCTGACCGGCGAAAAAATCCTGAAAGTGCCGTCCGATCAACTGACAAAACCGCCAAAAGCCCCTTTTGTCAGTTTTGGCAGTGAGCAAGAAGGGCATTGGAGAAGACTCACAGGGACAGATTACGTGCGTGCCCATCTGCTGAAGCTGGCCGAGCATGAAGGCGTGGACGGCGGACTGGTTCATGCGCTCCCGGATGAAGAAGTGGCCGCCTGTGCCGGGCACGATGACATGGCCTTGCGGGCTTACCTGCGCGCACTGGAGGCCCGCAGGTTCCTGGACTCCGGCGTTACCCCACCCGTATGGGCCGAGCCGGTGACGGTCACCTGCGAGGGCTGCGGGCCGGTCCTGCTCTGGTTGGGCTGCCCGCCCGTGGTGAAGGCATGCCCGTGGTGCATTCGCCGGAAGGCCGGCAGGCCCATTGCCTGGCCCAAGGAACCCCGGATTGTCCGCTGGGCGCGGAAGGATGCCGGGAATACGAGCGGACCACCCTATTTCCTGCCAAGAGAAAAGACACCATGACCGATGGCTACCTGAGCAAGAACAAGGCACATCTGGCTAAGCTGCAACGACAGCGGCGGTCGGGCCTTTGCCGTATCGACTACATGCCCGGCCTGCAGGCACTGCGCGTGTTCCAGGCGCGGCAGGAGGAAGAACAGCCCGGAAGCGCCGGTGCGACCAATAGCGCGGTGCTGGACGCCATCCTGATCGAGTGGGCAGAGCTGACCGGAATAAAGTACAAGGAAATGGAATTGTCCAGTCCTTCGCCGGCAGGGCAGGAATTTCCTAGAGCGCTGGCGCTCGCGCTTGGCAATGCAGCATCACCACCGGAATTACGTCCCGCCCAGCACGCATGCGCGCGCGCGTATGACTTCGGTACCGTTGACAGTCCTCTGATCACTTCGAAGCAGCGATGCGTGGAAGCCAGATGTGGGGCGACTCGCCACCGTGACGGCCAGCCATGCCAAGCTAGGCCGGAGCCAAGCAAGCGACGCTGTCGTTTTCACGGCGGGCGGTCAACAGGCCCCAGAACCGACGCTGGTAAAGCCAGAGCGGAGGCAAACTTACGCTTACCGAAGAACCTGACTTAGGGGCTAGTGCAGGGCAAGCAATGCCCTTCTGGGGGCAACTTTGGGGGCATTTTTCTTAATGGCTGCGCAAGATGCTCGAAATGGATGGGTTTTCGTTGCCCACCTTCGGCACCATGGAAAACCAGAACGCCCCGGATCGACGGATCCGGGGCGTTTTTCGTTGTGCGTCAGACCAGACGCAGTGCGGGCTGGCCAGCAGTGGGATTGAGGTGCGCCGCGCGAGGCGCACCTGCCCCCGCCACCCGGAACGCCGCCACCGTCTGCAGCAGCCGGGTGGACTGCTCTTCCATGCTGCGGGCGGCCGCCGACGCCTCCTCCACCAGCGCGGCGTTCTGCTGCGTGCTCTCGTCGATGTGCTCGACCACCTGATTGATCTGCTCGATGCCCTCGCTCTGCTGCTGGGCGGCGGCGCTGATATCGGCCATCAGATCGCTCACGCGCTTCACGCTGACCACGATCTCGTCCATGGTGCGTCCCGCGCTCTCGACCTGGCGCGTGCCCGCCCCGACTTTCTCGACCGAGTCGCCGATCAGCTGCTTGATCTCCTTGGCGGCCTCGGCCGAACGCTGCGACAGCGAGCGGATTTCCGAGGCGACCACGGCAAAACCGCGGCCATGTTCACCCGCGCGCGCCGCCTCCACTGCCGCATTGAGCGCCAGGATGTTGGTCTGGAACGCGATGCCGTCGATCACCCCGATGATGTCGACGATACGGCGCGAGGAGTCGTTGATCAGCGACATGGTCGAAACCACCTCGTGCACCACCTGCCCACCCTGCGCCGCCACCTCGACCGCGCCACCGGCCAGCTGATTGGCCTGGCGGGCATTGTCGGCGGTGCGGCGCACGGTGGTGGTCAGGCCCTTCATCGACACGGCGGTTTCCTCCAGCGAGGCCGCCTGTTGTTCAGTGCGCACGGACAGGTCGCTGTTGCCTTCGGCGATCTCGCTGGCGCCCACCGCGATGGTGTCCGCGGCCAGTTTGATCTGGGCGATGATGCCGGCCATCGTCTCGACCAGCGCATTGATGCCCTCGCACAGTTCGGCGATCGGGCCGGTCTTGTCCTGGGTGGCGATATGGCCGGTCAGATCCCCGGCCTGCGCTGCGGCCACCACTTCGCGTGTCTGCGCGACGGCCTGCTGCAGCGCCAGGGTGTCACGCACCTGCGCGGTGATATCGGTGGCGTACTTGACCACTTTGAACGGGCGTCCGTTCATGTCATAGATCGGGTTGTACGAGGCCTGGATCCAGACCTCGCGCCCGCCTTTGCCCAGGCGCTTGTACTGGCCGGCATCGTACTCGCCACGGCCCAGTTTCGCCCAGAACGCGCGATACTCCGCGCTCTGGCGATGCTCGGGTTCGGCGAACATCGAATGATGCTGCCCGCGCACCTCCTCCAATGCGTAGCCCATGGCAGCGAGGAAGTTCTCGTTGGCGGCCAGAATGCGACCTTCAAGGTCGAACTCGATCACCGCCTGTGATTTGTTGATGGCCGCCAGTTGCCCGGCGAAGTCGGCCGCCTGGAATTTCTGCGCGGTGATGTCGGTCGCGAACTTGACCACCTTGTACGGCCGCCCGTTGCTGTCGAACACCGGGTTGTAGGACGCCTGGATCCAGATCTCGCGGCCACCCTTGCCGATCCGCCGGTACTGGCCCGCATCGAACTCGCCGCGACCCAGGTTGGCCCAGAAGTCGCGGTACTCCCGGCTCTGCGCGTACTCGGCATCGACGAACATCGCGTGATGCTTGCCCTGGATCTCCTCCAGGGTGTAGCCCAGCGTCTGCAGGAAGTTGTCGTTGGCATGGACGATGGTGCCATCGAGATGGAACTCGATCACCGCCTGGACCCGATGCAGGGCCTTGACCTGGTCCTCCAGCTCGGCCTGCCGCTGCAGGGCGGCTGATGCCGCAGCGCCTTGGGCGGCGCGTCGGGAAACGAACAATGCCGTGAGCGAACGCCACAACGAGCCGGCGTCGGCGTCGTTGCCACGACCTGGCACATGCGTGTGCAAGCCTGAAGTAATCATCTCTAGACCTCGGTGTCCTGTTAGCGAATAGGTCAGCGCCGGGCGGTGGCCCGGTGGCGGTATTCCGTTGGCTGGGACTCACGAAGACCGCCAGTGGGGATGACGTTGCTTCGATGGACTTCAAACACCGGGCAAGCCGGTGAACATGAACCATGAAAAAGGTGTACGGCCAGATATCCACGTGAGCAGACAGGCAGCAACTGCGAGTCATATAACGGCGCGTGTTCTGAAAGCTTTAGGGCCAGCATCCCCGCCCTGTGATGCAGACTGGCCCGGCGCCTACTCGCCACTTTCGCTGGCATCGAGGGCGTCCAGCGGGTCGACCGCACCCAACGCCTGGGCTTCGACCTGCACGTTGTCGCGCCCCATCGCCTTGGCCCGGTAGCACTGGGCGTCGGCGGCGGCCACGGCATCATCCACGCTCATGCCCCCGAACAGCGGGGCGATCCCGATGCTGGCCCCCACGCTCAACCGGCGCTGATCCCAGGGGATGGACAACCCACGCATCGCCTCGAGCAGGTCGCTGGCGATGCGCCGGGCACGCTTGAGCGAACAGCCGGCCAGGATCACCGCGAACTCGTCGCCGCCCAGCCGCGCCACGATGTCCGAATCGCGCACGCCGTGCCGCAGCACGCTGGCCACCGCCCACAGCACGGCATCGCCGGCCAGATGGCCGTGGGTATCGTTGACCGGCTTGAAATGGTCCAGGTCGATGTACATCAACGAGGCCGACTGCCCGGTCCGCGCGACCCGGGTGATGGCCTGTTGCAGGTGCGCCTCGAAACCGCGCCGGTTGCTCAGTTCGGTCAGCGGGTCGATCTCGGCCAGATGCCGGGCTTCGCGCTGGCGGGCGCGCTGCTGGGTGACATCACGGATCACCCAGACCGCGCCGCTGACCTGCCCCTGCTCATCGCGCAGCCAGGCACGGGTAAGGTCGACCGGCAGCAGGTGAGCACCGGCCGACAGCAACAGGTCCGAATGCAGATCGACCGCGTTGCTGTCCGGGTCGAGCAGCACGGCCACATCCAGCGGTGAGCGCGGCGCGTACTCGGTGGTGAGTTCCATCACCTCCTGCAGCTGGCTGCCGGCCAGCGCCTCGGCGCCCTCCCCGGCCAGCGCGCGCGTGGCCGCGGCATTGGCGTACTGGATGCCCCCGTGCAGATCCAGGGTGAGCACCATGTCGGCCACCGCATCCAGGGTGACGCGGGTGCGCTGCTCGGATTCGCGCAACTGCTGGCCGCTGAGCCGCTGCGCGGTCACGTCCTGGATCTGCGAAACGAAATGCAGCGGCTCGCCATTCTCGGCGCGCACCAGTGAGACCGACAGCCGCCCCCAGACCAGGTTGCCGGCCTTGCCCAGATAGCGCTTCTCCATGTGGTAGTGCTCGCGACGGCCGGCCAGCAGGTCACCGAGCAGGGCCAGGTCGGTGTGCAGGTCATCCGGATGCGTCAGTGTCTGGAAGTCGATCTGCAGCAGTTCGGCACGGGTGTAACCGAGGATGCCGCACAGCGAATCGTTGACGTCCAGCCAACGCCCTTCCAGCGAGACCAGGGCCATGCCCAGCGCCGCCGAAGAGAACGCCCCGGCAAACTTCTCGGCCGCGACGAAGGCCTGCTCGCGTACCTGCAGCAGCGGGGTGAGATCGACCGCCATGCCGACATAGCCGATCCGGCTGCCCCCCGCGCCGTCCAGTGGGCTGATCGACAACCGCACCTGGCGCCGTTCGCCGTCCTTGCGCAGGAAGGTCCATTGGTGCGACCACGTGCCTTGGGCAGCGTGCGCGGTCAGTGCCTCGAAAATGGTCGGCATCCGCCCCTCCGCATCCACCTGGGGCTGCAGGTAGGCACGCATCTCGTCCGGATCATGGAACAGCCCGGGGTTGACCCGCCCGATCACCTCCTCGGGCCGGTAGCCCAGCAGCTTCTGGGCGCCGGTATTGAACAGGTTCACCACCCCATTGATGTCGGTGGCGATCACCGCAACCTCATCGGATGCATCCACCACCGCCTGCAGGCGCTGGCGCATGTTGGCCGCGTCCTGCCGGGCCTGCTGCAGATCGGTGACGTCGGCATGGGCACCGGCCATCCACAGCGGGCGGCCCTGCGCATCGCGCTCGTAGACGCGGCCACGGTCCTGCACCCAGATCCAGTGGCCCTGCTTGTGGCGCATCCGGCACAGGCTGTCGTAGTGCGGCGAGCGGCCCTCCAGATGCGCGCTGAGCAGCGCGTTGGATTGGGCCAGATCTTCGGGATGCACCAGCCGGAAGAAGGTCTCGGGCGTGATCGGGGCGAGTTCCTCGCGGGTGTAGCCCACGATCTCCGCCCAGCGCTCGTTGACCCGCATCTGCCCGCCCGGGATGTTCCATTCCCAGGTGCCGGCCGCGGTGCCGTCGATGATCATTTCAAGCCGATGGCGCTGCTCGGCCATCTCACGCAGCGCTTCGGCCGCTTCGGCAGCGTCGGAGGCGCCGGTCGGTGACTGGCTCATGGGCGCCCTCCGCGCCGGCAGGCCGCGCACAGCCCTGCCGCAGCGCGGTGATCGGCGCTGCGGCCCGCCCGGTTGCCCGGTCCTGCCTGGTCGTCTGTCATCTGGGCTCCCCGCCGTCCACCCACCCTACGGGCATTCAACGGGAAGTGTGCGTAAACATGCGTCAAACCAGAAGTGCCCACGGCCACCCAGACCCCCGAAAACGCCAAAGGCCGCCCGAAGGCGGCCCCTGGCAGGCAACGGCAGCAGGCTCAGCCGCCGCGCTTGGCCCGGGCGAAGGCATCGGCCAGCGCATTGTTGGCCGGCGGTGCCGCGCTGCCCGGACGGGGGCCGGACGGGCCGCCGCGGTTGCCGTTGCGCGGGCCATTGCCCGCCCCACCGTCGCGGCGGCCGCCACCGGCCGGGCGCGCGTCGCGCTCGCCCGGGGCCTTGGCCGGGGCCGGGGTGTCATCCAGGCGGCGGGTCAGCGCGATGCGCTTGCGCGCCACGTCGACCTCCAGCACCTTCACCTTGACGATGTCACCGGCCTTGACCACGTCACGCGGGTCCTTGACGTAGGTGTCCGACAGCGCGGAGATGTGGATCAGCCCATCCTGGTGCACGCCGATGTCCACGAAGGCACCGAACGCAGCCACGTTGCTGACCACGCCTTCCAGGACCATGCCGACCTTGAGGTCCTTCAGTTCCTCGACACCGTCGGCGAAGCGGGCCGCCTTGAACTCCGGACGTGGATCGCGGCCGGGCTTCTCCAGCTCTTTCAGGATGTCGCGCACGGTCGGCACACCGAAGGTCTCGTCGGTGAACTGTTCCGCCTTCAGGCCGCGCAGGAAGCTGCCGTCGCCGATCAGGGCCTTGATCGGGCGTGCGGTGGCCGCCACGATGCGCTCCACCACCGGGTAGGCTTCCGGGTGCACCGAAGACGCATCCAGTGGCTGGTCGCCATCGGCGATGCGCAGGAAGCCGGCGCACTGCTCGAAGGTCTTCTCGCCCAGGCGCGGCACTTTCAGCAGGTCCTTGCGGCGCTTGAACGGACCGTTGTCGTCGCGATGCCGCACGATGTTCTCGGCCACAGTGGATGACAGCCCGGACACGCGCGACAGCAGCGCGGCCGAGGCGGTATTGACGTGCACGCCGACCGCGTTGACGCAGTCCTCCACGCGCGCATCCAGCGCGCGCGCCAGGCGGTACTGGTCCACGTCGTGCTGGTACTGGCCCACGCCGATCGCCTTGGGTTCGATCTTCACCAGCTCGGCCAGCGGATCCTGCAGGCGGCGGGCGATCGACACCGCACCGCGGATGGACACGTCCAGGTTCGGGAATTCCCTGGCCGCGAACTCCGAGGCCGAGTACACCGAGGCACCGGCCTCGCTGACCACGATCTTCTGCAGTTTGGTATCGCCCAGCGCCTTGATCACCTCACCGGCCAGCTTGTCGGTCTCACGGCTGGCCGTGCCGTTGCCGATCGCGATCAGTTCCACGTTGTGCTGCACGCACAGCTGCTTGATCGTGTGCAGCGACTGGTCCCACTGGCGGCGCGGCTCGTGCGGGTAGATGGTGTCGGTGGCGACCAGCTTGCCGGTGGCATCGACCACGGCGATCTTGCAGCCGGTGCGGATGCCCGGGTCGAGGCCGAGCACGGCCTTCGGGCCGGCCGGGGCGGACAGCAGCAGGTCCTTGAGGTTGTCACCGAACACCGAGATCGCCTCGGCCTCGGCTTTTTCGCGGGCCTGGTTGAACAGGTCCAGCAGCAGGTGCATGTGCAGCTTGGCGCGCCAGGTCAGGCGGCAGGCGTCCAGCAGCCAACGGTCGCCCGGGCGGCCGGCATCGCGGATGCCCGCGTTGTGCGCGACGCGGCCCTCGGCGTACAGATTGCCGGCCTCGGCATCGCTGCCCGGGTCCAGCTCCAGGAACAGGATTTCCTCGCGGCGTGCGCGGAACAGCGCCAGCAGGCGGTGCGACGGGATCTTCGCCAGCGATTCGGAATGTTCGAAGTAGTCGCGGTACTTGGCGCCCTGCTCTTCCTTGCCCTCGGCGACACGCGCGCGGATCACGCCGTTCTCGCCCAGCCAGGTGCGCAGCTCGCCGACGAGTGCGGCATCCTCGCCCCAGCGCTCCATCAGGATCGCGCGGGCGCCTTCCAGCGCTGCCTTGACGTCGGCCACGCCCTTGTCGGTATCGACGAAGGTCGCGCCGAAGACCTGCGGATCCAGACCCGGATCCGCCAGCAGGCCATCGGCCAAGGGCTCCAGGCCGGCCTCACGCGCGATCTGGGCACGGGTGCGGCGCTTGGGCTTGTACGGCAGGTAGAGATCTTCCAGGCGCGACTTGGTGTCCGCGCCGAGGATCTCGTTGCGCAGCTCATCGCTGAGCTTGCCCTGTTCGTCGATGCTGGACAGCACCGCGGCGCGGCGGTCTTCCAGTTCACGCAGATAGGTCAGGCGCGTTTCGAGATTGCGCAGCTGGGTGTCGTCCAGGCCGCCGGTGACTTCCTTTCGGTAGCGGGCGATGAACGGAACGCTGGCGCCTTCGTCCAACAGGGCGATGGCGGCCAGGGCCTGGGCGGTCTGGGCACCGATCTCATCGGCGATGGTCTGGGCGATCTGCTGCGCGAGCTTGATGTCAGGCATTGCTTCCGGCCGGAGCCGCTTTGCGGAAAGAACCCATTCTGGCGATGCCGGGCGGCCGGGGAAAGCCGTTGACAGTCCGGTGCGAACCTGTCGCCCCGTGGCGGTGACCACACGAGGGGTCCTGCGTTCACGCCGGCATCCTTGCGTGGGGCCGGGATGCCGGCGCGGGCGCCCTTGATCAACGGGCGCCTTGGCGGTGCTGCGGGTTACCGGTAATGCACGGCAGCGCGTTGATGGACGATCTCATCGCGCATCGACTCCAGCGCCATCACCCGCACCTTGCCTACGCCCTGCAATTCCATGAACCGCTCGGTGTAGATCTCAGGGCCCTGCTCGGTATCGGCCTGGGATTTGCTGAAGCCATGCGGCACCAGGCCCTTGTCGCCATCCTTGCTACCACCGACATAAAGAACGATTGCCATGTGATGTGTTCCTCCAGAAAAACGGTTGCTCATACAACGCTGCAAGCTTACCCCGTCAAACCTGACTGATTCGTCATGCAGGCTAATAACGTTTTTTTGCATGCAGATGACGTCGCGTTGCCGACGTTTTTCTTACACGGATTTAACGCGGAAATAACGCCACCGTGGCCACCACCCGCGGCCCTGCAGCGCGTACACATCGGCCGCGCGCTCGAACGGGTTGCGTGCACTGACCCCGCCGCACAGCAGGTACACCGGCAGATACAGCGGCCCGAGCACCAGATACTGGTAGACGTGTGCGCGCTCGTGGTCGTGCAGGCCGATCACCGGCTCGGTGGCGTGACCGGCCTGGTGCGCGTAGGTCCGGCACGGCACGTCGAGCACCGGCCCGGTATGCAGGATCACGTTGCCCAGCGTGATCGCCCCGCCCGGCCCCCAGGGAAATTCACGGAACACGACCGCGCAGTCGCGCCCGTTCCAGGACGGACGTGCGCCAGCCAGCATCGCCGTGGCGCCCGCGGCGAGACCGATCAGGGTATTGGGCGAGGTCCACACCGCGCCCAGCATCTGCAGTGCCCGCAGCAGCACCGGCGACAGGCTCAATCGGCCTCGTTGGGGATCAGCAGCCACAGGATCAGATAGACCAGGATGCCCGGAAACGCGGCCGAACCGATCGAGATCAGCACGAACAGCACCCGGACCAGGGTGACGTTCCAGCCGAAACGATGTGCAATGCCGCCCATGACGCCGGCGATCATGCGGTCGTTGAGCGAGCGGGACAGCGGGCGCGGCGGTGTGTTCATGCACGGGGTCTCGAGCCGGTAGATGCCGACTCTAGCGCGAACCATGTCTACGGGGTGCGTTGGCGCAGGGCCGCCAACCGCGCGGTGAACCAGACCGCCGCGGTCTGCTCCGGCTGGCCCGGGCAGGCGATCCGGTACGGCTTGCCGCTCATGCTGCTCTGGCTGGCGGCGCGCTCGATGAACTGCTCGGCGGTGTCCACCTTGTCCTTCCTGAGCAGGTAGTCGTACTTGCGCTGCAGATGGGCGCGCGCCTCGGCGGCGTCGTGCCAGCTGCCGTTGCGCTGGAAGCGGCAGCTGGAGCCATCCAGTGCGCCGATCAGACCGGCGATCTCGCGGCGGGCGGCCTCGCCCGGCGCCGCCTGGGCCGTGCCGCCCAGCAGCAGGGCGACCAGCCCGATCAGGATGCCGGGGACCACGGACGTGCGTTTTCGCGATTGTTGCATGGTGCCTCCTGAGTGCAGGCCACTAATGTAGCGTCCTCGCCTTCGTGCACGGGAACCTTTCATGCCATACCCGGTCCTGCCCCGCCTGCTGCTCCTGCTCGCACCGGCGTCCACCGTGCCGGCCTGCCCGGGCGCCTCCGATCAGGCGAGGCAGTTGGCCGAGCGCACCTGGATCACCACTGCCGTGTATGAAGGCGATGATCGCAGCCGCAACCAGGTCGCACGCTACCCCGGCGTGGTCGGCATTTCGCTCTGGGACGCGTGCACTAATCGCTTCGAGTACTTCGATCCGGCCACCGGCCGCTCGCGCGCCGAACACGGCGGTGCAGGATGGTTTTTCTTTACCGGCGACCGTCGCCATCAGCACACCGTGCCCGATGCCGGCACGCCGCTACGCCGTCGTGTAGAGGTTCTGACCGCGTCGGAATTCACCTATTCCCGACAGGTGCCGCACGGCATGCGTGAGGGCGCGCCCTTGGTCACGGTACATGTCGTGCACACCCCTTACGCAGGCCCGTGGCAGGTCCAGGCCACTGCATCAGCCGCCTCACCATGAAGTTCAGCTGCGCTGCTGCAACCAGTCTGTAATCGTGCCGGGCACCTCGCGCTGGGCGCGGCCGGACACGTAGATGCCGATATGGCCGCCACGGAAACTGCTTTCGGTGTAGTCGGGGCTGCCGATCCGGCCGCGCAGCGCGCGTGATGCGTCCGGTGGCACCAGGTGGTCCTGTTCGGCGTAGATGTTCAGTACCGGCAACGTCACCTGCTGGAGGTCGACATGTTCCTCGCCGATGCGTACGCCATCGTGCATGAGCCCGTTGCCCTGGTAGAACTGCTTGATGAAATCGCGGAACGCTTCGCCCGCAAGATCCGGCGAATCGAAGATCCACTTTTCCATGCGCAGGAAATCCTCCAGCGCGTCCTTGTCATCGAGGATGTCGAGCAGGCCGACGTACTTCTGCACATTGAGCCGGAACGGCTTGAGCATCAGGTAACTGGCGTTCATCAGATCGGCCGGGATGTTGCCCAGCGTGTCCACCAGCAGATCCACGTCCACCTGCCGTGCCCAGTGCGAGAGCATGTTGTCCGGGGTGTGGAAATCGACCGGGGTGACCATCGTGATCAGGTTGGCCAGCTTGGCCTGGCGCAGCGCGGCGTAGCACAGCGCGAACACGCCGCCCTGGCAGATGCCGAGCATGTTGATCGGCTCACCGCCATTGTGGGCCTGCAGGTGGTCCACCGCGCCATCGACGAACCGCAGCAGGTAATCCTCCAGCGTCTGGTAGCGCTCGGAACGGTCCGGATAGCCCCAATCCAGTACATACACATCATGGCCGAGCGCCAGCAGTTTCTGCACCAGCGAGCGGTCTGTCTGCAGGTCGACCATGTACGGCCGGTTGACCAGCGCATAGACGATCAGCAGCGGCGTCCGCCGTACCGGCGCCTGGCCGCCGACAAACCGGTACAGGGCGACCTTGCCATCGCGCCACACTTCCTCGCGGGTGGTAACGCCGTACTCGACATCCTCCACCGAGGGCAGCAGCGTCAGGCCATCCATCAGCTTGCGCTGCATGGCCAGGGTTTCCTGCAGCAGGTCTTCGGCGTTGAAGCCCAGGGGACCTTTCATGCGCTGCGTTTCCGGGGTTTGGCGGCGGCCTTCACCGGTTGGGTGGCTGTAGCGGTTTTCGCGGCTTCAGCGGCTTTCGCCGTCTTCGCAGGTTTGGGTGCCTTGCTCTGTTCTGGTGCCGCCTTCTTCGGGGCTGCCTGCTTCGCGGCTGCCTTCTTCGCGGCTGCCTTCTTCGGAGCGGACTTCTTCGGAGCTGCTTTCTTCGGAGCTGACTTCGTCGGAGCTGTCTTCTTCGAGGCGGCCGGCCGGGTGGCCGGCCTGCCATCGCCTGCGCCGCCGGCCATGCGCCGCACCAACCGCTCCAACTCGGCGATGCGGCGGTGTGCCGCATCCATTTCCGTGCGTGTCGGCAGGCCGAAGCCCTCGGTCAGCCGTTCGATTTCCTGCTGGGTTGCCGCGCGCAGCCGCATCTGGGCGTTACCGAGCGCGGCGTAGACCGCCTGGAACGGTTCGGACAGCGCGACCTTCGCGTAGGCCTCTTCGGCCGCGTCGATCCACAGATCGAACATCGCCCGTGCACTGGTCAACTGATTGCCCGGCTGTTCGTGTTCGGCCAGGCGCTGCTCGAACAGGGTGAACGCATCGTCCAGCGCCTGCTTGATCTGCTCCACGTAATCGCGCGAGTGCGCCTGGTAGTCCTGCTGCGCCCGCAGCAGTGCCTGCCAGCGGGCCTGATGCTCGCGGCCGGGGCCGAACGCCGGGCTCTGCAGCCACGGGCCGAGCTGGCGCTGCAGGGTTTCCAGCAGCTGCAGCAGGTCCGGGCCTTCGGCCTGGGTATGACCACGGGCGCCCTGCAGCATCCACTGCAGCAGCCCGTCGCCCTGCCCCAGCACCGCCGTGCGCCACGCCTGCGCGACTTCGGCGCTGGTGGTGTCGCGGCCGGCGAACTGGGCCGCCACCTGCTGCATGGTGCCGTACCAGCCACCGGCCTGTTCACGGAAACGGTGCACCGCCTCGTCGGCCGGCCCACTGGCGGCGTTGGGCATCATCTGCGCCCACCAGTCGATCGCCTGCTGCCAGTTTCCCTGTCCCTCGGGGCCGGCCGCCTGGCCCGGCGGCGCTGCGGCGTGCCGCAGGGCATCGCCCCACGCACTGAAATACTGCCGCGCAAGGGCCTCTACGTCGCCTGCGCTGCTGCCGCTGCCCGCCGTGGTCATGACCGTCCTCCCGTCTCGGGAAACGATGATAGCAATGCCGCGTCGCCGCGCCTCACGGCTTGGGAATGCGCAGGGTCTTGCTGATCATCAGCGAACCGGACAGCGCGAACAGCAACACCAGCGGGTGCAGCTGCCACGGCCCGAGCTGCCACTGGCCCAGCCACAGGTCAGGCCCGGTCGCACCGACGCTGGCCGCCACCGCCAGCACCACCACCAGCGCCAGGCTGGTCGGAATCGGGGTGCCCTCGAAGTACGGCACCTTGTCGCCTTCGCCGGCCAGCGCCTCGGCGGTCACGTTGTAGCGTGCCAGGCGGCTGACACCGCAGCAGACGAAGTAGCTCAGCACCAGCCAATCCCAGCCGCCCTGCATGCCACAGGCGTAGGCCAGCGCGGCCGGCGCCACGCCGAAGGAGATGATGTCCGACAGTGAATCCAGCTCGCGGCCCAGCGTGGAGCTGGACTTGCGCCAGCGGGCGATGCGCCCGTCCAGGGCATCGAAAATGAAGGCCAGCGGGATCAGGGCCATCCCGAACAGCAGATAGCTGCGCTCGCCGTCCTGCAGGTAGCGCATGGCGGCAAAGACCGCCCCGGTGCCGCAGAACGCGTTGGCCAGGGTGAACCAGTCGGCCAGGTGGAACTCGCGCAACATCGAGAAGTGACGTTTCATGAAAGATCGGGTGGCGGCAATCGGAAGAGAGTACCGCGAGCGGCCCGCGCCCGGACAGCCCACCCTACGCTGCCGTACCCCGGCCTTGCCGCGCCGTTCACGCCAGCACGACCTGCGGTGAATTTTTGGCCACCCATCTTGACAGCGAGCACCGGCGGGGGCCGACGCGGCTTATCCACAAACTTGCCCACGAGTCATCCACACCCCCTGTGGACAACTCAGTCTCATTGGCCGCGACGCTGGTGATTTGTTGATCACCGATCCTCATCGCCAGATGGAAATCGGCCTTCACGCGGCCGCCCATCGAGCGTCCCGGTCGGCTAAGCTGGCCGATGGACTCCGCCGCCGCCAGGTCCTGCCGCCCACCGACAGGAGTCTTGCGCGTGCTTTCCCCCGATGATCTGGCGACCCAGTTGCGCCACCCGCATGGGATCCACGCGCTTGCGGTGGCCCAGTCGATGAACCGCAGCAACGGTGATCTCAACCGCGCCGCCCTGGCGCTGCTGTCGGTCACTGCCGGCGAGCAGGTGCTGGAGATCGGCCCCGGCAATGCCGCCTTTGCGCCCGAGCTGCTGCAGGCGCCGCACAGTCGTTACCTGGGCGTGGATGTCTCCGCGGCGATGGTGGCGGCCGGCAATGCACTGCTGGCCGGGCACGGTCTACAGGAGCGGGCCGAGCTCCACCTCGGCGACGCCCATGCCCTGCCGCTGGACGAGGCCTGCATCGATGCGGCGCTGGCGGTGAACACCCTGTATTTCTGGGACGAACTGAGACTCCCGTTCGCCGAGTTGGCGCGCGTGCTGCGCCCCGGTGGCCGGCTCTGCCTGGCCTTCGGCGATGCGGCGTTCATGCGCACCCTGCCGTTTGCCGCACATGGCTTCCACCTGCACGAACTGGCTGAGGTCGAGCAGGCCCTGCGCAGCGCCGGGCTGACCGTGCAGGCCTGGCGTGCCCATCACGAAACCGGGCGCAGCAACGACGGGCGCGAAGTAAACAAACACTTCCATCTGCTGCTCGCCCGCCGGTTGTAGTGCCGGCCGCTGGCCGGCAGCCACGCACCTCCGTCTCCGCTCATGACGTGCCGGCCGCTGGCCGGCAACCACCCTACAGGCGGGTGTAACTCCACGAATGCATGGCGCCGTCGCGGTACGGCATCACGCCGTGGAAGGCGCGCGGCTCGTCGTCGAAGACCAGCGGCAGGAAGCTGCGATCGCCTTCCCACAACGGCAGGCTGTCGATCTTGTCCACGTCCACCCACTCCAGCGTGCCCTCCGGGTTGGAGGTCAGCGGCGTGCCGGTGAAGTCATCGATGACGAACACGAAGCCGAACCAGTCCTCACCGTTCCTGCCGAAACCCGGCCAGCTGATCGTGCCGCGCAGGCGCATGGTCCCGCACTCGATGCCGGCCTCCTCGCGGATTTCGCGGCGCATGCAGGCCGCGGCGTCTTCATCGCGCTCCATCTTGCCGCCCAGCCCGTTGTACTTGCCCAGGTGCAGGTCACCAGGGCGGGCATTGCGGTGGATCATCAGCACTTGCTTGCCGTCGGCGGACAGCACGTAGCCCAAGGTGGCCACGATGGGGGTGTAGGGCATTTCGCACACGCTCGGGAACACAGACCCCGATTATGCGTGATCCGCCAGGCCGCGGCTCAGGGCACCAGGCTGGTGCGGCGTGCGTCGGCCGGTGCGGCCACCTCGCCATCGCGGCGCAGCGTGGCCACCCCGTGGCCGCGTTCGGCCAGGTATTCCAGCCATTTGCCGAGGAAGGTGTTCATCCGCATGCGGTGGCTGATCAGCTCGGCCGGCGGCGGGTACATCCCGACCACGTCCTGCCAGCGGCGGCCGACGTAGCAATGGGTGGTCTCGGCCTGCCGGGCATCACGGTACAGGCGCACATAGGCCGACGGGTCCGGCTGCCCGGTGACCGGGTCGGCGAAGTCGTAGGTCAGGCGCAGCTCGACCGTGTAGCGGTGGCACTCGATGACATCCAGGCGCACATCCAGCCCATCGCCGATCGAGGAGACGTAGCTGCCGGGCACCAGTTCGGAGGGTGCGAACAGGCGCACCAGGTGCTGGTAGTTTTCCGCATACAGGCCCATCAACCAGCTCAGGCGGCTGAGCCGGGGAATGCGTTCGATACGGGGCGATGCCTGGGCCATGGGTCGATCCTACACGTTGATCTCCCAACGTGGGGGCGGCACCACGCCGGCCAAAGGGGCGGCCCGCAACCGGTTCACGGACGCAGGGCAGCCCCGGCACGGGACGAAGGAAGCGCCCCCTTGCTGTTCAAGGGGGCGCGCCGATCAATACATCTCGCGCTGCAGCCCCAGCGTGCCCAGCACCTTGCTCGAGATCTCCTCGATCGAGGTATGGGTGGTGCTCAGGGTCGGGATCCGCTCCATCCGGAACATGGTCTCGGCGGCGGCGACCTCGCGGCGGCAGGTCTCCAGGTTGGCGTAGCGCGAGTTCGGGCGACGCTCCTGGCGGATCTGCTGCAGGCGGTCCGGATCGATGGTCAGCCCAAACAGCTTTTTCCGGTACGGGCGCAGGCGTGGCGGCAGGCGATCCTGCTCCAGGTCCTCGTCGGTCAGCGGGTAATTGGCCGCGCGAACCCCGTAATGCAGGGCCAGGTAGATGCAGGTCGGGGTCTTGCCGGCCCGGGAGACGGCCACCAGGATCACGTCGGCATCGTCGTAGTTGATGGCGATGCCGTCGTCATGGGTCAGCGCGAAATTCATCGCGTTGATGCGGCGGTGGTAGGTCTCGAAGTCCACCATGCCGTGCGCCTGGCCGACCCGGGAATGCCGGTTGACGGCCAGTTCCCGCTCCAGCGGCTCGATGAAGGGCGCGAACACATCCAGCATCAATCCGCCGCTTTCGGCCAGGATGATGCTCAGCCCGCTGTCCACGCAGGAACTGACCACGATGGGCCGGACCTGGTACCGCTCGCCCGCTGCACGGATCCTTTCACAGGCTTCGCGCGCTTTTTCCGGATCATCGATGAACGACATCCGGTCGGTGATGAAGCTGAACCCGGAGAACTGGGTCAGGAGGCTATGCCCAATGGTTTCAGCGGTGATACCGGTTCCATCGGACACGTAGAACACCGGTCGGATCGTCGACATACGGCTTTTACCCCCTCCGAAGCTTAAAAAGGCTGTCGATACAAGCTTGTGCCGACAGCGGTCTGCCCGGCATCATATCGGCTTCTTCCTACGGACGTGGCCATCCAGCCCGCCTCGGGCGATGGCCAAACGGAGCATCGCGCTTGAACGAGAACATCCTGTGGTTGCACGAACTGCGCCTGGCCGACCTGGCCCGCGTAGGCGGCAAGAATTCGTCGCTTGGCGAAATGATCGGCAACCTGGCCGGTCTGGGGGTGTCTGTCCCCGGCGGTTATGCAACCACCTCTGAAGCCTTCAAGGACTTCATCGCCCATAACGATCTGTCCAAGCGCATCTTCGACAAGCTGGCCACGCTGGACGTGGAAGATGTCGGTGCCCTGACCCTGGCCGGCAAGGAAATCCGCGGCTGGGTGATCGATGCCCCGCTCCACCCGGAACTGGACCAGGACATCCGCAGCGCCTACGCCAAGCTGTGCAGTGAAAACGGCGGCGGCGATGTCGCCGTCGCGGTGCGCTCCTCGGCCACCGCCGAAGATCTGCCCGATGCGTCCTTCGCCGGCCAGCAGGAGACCTTCCTCAACGTGACCGGCGCCGACGATGTCGTGCACAAGGTCAAGGAAGTGTTCGCCTCGCTGTACAACGACCGCGCGATCGCCTACCGCGTCCACCACGGCTTCAAGCACGAGGATGTGTTCCTGTCCGCCGGCGTGCAGCTGATGGTGCGCTCGGGCGTGGGTTCCTCCGGCGTGCTGTTCACCCTGGACACCGAGTCCGGCTTCCGCGACGTGGTGTTCGTCACCTCTTCGTTCGGCCTCGGCGAAATGGTCGTGCAGGGCGCGGTCAACCCCGACGAGTTCTACGTCTACAAGCCCACCCTGAGCGCCGGCAAGCCGGCGATCCTGCGCCGCTCGCTCGGCAGCAAGGCGATCCGCATGGTGTATTCGGACGTCCCCGGTGAGCGCGTGCGCATCGAAGACACCCCGGCCGAACTGCGCAGCACGTTCTCCATCAGCGACGAGGACGTGCAGGAACTGTCCAAGCAGGCGCTGGTCATCGAAAAGCATTACGGCCGCCCGATGGATATCGAGTGGGCCAAGGACGGTGTCAGCGGCAAGCTGTTCATCGTGCAGGCGCGCCCGGAGACGGTGAAGTCGCGTGGCCATGCCACCCAGATCGAACGCTTCGCGCTGAACCAGAAGGACGGCAAGGTGCTGGCCGAAGGCCGCGCCGTGGGTGCCAAGATCGGTGCCGGTACCGCCCGCGTGGTGCGCACCCTGGACGACATGGCGCGCGTGCAGCCGGGCGACGTGCTGATCGCCGACATGACCGATCCCGATTGGGAGCCGGTGATGAAGCGCGCCTCGGCCATCGTGACCAACCGTGGTGGCCGTACCTGCCACGCGGCGATCATCGCCCGTGAGCTGGGCGTGCCGGCCGTGGTCGGCTCGGGCAACGCCACCCAGGTGATCCAGGACGGCCAGGAAGTGACCGTCAGCTGCGCCGAGGGCGACACCGGCTTCATCTATGAGGGCAAGCTCGAGTTCGAGCGCACCACCACGGACCTGGGCAACATGCCGCCGGCGCCGCTGAAGATCATGATGAACGTGGCCAACCCGGAACGCGCCTTCGACTTCGGCCAGCTGCCGAACGCCGGCATCGGCCTGGCGCGTCTGGAAATGATCATCGCCAGCCACATCGGCATCCACCCCAACGCCCTGCTGGAGTACGACCGTCAGGACGCGGCGACCAAGAAGAAGATCGACGAGAAGATCGCCGGTTACGCGGATCCGGTCAGCTTCTACGTCGGCCGCCTGGCCGAAGGCATCGCCACCCTGACCGCTTCGGTGGCCCCGAACCCGGTGATCGTGCGCCTGTCGGACTTCAAGTCCAACGAGTACGCCAACCTGATCGGCGGCAGCAACTACGAGCCGCACGAAGAGAACCCGATGATCGGCTTCCGCGGCGCCAGCCGTTACGTCGATCCGAGCTTCTCGGCCGCCTTCGCACTGGAGTGCAAGGCCGTGCTGCGCGTGCGCAACGAGATGGGCCTGGACAACCTGTGGGTCATGATCCCGTTCGTGCGCACCCTGGAAGAAGGCCGCAAGGTCGTCGAGGTGCTGGAACAGAACGGCCTCAAGCAGGGCGAGAACGGCCTGAAGATCATCATGATGTGCGAAGTGCCGTCCAACGCACTGCTCGCCGATGAGTTCCTGGAAATCTTCGACGGCTTCTCGATCGGTTCCAACGACCTCACCCAGCTCACCCTGGGCCTGGATCGCGACTCCTCGATCGTGGCGCACCTGTTCGACGAGCGGAACCCGGCGGTGAAGAAGCTGCTGTCGATGGCGATCAAGTCGGCACGTGCCAAGGGCAAGTACGTCGGCATCTGCGGCCAGGGCCCGTCCGATCATCCGGACCTGGCCGAATGGCTGATGCAGGAAGGCATCGAGTCGGTGTCGCTGAACCCGGACACCGTGGTCGACACCTGGCTGCGCCTGGCCAAGCTCAAGGCCAAGGGCTGATCCTCCCGGCCTTGAGATGACGAACAAAACCCCGCGCAAGCGGGGTTTTGTTTTGTGCGACATCGGTAGAGCCGACCATTGGTCGGCTGCTCCGTTGGTCGGCTGCTCCGTTGGTCGGCTGCTCCGTTGGCCGGCTGCTCCATCGGCCGGCTGCTCCGTCGGCCGGCTACACCATCGGTCGGCTGCTCCGTCGGCCGGCTACACCATCGGTCGGCTGTACCCGCCCATCCCCCACACTCCAACGGCACATCGCCTGATGGGCGCCCCGCGCACCGATGGGCATCCTGACGGCATGCCCAGCCCACGCCTTCATCACGGCCGCCACTCCCGCATCGACACCGTGTACGCGCTGACGACCATCACGCATGCGCGTGTACCCCATTTCCACCAGCCCGACCTGGCCAGGCATGTCATGCAGGTGCTGCATGCCATGGAAGACGAGCATCGGGTCTGCAACCTTGCGTGGGTGGTCATGCCAGACCACGTGCATTGGCTGATGCAGCTCCGGCAGGGCTCCCTGGGCGCATGCCTGCAGCGCTTCAAATCGCGCAGCAGCCTGCTCATCAATCGCCAATCCGCCCGCAACGGCCCTGTCTGGCAAGCCGGTTATTACGACCACGCACTACGCAAGGACGAAGACCTGCGACGCCAAGCCACCTACATCCTCGCCAACCCGGTCCGTGCCGGCCTGGCGGAGGTGATCGGTGCGTATCCCTTCTCGTGGTGCAGATGGCCCACCGAAGACCATCCGCCCGGGTAGAGCCGATTGTTAGTCGCCTGCCGCGCATCGCGTGGCGGATCACGTGTGCATGGCGCCGGATGGGTGGGCAGCTGACCAACGGTCAGCTCTACCGACCATGGATCGTGGGCCTAAGCGCCGGTAGAGCCGACCGTTGGTCGGCTGCCGCGCATCGCGCGGCAGATCACGTTTGCGCGGCGTCGGATGGGAGAGCAGCCGACCAACGGTCGGCTCTACGGGGTGTGCGTTCAGGCCTCGGCGGTTTCCGCCACCGGGTAGTCGGTGAACCCTTCCGCGCCGCCGCCGAAGAACGTGGCCTTGTCCGGGGGATTCAGCGGCAGGCCCTGCTGCAGACGCTCCGGCAGATCCGGGTTGGCGATGAACGGCCGGCCGAAGGCGATCAGGTCGGCCCACCCCTTGGCCAGCGCCTCTTCGGCGCGTTCCACGGTGTACTTGCCGGCGTAGATCAGCGTGCCGCGATAGATCATGCGCAGTGCCTCCTTGAAGGCTACCGGCATGACCGGGGCGTCTTCCCAGTCGGCTTCGGCGATGTGCAGGTAGCCCACGCCGATCTCGTCCAGCAGATGCGCCGCGGCCAGGTAGGTCGCCTGCGGGGTGTCGTCCACCGCGCCCTGCAGCGTGGTCAGCGGCGCCAGGCGCACACCGACGCACTCGGCCCCGATCTCCGCGGCCACCGCCGCGGTCACCTCGCGCAGGAAGCGCAGGCGGTTCTGCAGCGAGCCGCCATAGCCGTCGGTACGCTGGTTGGCCTGGGAGTCGATGAACTGGTTGATCAGATAGCCGTTGGCACCATGCAGTTCGATGCCATCGAAGCCGGCGGCGATCGCATTGCGCGCGGCCGTCGCGTAATCGCGCACGATGCCGGCGATCTCTTCGGTGGTCAGGGCCCGCGGCATCGAGTGCTGGACCATCTCGCCGACGCCGCTCTGCGGGCCCCGGCCGTCCGGATCGACAAACACCTTGACCCCTTCGGCCAACAGCGCCGACGAGGACACCGGCGCGGCGCCGCCCGGTTGCAGGGCCACGTGCGAGACGCGGCCAACGTGCCAGAGCTGGGCGACGATGCGACCGCCAGCGGCATGTACCGCCTCCGTCACGCCGCGCCAGCCGGCAACCTGAGCCTCATCGTGGATGCCCGGGGTCCAGGCATAGCCCTGCCCCTGCTGGCTGATCTGGGTACCCTCGCTGACGATCAGGCCGGCCGAGGCACGCTGGGCGTAATAAGTGGCCATCAGCGGCGTGGCGACGTTGCCCTCACCGGCCCGCGAACGGGTCATCGGCGGCATCACGATACGGTTGGGCAGCGTCAGCGCGCCGCGGGTATAGGGAGAGAACAGCATGGCAATCCTTGATCGGGGGAGCCGCCGAAGCGGTGATGCCGACAAGGATGGGGACAGGGCCGCCGGCCCAACAGGCCTGCGGCGGCAAAACAGTTGTGCCGCCGATGCAACGATCGCTCAGTTGCGCTCGGCGGCCAGCAGGGAATAGGCAGCCCGCACGGTCTCGTAACCGTAGCTGCGCTCCAGCCGGCGCACGATGAAGTGCCCGCGCGCCACGTCCTGGTAGTAGTCGGTGAACATGGTATTGAGCGTGGCGCCGGCCACCGCCCCGACGATCGGGACCGCCTGCGCGGCAAACTTCTCGGTGACCACCACGCCGAAGCGCGCCGCCACTTTCTCCACGATCTTGGCCAGCCATTTGCCGGCTTCTTTCGGGGTCAGGCCGATCATCACCGGGCTGCCGCCGACCGCGCGCCCGGCCAGCTCGGCCGACAAGTGGCGCATCACCTCGGCAGTGAAGCCACGCGTGATGTAGTAGCCCGTCTCGCTGGCGTCATCCTTGCCGGAGTTGCCACCCAGCGCGAACACCTCCAGGCAGGCATGCCGCGTGCTCATCTCGCGCAGGTCGAAGCCCTCGCTGCGGGCGACATCGGCCACCGAGCGCATCATGATCGTGGTGGACACGGGCAGTTCGATGAACAGCGTGGTGAAGCCGAACGCACCGCCTACCGCGCCCGATGTTGCCGCCGCCAGTTTGTGCCAACGCGTGGAGGCGGCCTTGCCAGGCGTGTTGTCCATGCTCCACAACGCGGCCTGGGCGGATTTGAACAGCGCCGCCTCGACCGCGCCGTGGATGCGGCGCGAAACCGAATCAGGCAACCACTTGACCGCGAACTCCAGTGGCGAGCCGATCAGGTTGGCCATCTTGGCCGTCAGCGTGGGCGATTCCAGCAGCTCCACCGCACGTTGCAGATCACGCCAATCCTGCGAGGTCGGCAGGATCGAGGACGGCAGCGGCGGCGGTTGCGGCGAGGTGATGGCATTCATGGCCGCGATCATAGCGCCGCCGATGTTCATCGCTCGTCGCCTCGCCTGCCGTCAGCTGAACGATCCGGCACAGGCCGGCGTGCCGTGCCGATCCTGCTCGCTGGATCAGGCAGGCAGGCCCGACAGCGCCCCCATGAACTGGCGGTAATGGCGCAGCTCTTCGATGGAATCGTGGACGTCGCTCAGCGCGGTATGGCTGGCGGTCTTGCCGACGCCCGCCGCGACGCTCGGGGCCCAGCGCTTGGCCAGTTCCTTGATCGTGGACACGTCCAGATTGCGGTAGTGGAAGTACTTCTCCAGGCGCGGCATTTCACGGTGCAGGAAGCGACGGTCCTGGCAGATCGAGTTGCCGCACATCGGCGAGGCACCGGCCTTGATCCACTGCTGCAGGAACGCGATGGTCTGCGCTTCGGCCTGGCCCAGGGTCACCGTGCTGTCGACCACGCGCTGCCACAGGCCCGAGCGGCGGTGCTGGTTGCGGTTCCATTCGTCCATCGCCTCCAGCCGCTCCACCGGATGATGGATGGCGAACTCCGGACCTTCGGCCAGCACCTTCAACTGCGCATCGGTCACCACCGTGGCGATCTCGATGATCGCATCGTTATCGGTGTCCAGACCGGTCATTTCCAGATCGATCCAGATCAGTCGCTCGCCTTCTGCGCCGTTGTCGGCCATGTGTTCGCCTTGTGCTGGGCCGCCGCTTGCGCCGCGACCGGGATGGAGGAGGCGCCCATGATACCGCCAACGCGTCACGGCCCTGTCGCTGCAGCGGCGTTATTCCAGCAGCAGCGGCGGCTTGCCGCGCTTGGCGCGGAAGTAGTTGGTCAACCGGGTGCTGGCATCCTTGGCCAGCACCCCCCCGTGGATTTCCACGCGATGGTTGTGGCGCGGGTCGCCGATCAGGTCGAACACGCTGCCGCAGGCGCCAGTCTTGGGATCGGTGGCCGCGTACACCAGCCGCGCCACGCGTGCGTGCACGATCGCCATCGCACACATCGCGCATGGCTCCAGCGTGACGTAGAGCGTGCTGCCGATCAGCCGGTGGTTGGTGATCGCCCTGCCCGCTTGCCGCATCGCGACGATCTCCGCATGTGCGCTGGGGTCGTGGTCGGCGATGTTGAGGTTCCAGCCTTCTCCGAGCACGCTGCCATCGGCACCGACCAGCACCGCGCCGACCGGGATCTCGTTGAACTCACGCTCGGCCCGCTCGGCCAGCCCCAGCGCGTGGCGCATCCAGTATTCGTCCTGGTCGTGCACCGGCACGCCCAGCGGCGGCGGCGGCGCGAGGCGCTCAACCATGGCCGTTGGCCTTGCGTACGAACGCGTCGAACGCGGCCAGGGTCGCCTCGCTCACGTGATGCTCGATCCCTTCGGCATCGCGGCGCGCCGAATCGGCATCCACGCCCAGCGCCAGCAGGAACTGCTCCACGGTCTGGTGGCGGGCGCGCATCTCCACCGCCAGCTGCTCGCCGGCCGGGGTCAGGAACACGCCGCGGTACGGGCGCTGGATCGCCCAGCCCTCCTTGACCAGGCGCTTGAGCGCCTTGGCCACCGTCGGCTGCGCAACCCCCAGCCGCGTCGCGATATCCACCTGCCGGGCCTCACGGCCATCGGCGATCAGGTCCGCGATCAGCTCCACGTAATCCTCGACCAGCTCGGACCGGCGCGCTTCACGCACCTGCACGAAGCCCTCGACATGCACCTGGGCGTCGATCAGGGGCGAGACGGCTTTACGGGTCGAGGACGGCATGGTGGCTCCAGCAATGGCCGCTGGCGAAGGGCTTCGGCGCCCGGACAGTTTACCTCACGGGGGTTTGCGACTGATCCGGGCGGCCCGGCGGGCGCCGCGCGCGCCGATCTTTCGATAGGCACCGACCAGAATGAAACCCATGTCTCATTCATAGGATCTTGTATTTGACAAATGATTTTTGTTGCCGGATACATACACCACCTACTCAGCCATGGACCCGGCCGAAGGCCAAGGAGCAGCATGGACGCATCCGCATTCCGGAAGTACGGCAGCCTCGCTCTCATCGTTGTCCTGGCCGTGCTGATGACCGCGCTGGCGGTGCAGAACCGGCAGCTCCGCCAGGAGCAGGCGCTGCTGGTGAGCAAGGTCGAACAGATCTCCAAGGCCGCCCACGGCCTTCCCGAGGGCGCCCAGCCCGAGGCCCTCACCACCATGGCACTCGACGGCCAGGCGGTTACCCTGGCCGGCCCGGCCAGCGGTCGCCAGGTCCTGTACTTCTTCTCCCCTGCCTGCAAGTTCTGCCTGGCCTCGGTGCCGCAGATCCAGGCGCTGGACGCGGCCGGTCGCAACAACGGCAACCGCGCCTTCGAGATGGTCGGCATCAGCCTGCCGCCCCACGAAACCGCTGCCGATTACGCGCGCCAGCATGGTTTCGCGTTTCCGGTGGTGAACGATACCGATGACCGGCTCCGGCAGCGCTACACCGCGACCATGGTGCCGATGGTGGTCGTCATCCAGGACGGCAAGGTGATCTACCGCCATGTCGGCCAGCTCAAGGAGCGCTCGGTGGATGCGATCACCGGCGCATTCGTGATCAACGCCGCCCGCAACCAGGCGCCCGCGCCGGCAGGCTGAAGCCATCCCACGTCGCTGCCAAGGCGACGTAACCAGGTCCCTCCGCGCCCGCTCGCCGGGGGCGGATCGACAGTTCCGTCCGTGTTCCCGTTGCATCCGCGTCACCACAACAGGAGAAGCACCATGAAGTCCAGGAAGTTCCTTTCGGTCTTTGGCGGTATCGCTGTTGTCTGCGCCCTGGCGTTCGCATCGAGCCAGGCAGTGGCGACCTCCAGCCAGCCCAAGCAGCTGGATGGCTGTCCCTACAAGCCCGGCTGCACCTATGGCGGGCACAGCGAGATCCGGTGCTGCCAGCCGGTGTAACGCGTGATTGCGTGGCAACACGCGCCCCGTCAGCCTCATCCACAGAAGGAAAGACAGACCATGAAGTCGAAAACGCGGTTGTTGTCAGCCCTCAGCGGCGTCACCCTGATCTGCGCGTTGGCCTTCGCATCCAGCCAGGCGCTGGCCACCTCCAGCCAGCCCAAGCCGCTGGCCGGCTGTGAAGACCAGCCGGGCTGCACCTACGGTGGGCACGGGCTGTATCTGTGCTGCGAGCCGCTGTAAGCACGTCCACCATCCCGGCCCTGCGCCGGGATGGTTCTTTCCGGCCTCAGCGCGGCCGGCGCTGCAGCGCGGTCTCGAAGATCACCGCGCCCTCGATGTTGTGGGCCACCAGTGTGCCGCCATGCGCACGGGCGAACTCGCTGGCGATGAACAGCCCCAGCCCCAGCCCGCGACTGTCGTGGAAACTGGCCTTGAACGGCTCGAACAACCGCGGCAGCAATGCCTCCGGAATCTGACCGGCATTGCGCACCTGCAGCCGCAGTGGCGCGCTGCGCTCGCCTTCCACCCGCACCACCACCGGCGCATCACCGCCATGCAGCACGGCGTTGCCGATCAGGTTGGACAGCAACTGCGCGAGGCGATCGGGATCGCCCTGCAGCTGGGCATCGCCCTGTACCTGCAGCTCGATGGTCGCCTGCGGGTGCGCACGGCTGATCTCGGCCACCACCGCCGAGGCCAGTTCAGCCAGGTCGCACTCGGTGCTGTGCAGGCGCAGGCCGCCGGTACGGATCCTGGAGAAATCCAGCAGCTGCTCGACCATCCGCACCATGCGCTGTGCGCTGTTTTCCAGATGGACCAGGGTCCGCTGGACCTGGCTGTCATCGGGCAGATCCAGCGACAGCTTGTCGGCACACAGCAGGATCGCCGCCAACGGCGTACGCAGGTCGTGCGTCAATACCGCCATCATCGTTTCATTGAGCTTGAGCGCGTGCTCCAGCGCCTCGTTGCGCGCCTTGAGCAGCTGCTTCTGCTGGTAAAGCTCGATGAACACATTGACCTTGCTCATGATCACCTGCGGCTCGATCGGCTTGTGCAGGAAATCCACGGCGCCGGATTCGTAGCCCTTGAAGGCCCGCACCGGATCATTCGGCGAAGCGGTCAGGAAGATGATCGGTACATCGCGGCTGCGTTGCGAGCCGCGCATCAACTCGGCCAGCGAGAAGCCGTCGATCTCGGGCATGTGCACATCCAGCAGGGCCAGCGCGACTTCATGTTCCAGCAGCAGCTCGAGTGCTTCAGCACCGGACAGCGCACACAGGATCTCCAGACCCGGGCGACGCAACAGCGCTTCCATCGCGACCAGGTTCTGCGGGATGTCATCGACAATCAGCAGCTTCACGCAATCGGTGGTGGCAGTCGACCCGGCGGGCTCGATCAGGTTCATCGGGTAAGGCCTTTCATACGCGTGCAGATGGAGGTGAGCGGGAGCACCGCGTCGGCGCCGGCGTGTGCCAGGGCCGATGCGGGCATCATCGAGGAATAGGCCTCCTCAGGGCATTGGATCCAGGCTTCGCCACCGGCCTGGCGGACCGCGGCGACACCGTCGCTGCCGTCACTGCTGGCGCCGGTCAGCAGGATCGCCAACACGCCGCCGCCGAACACATCGGCGGCGCTTTCAAACAGGGGATCGATCGCCGGGCGCGAGAACAGCACCGGTGGATCGACCGACAGTGCCAGCGTGTCACGGTCCTCCACCAGCAGGTGGTAATCCGGCGGCGCGAACGTCACCGTACCGGCCTGCAGCGGTTGTTTGTCCTCGGCCTCGCGCACCGGCAGCGGGCAACCGGCATCGAGCAGGTCGGCAATGCGGCTGGGGCGGTCGCGCGGCAGGTGCAGCACCACCAGCACCGGCAGCGCCAGCGTGGCCGGCAGCGCCGACAGGAGTGCCTGCAGCGCACTGACGCCACCGGCCGAAGCGCCGATGACCACCAGGTCGAACCGGCTGCGCTGGGAGGCCGTGCTCATCAAGCCAGCTTCCGGTACAGGCGCTGGTCGCGCGCGCAGGCTTCGAACAGATCCGCGTGCGCGCCGAACTGCAGCGACTCCTTGCTGCCCAGGCCCAGGAAGCCGCGATGGACCAGGGCCTCATGGAACAGGCCGATGGCGCGGTCCTGCAGCGGCCGCTGGAAATAGATCAGCACGTTGCGGCAGGACACCAGGTGGACTTCGGAGAACACCGTATCGGTGGCCAGGCTGTGGTCGGCGAACACGATGTTGCGCTTGAGGCGGCGATCGAACACCACGCTGCCGTAGCCGCTGCTGTAGTAATCCGAGAGCGAGCCGGTGCCACCGGCCGCCAGGTAATTGCGGCTGAACTGCGCCAGCCGGTCCAGCGCGAAGGCACCGGATTCGGCCGCCTGCAACGCTTCGGGATTGATGTCGGTGGCGTAGATGATCGCCCGGTCCAGCAGGCCTTCCTCGTGCAGCAGGATCGCCAGCGACCACACTTCTTCGCCGGTGCTGCACCCGGCGATCCACAGTTTGATCGAGGGATAGGTGCGCAGCACCGGCGCGGCATGCTCGCGCAGCACCCGGAAGTACGGCGGGTCACGGAACATCTCCGAGACCTGCACGGTGAAGTACTGCATCGCCTGGGCGAAGGTGTCCGGCTCGTGCAGCAGGCGGTGCTGCAGCGCGCCCATGGTCGGGCAGTCGAACCGGGCCATGGCATGGCGCATGCGCCGCCGCAGCGATGCCAGCGCATAGTCACGGAAGTCGTAGTGGTAGCGCTGGTACACCGCCTCCAGCAACACCTTCAGCTCCAGATCGAACAGCTCCGCTTCATTCATCGGCGCGAGCACCACACGCGGCACAGCGACACCAGCTTGTCCACGTCGATCGGCTTGGCGATGTAATCGTTGGCACCGGCCTGCAGGCAGTGCTCGCGGTCATCAGGCATCGCCTTGGCGGTCAACGCGATGATCGGCAGGTCGCGCCAGCGGTTGTCGGCGCGGATCTCGCGCATGGCGGTCAGCCCGTCCATCTCCGGCATCATGATGTCCATCAGCACCAGGTCGATTTCCGGGCGCAGCTTCTCCAGCGCCTCGCGGCCGTTGCGGGCGATGTCCAGGGTGACGCCGAGCGGCTCCAGCACGCTGGACAGCGCGAAGATGTTGCGCACATCGTCCTCGGCCAGCAGCACGGTACGGCCATCGAGCACCGCATCGCGGCGACGCGCTTCGCGCAGCAGGCGCTGCTGGTCGGTCGGCAGCGAGGCCTCCACGCTGTGCAGGAACAGGGTCACCTCATCGAGCAGGCGCTCGGGCGAGCGCGCGCCCTTGATGATGATGCTCTTGGAATAGCGGCGCAGGCGCTGTTCTTCATCGCGGGTCAGTGCGCGGCCGGTGTAGACGATCACCGGCGGGAACGCGACCGCATCATTGCCGGCCATGCGCTCGAGCAGGTCGTACCCGGTGCCGTCCGGCAGCGCGAGGTCGGTGACCATGCAATCGAAGGTGGACCCGGCCAGTTCGGCCATCGCCTCGGTGATGGTGCCCACCGCGGTGATTTCCAGCTGGTCGCGGCCAAGCAGCAGCTGCAGGTTCGAACGCAGCTCGCTGTCGTCCTCCACGATCAGCAGGCGGCGCATGTCGCGCTGGCTGGTGGCTTCCAGCTGCTGGATCGCCCCGACCAGGCGCTCGCGCGTGGCCGGCTTGATCACATACCCGATCGCGCCCAGCTCCATCGCCACCTGCGAGCGCTCCAGCCCGGAGACCACGTGGACCGGGATATGGCGCGTGGTCGGGTCGCGCTTGAGGCGCTCGAGCACGCTCAGGCCGGAGACGTCGGGCAGGCCGATATCCAGCAGGATGCCGTTCGGGCGCAGCTCGGCGGCCAGGCTCAACGCCTCTTCGGCGGTACCGGCCACTACGCAGTCGAAGTCCAGTTCGTGCGCCATAGAGACCAGGGCGCTGGCAAATGCAGTGTCATCCTCGACCACCAGGATCATCCGGCCGGCGCGGCTGCGGCGGCCGCGGTCATCGACCACCTTGTCCTGGGCCGGCGCCGGCGCGGGGGTGGGTTCGCCATGCGCCCGCCCCAGCGGTGCGGAAGCCGGCCGGGACGGCGCTGCTACGGCAGCCGGGCGGACGTCATGCACCACGTGCTGGGCGTTGCCGGTGCCGCCACCGGCCAACAGCGGCAGTTCAAGCGTGAAGCAGCTGCCGCGGCCCGGCTCGCTGGAGACGGTGATGCTGCCGCCCATGCGTGCAGCCAGGTCGCGCGAGATCGACAGCCCCAGCCCGGTGCCACCGTAACGGCGGCGGGTGCTGCCGTCGGCCTGGCGGAACGCCTCGAAGATGACCGCGGTCTGCTCTTCGGGAATGCCGATGCCGGTATCGGAGACGGCGAACTGGATCCGCCCTGCCCCCGCACTGCGCACCTTCAGCGAGACGCTGCCGTGCTCGGTGAACTTGACCGCATTGGCCAGCAGGTTCTTCAGGATCTGCTGCAGGCGCTGGCTGTCGGCCAGCAGCTGGGTCGGCGCCTCCGGGGCAGCGCTGATCTCCAGGGCCAGGCCCTTCTGCAAGGCCATCGGCTCGAAGGTTTCCTTCAGGCGCTGCAGCACGCTGGACACGGCCAGGTTCTCTTCAACCAGCTCCACATGGCCGGCCTCGATCCGCGACAGGTCGAGGATGTCGTTGATCAACGCCAGCAGATCGTTGTTGGACGAGTGGATCGCCTGGGCGTACTTGACCTGCTCGGCGGTCAGCGTGCCGTCCTTGTTGTCGGCCAGCAGCTTGGCCAGGATCAGTGCGCTGTTGAGCGGCGTGCGCAGCTCGTGGGACATGTTGGCCAGGAACTCGGATTTGTAGCGTGAACTGGCTTCCAGCTCGTTGCTGTTCTGGACCAGTTGCGCCTGGGCCAGCAGCAGCGCCTGCTGGCGCGACTCCAGCTCGTGGGTGCGCTCTTCGAGCTGCACGTTGGTCTGCTCCAGCTCGGCCTGCTGCTGCTCCAGGTTGGCCTGGGAATGCAGCAGGCTGCGGCTCTGCTCTTCCAGCTCTTCGTTGGCCACCCGCAGCTCTTCCTGCTGGGTCTGCAGCTCCTCGCTCTGGCGCTGGGTCTCTTCCAGCAGCTCCACCAGCTGCGCATTGAGCAGCGACGCCCGCAGGGCGATGCCGATCGGCTCGGCGCACTGCAGCAGCAGCGCCATTTCCAGGCTGCGCGCGGGCGAGACACCGGCACGGCCCAGCTCGATCACGCCGATCACCACGCCATCGGCCGTGATCGGCCCCAGCAGGCGTTGGTGAACGGTGGTGCGGCCCAGTGGCGTATCGATATCCAGCGGGCTGTCACTGTCCTCCAGGCGACGCGCGCGGCCTTCGCGGATGATCTCGCCCCATTGCCCGGCATGTGCCGGCAGGGTCTCGGGCAGCTGCGACGGCAGCGCGGAGCCGCCGACCAGCACCAACCGCTCGCCCTGCAGGCGGTACATCGCGCCGACATCGGCATTGAGCTGCGCGCACAGGGCGCGCATGGCCTGGTCACCCAGCTCGCGCGGGGTGGGATCGCCCTGCAGGCTGGTGCCGACCACGTTCTCGCCGGCCTGCAGCCACAGCGCATCGGCCGCTTCACGGCGCGCACCGATGGCCTTCATCACGGTCAGCGCCATCATCAGGAACGCGACGCCACCGATGCTGCGATTGACGAAGGAAAACGCCGAATTGCTGCTCGCCGGCGCCACGTTGTAGCCCACCGCAAGAAGGATGCACGAGCCGATCGCCACCAGCAGCGGCACTTCCATGCGACGCTGGAACAGCGTGATCCCGACCGCCATGAAGTAGGTCAGCCAGACCGCATAGCCCAGCGGCACCACCATCTCCGTGCCCAGCGTGGCGGCCATCAAGGCGGCCGACGCAAGCCAGATCCAACGGTCACGGGAGGTAGGCGCAGAATTCATGCCGTGTTCCAGCTCAAAAGGGGCCTGATGGTACCCGAAGCGGTAAACGGGTGTTAAGCGCCAGAAGTCAGCGTGATTGCGGCACGCTCTTGACATTTTCTTCACATCACGGCCCCTACGGTTCGGTCCCTTATCGGGGAGTCGATAACCGTCGTGGTCCAGGCCGTATCCAGCGTTGCACCGCTTGCCGACGAAAGCCGGCAGCTCAAGCTGTTGATCGACAACGTGAGCGATCACGCGATCTATCTGCTCGATACGCAGGGCAACATCTGCAGCTGGAACCGTGGCTGCGAGCGGGTCAAGGGCTATACCGCCGAGGCCGTGATCGGCAAGCATGTCGGCCTGTTCTATACCCCCGAGGATCAACAGCTGGGCGTGCCCCAGCAGGCGCTGGCGTATGCGCGTGACCATGGCCGCTTCGTCGGCGAGGGCTGGCGGGTGCGCTGCACTGGCGAGCGGTTCCGTGCCGGCGAAGTGATCGAGCCGGTCCGCGAAGACGGCTGCCTGCTCGGGTTCGTCAAGGTCACTCAGGATGTCACCGAGCGCTACCAGGCCCAGCGCCTGCTGCAGGATGCGCAGCGCGCGCATGTCCAGCAACGGCAGCTGGACAACGTGGGCCGGCTGACCCGCGGCCTGGCCCATGAATTCAACAACCTGCTGACCACCATCGGCAACGCACTGGACCTGATCGCCCTGCGCCCCGGCGCCGACGACCGCACCCAGGAGCTGGTGGACCTGGCCCAGGCCGCCGCCGACCGGGGCTCGCTGCTGACCCGCCAGCTGCTGGCGTTCTCGGCCGATCAGACCCTGGTGCGCGAGCCGGTGGTCGTGCAGGAGTTCCTGCGCGATGCCCTGCCCGTCCTGCGCCGCGCCTGCCCGGCCGGCATCGAGGTGCAGCTGGAATTGACGGCGGACCTGCCACCGATCGTCACCGATGGCGTACAGTTGCACAGCGCCGTGTTGAATCTGGTGCTCAATAGTGCCGAAGCGATGCCCCAGGGCGGCACGGTCACGATCACGGCCGAGGTCGAACAGCGACTGGCACCGGATCTGTCCCAGCCCATGCGCCGCCACTATGTCGCCATCGCGGTGACCGATGAGGGCGATGGTATGCCCCCGGACATCGCCGAGCGCGCCAGCGAGCCGTTTTTCACCACCAAGGAAGTCGGCAAGGGCAGCGGTCTGGGCCTGAGCCAGGTGTTTGGCTTCGTCTCGCAGTGCGACGGCTTCGTCGACGTACAAACCGCCCCCGGAAGGGGCACCACCGTCCGCCTGTTGTTACCTGTCATTGAGGAAGTCGAGCATGTCTGAGCCCCTACGCGTATTGATGGTCGAAGACCAGCAGGACCTGCGTGAACTGATCGGCCAGGCTTTGCAGGACTTCGGTATCGAAATCCACACGGCCGACGACGGTCCGACCGCCCTGCGCCTGATGCAGGACCCGGGCGGGTTCGATGTGGTGTTCAGCGATATCAGCATGCCCAACGGCATGAGCGGCGTGGAGCTCAGCGAGCACGTGGCCGACGTGCTGCCCAATGCGCGCATGATCCTGGCCTCTGGCTATGCGCGTTCGCAGCTGCCGCCACTGCCGGACCATGTCGAATTCCTGCCCAAGCCCTATCGCCTGCGCCAGCTGGTCACGTTGCTGCAGTCGCCGGACGCACCGCTCTGAGCGAAGGTTCCGCGCAGCCTGCGTGAACGCTTCATCCGCCTCGCCCCTGCTTCACATCGGTTCTGCATTGCCATCGTGATAGTAGCGATGAAGTCGGAACAGGGCGCGGTACATGCTGGACAGACGCAACGATGTTGACCGGATCGCGTTGATCGAAGCACTCAACGTGATGGACCCTGCGCTGGGCACGGCGCTGGACCCGATCACCGAACTGGCGGCCTTCACCTTCGGCGTGCCGATCGCGCTGGTGTCGATCTTCGATGCCGACCACCAGCACCTCATCTCGCGCGTGGGGCTGGCGCTGACCCGCAACGAACGGCATGCCTCGATCTGCGCGCACGCGCTGGGTTCCAGCCAGGTGCTGCAGATAGAGGATCTTCGCCAGGACCCGCGCTTTGCCGGCAATGCGCTGGTCGCTGGCCCCGAGCAGCTGCGCTTCCATGCCGGTACGCCGCTGATCACCAAGGGCGGCGTCGCGCTGGGTACCCTGTGCATCATGGGGCGTGAGCCGCGGCGGCTCTCTGCCGAAGAGCAGGTGCAGTTGCAGACGCTCTCGCGCGTGGTGGTCGCGCAGATGGAACTGAAGATGTCGCTGGGCCGCCGTGATCAGGTCAGCGGCCTGCCCAACCGGCAGCAGTTCCAGGCCGACCTCACCGCCTTGTCCCGCCGCGGTGAAGGCCGGAGGTTCACGGCGGTGCTGCTGGATGTGTTCGACCTGCAGAGCGCCAATGACGCCGGCCAGGCCCTGGGCATGAAACCCGTGGAAACCCTGCTGCGCCAGGCGGCGCTGCGCGTGCAGGACGTGCTGCGCGATGTCACGCAGGTCTACCACGTGGGAGTGACCCGTTTCGCCTTCCTGCTGGCGGACCACTCGCATCACCAGACCGAGGGCCTGCTCGACCGCCTGCGCGTGCGCATGCGCCGGCCGCTGATGGCCGGCAGCATCCCGATGTCACCGCAGTTCCATGCCGGCGTCTGCGACTTCCGCGCGGTGCGGGAGGAGACCGCGGATCTGGTCCGCAAATGCCTGGTCGCCATGCATCATGCCCTGCAGACCGATGCCTGCCTGTGCTGGTATTCGCAGGAACGCGACGATGCCCTGCGCCGCCGTTACCGGTTGGCCTCCGATGCCGGGCGCGGCCTGGCCCAGCACCAGTTCAGCCTGGTTTACCAGCCGCGCTTCGATCTGATCGATGGGCAGCCGGTGTCGGCCGAAGCCCTGCTGCGCTGGACCCATCCGATGCTGGGCCCGATCAGCCCAGGCGAATTCATCCCGGTGCTGGAGCGCACTGCGCTGATGCCCGCGCTCAGCCGCTGGGTCATCGATCACGCGCTGGCCCAGGCCGCGCACTGGCAGAAGACCGTGCCCGGCTTCAGCCTGTCCATCAATCTCTCCCCGCGCGACTTCGATGACCAGTGCGTGTGGAGCGTGCTGTCCGAGCGGCTGCATGCCTACGGCCTCGCCCCGGGCCTGATCGAAATTGAAATCACGGAAGGCCAGTGGCTCAACCACCATCCGGCGGCGCTGCCGCAGTTGCGTGAGATGGCGGCGGCCGGCGTGCGCATCGCGATCGACGACTTCGGCAGCGGCTACAGCAACTTCGGCTATCTCAGCGAGGTGCCGATCAGCCATATCAAGATCGACCAGACGCTGGTGACCGGGCTGGCGCGCTCACGCACCGCCCGGCTGAAGGTGGAAGCCATCATCAAGCTGGCCCGGCAGCTGGGCTACCGCACCGTGGCCGAAGGCGTGGAAAACGACGCCGAGCTTTCGCTGCTGCGGCTGTGGGGCTGCGATGAAGCGCAGGGCTACCAGCTGGCCCGGCCGATGCACCCCGACGCGGTGCTGCACCTGGTCAACGCCTGCCGCGCCGGCCCGTTGCCGGATGCCGGCTGACCCGACCGAACATCACCGCCAACCGGTGCGCGGGGCGATAATGGGCCGCCCGTCTTTGCTACCGCCGCCATGTCCGATCTTTCCCCGCTGCCCACCCTGCCGCTCGGCCACTACCGCCATTTCAAGGGCGGCAACTACGAGGTGATCGGGGTTGTACGCCACAGTGAAACGCTGGCGCCGATGGTGCTGTACCGGCCGCTGGATTCGGATGTCGGCCTGTGGGTGCGTCCGTACGAGATGTTCGTCGCACGGGTGGAGGTGGAGGGGCAATGGCGGGCGCGCTTTGCGCCGGTGGAGGCGGGCGACTGAGACGCCCCACGCCCTCCCTGACGGGCCTTCAGCCCGCCACAGCCCGCGCCCCGTCCACCAGCGCACGCAACTGCGTGGTCACCGCGCGGAACTGCTCCGGCAGCGCGGCCGCGTCGAGCGCGTCGAGCGCGTCCACCTGACGCGAGAGCACCGACAGCGCCTCGGCCATGCTGACCACCGGCTGCCCTTCCCCGGCCGGCGCATCCTGCACATCCAGCTGCGCGCCGATCAGCCCCGCCAGCACCTCGAAGCCTTTCACCGTCGCGGCGTCGAGTCTGGAAGGATTGGGATCCAACGCGCACAGCGTGCCGTGGAAGCCACCATCGCGGCGGAACATGGGGACCGAGATGTAGCTCTCGAACCCATACAGCGCGGGCGTGGGATGGCTGGAGAACACCGGATGGGTGCTGGCCTGGTCGAACTGGACCAGATGGCGATGCTCGCGTATCTCATCGCAGATGGTGGTCTCCAGCACCAGGTCATCGCCCGGGCGCAGACCGAAATCCAGACGATCATGCACGGCGCAGGCGGTCCACCGATCGGCGGTGACACGGGCCACCGCAACGAACCGCATGCCGGTCATCGCACTCGCCAACTCCAGCATGCCCGGCACGGCCGGCATCGCAAGCAGTGCGGCCACATCGTCCAGGCGCGGATCCGTGGCATGGGCCAAGGACGCCGCAGGCGCGCTGCCCGGACCATCGTCATCCAGCGGGTTCTCCATCGCGGCGAGGCGGCGGTCCAGCGCTTTCGCGTTGACCTCGTTGAACAGGCCACGCACCGAGGCCGACAACGCCCTGGCATCGGTGATCGCACCCACGAAATGGAGGCCCTGCCCGACCAGGCGGATCTGCTCGACGCCGTGATCCAGCCGCAATGATGGCCACGCCAGGCGGTGCAGGATGCGCAGCCAGTCAGCGCGCGGGGTGTCATCCAGCAACGCGGTGACAATCACCCGCTGCGAACGGGTCCCCGCCTGTGGGCCGGGCAGATCGAAACCGATAAGGGCAGGAAAGCCTGGACTGGAAGACATCGCAACCTCTCTGGCGGCATCGCGCAGCCATCGACGGGTGGCCTTGAAGCGAAATTGTCGCATGAATGGGCGAGACTGGCCGTGATCGACTAGTGATATGTCGTCTCCGCCCACCGGCCAATGCCGCTGGGCGCCCAATGCGGCCCGGGTGCAAAAGGCTACGGCTATCATTGAGGTGATCTAGCACCTCTCAACGACAGGGAAGTAAGACATGGGTCCTGCGGGTTCAGGGTTTTCGCTGCTGGTCGCGCTCATCGGCGCGCTGCTCGGGTTGTTGTGGCTGTTCGTTCCGTTTGCCATCTTCGGCATCAAGGGGCTGCTGCAACAGATCGTGGCCGAACAACGACGCACCAATGAGATCCTCAGCCGCGTGCACGGCGAGCGCCTTCCGCCGGCGGCGCCCGAGCCGCAGCCGTTCAGGGCGCGGCCGTATCCGTGAAAAGGCGGCGATAGCCAAGCGCGGCGGGCCTGTCCGCACGCTGCGGTACGCTGCTCACGGGGCAGCGCGCACCAGGCAGATCCAGCGTTCCATGGGCCCGGCTGATTAATGCTGCGTCGCAGCAGTACAATGCCGCGCTTCCCCGTTCGACGCGGCCGCCTGCATGAGCTCTTCCTCCGTCCCTCTGGCCGCCCGGCTCTCGCCGCGCGAGCGCACCCTGATCCTGCTGGCCTTGTCGCTGGGCGGCTTTGCCATCGGCACCAGTGAGTTCGCCAGCATGGGCCTGATGCTGGAGATCAGCCGCGGGCTGTCGATCAGCGAAACCCAGGTCGGCCACCTGATCAGCGCCTATGCCATCGGCGTGGTGGTCGGCGCCCCGGTCCTGGCCTTTGCCGGCGCCGGCTTCGCGCGCCGCAACCTGCTGCTGGCGCTGATGGGCTTCTACGCCATCGGCAATCTGGCCAGCGCGCTGGCGCCCAACTACGGCACGATGCTGCTGGCCCGCTTCGTCGCCGGGCTGCCGCATGGCGCCTACTTCGGCGTGGCGATGCTGGTGGCGGCGGCGATCAGCCCGCCAGCGCAGCGTGGCGCGGCGGTGTCCAAAGTGCTGCTCGGCCTCTCCGTGGCGATCCTGGTCGGCAATCCGCTCACCACCTGGCTCGGCCAGCAGGTCAGCTGGCGCACCGCGTTCGCCTTGGTGAGCGTGCTGGCGATCGCCACCGTGGCGATGATCGCGCGCTTCCTGCTGCCCGATCCGGATGAGGTGCGTACCTCGCCGATGCGCGAACTGCGTGCCTTCAATCGTCCCCAGGTGTGGCTGGCACTGGCGATCGGTTCGGTCGGCTTCGCCGGCATGTTCTGCGTGTTCACCTATCTCGCCCCGACGCTGGTGCAGGTCACCGGCCTGGCCGAATCGTGGATGCCGCTGGCCGTGGGCATCTTCGGCATCGGCGCGATCATCGGCAACGTCGCCGGTGGCTGGCTGGTGGACCGCTTCCAGTTCCGCGCCGCCGCCGTCGTGCTGGTCTGGTCGATCCTGGTGCTGCTGGCCTTCCCGCTGGCCGCGCAATCGGTGTGGAGCGTGTTCCCGATGATCATTGCGGTCGGCACCATGGGCGCCTTGGCGGCCGTGCTGCAGACCCGCCTGATGGACGTGGCCGGCGAAGCGCAGACGCTCGCCGCCGCCTCCAACCATGCCGCGTTCAATACCGCCAACGCACTGGGCCCGTGGTTCGGTGGCATGGCGATCGGCGCCGGCTTCAGCCCTGCGGTGACCGGTTACGTTGGCGCTGCCACCGCGCTGGGCGGGTTGCTGCTGTGGTGCGTGGCGATGCTGGTGGACCGCCGCGCGCGCAGCGTGCCGGTGCTGCAGCAGTAACGGTACGCCGCGAACGACCGCTCGATCCGATTCCCCGCCCAGGCGGGGATTTTTTTTATTTCCCCTATCATGGGCATCCGATCAAACCGCGCCACCCATGCTGTTCCGGCCACGGCCGCAACGAGGGCCGCACCTGGAACACCGATGACGTACGAATGGGCCCCGAGCGACTGGGGTCAACGCCTCACGCGATCGCCGCACTGGCGCCTGCGCCTGGAAGACGACCAGCTGCTACTGACCATTGACGGTCATCGGTATCACGCGCCGCTGGATGCACTGCAGGTGTACCCGCGCCTGCCCTGGGCACGACTGAGCCTCCATCGTGAAGGGCACCCACCATTGATCCTCGGCGGCCTGCCCGCCGCGTCCGCGCGCTTGCTGGTGTCGGCACTGGAGGAGCGAAGCGGCAAGCAGCGCCAGCGCGACCATGTCGCCTTGTTCCAGCAGTCCCTCACCGCCATCCAGCACTGGCTCGCCCAGGTGCAGGCGGCTACCGATCTGGCCGACGAGGAATCGCTGTGGCTGACCTGCGAGCAGCAGCAGGCACTGCTGCAGGCACGCCCCACCCTGCCCCTGGATGAGGACGCGCTGTGGACGGTGTTCGATGATGCCGACCTGCGCAGCCAGCTCGATGGCGACCCGGCCGCGATCGAAGAAGCGCTGATGCTGTGGCTGGCCGACTGGCCAACGATGTGGGCGCGCCGCAATGAGGTCCATCAGGCGCGCGAACGGGTCGCCAGCCGTGCGTTGCTGGACCGCGTCGAAAGCCGGCCACTCACCGATGAGCAGGCCCGCGCGGTGATCTGCTTCGACAACCGCGTCCAGGTGGTGGCCGCAGCAGGTTCGGGCAAAACCTCCACAATGGTCGCCAAGGCGGCGTACGCCATCGAACGCGGGCTGGTCGCGCCCGAGCGCATCGTCATGCTCGCCTTCAACAAGGAAGCCGCCACCGAGCTGCAGGCGCGTGCGGACCGCGCGTTCCAGCGCCTCGGCCTGGATCAGGTGCGGGTGGAAGCGCGCACCTTCCATGCGCTGGGCCGGCACATCATCGCCCAGGCCACCGGCCGGATGCCGCAGGTGCCGGACTGGGCGGTCGATGCCACCCAGGGTTTCCATCGGTTGGCCGAGATCATCGACCAGCTCAAGGACCGCTCGCTCGCCTTCCGTACCCAGTGGGACATGTTCCGGCTGGTGTTCGGCCGTGACCTGCCGGTCACCGGCGGGTCGCTGGACGCCGAGGAGTGGGACAAGGATGGGCAGGGGTATGTGCGTACCCTGCAGGGCGAGCGCGTGCGCAGCATCGAAGCGTGCGTGATCGCCGACTGGCTGTTCTACAACGGCGTGGCGTACACCTATGCACGCCGCGATGCATTCGATGCCGGGACCGATGCGTACCGCCAGTACCGCCCGGATTTCTATTACCCCGGCATTGCGCTGTATCACGACCACCTCGCCCCGGCGGGACACGACCGCGCGCCCGCGCCTCGCGCTGGCGAGCCGGGCGCCCGCGATGGCATCGAGCGGATCGAGACCACCCCGCTGCAGTTGCGCACCGGCGAACTGTTCGTGCGGTTGGGCGAGGCCTTGTCGCAGCGCGGTATCGAACTGGACCCGAATCCCGACCGCGACCTGCCCGAGGGCGGCGCGACGCCGATGCCGGACAGCGACCTGATCGGCCTGGTCCGCACCTTCATCAGCCACGCCAAGAGCAACGCGCTGGACGTGGAGGACATGGTCGAGCGCCTGCGCCGCCTGCCCGACGATCACTTCAAGCACCGCTACCGCCTCTTCCTCGCGCTGATCGTCCCGATCCTGGAAGGCTGGGACGATGCGCTGGTGGCCGAGGGCGGGATCGATTTCGAAGACATGCTCAACCAGGCCGCCGAGCACCTCGAACAGGGGCGCTACGTCGCTCCCTTCGACCTGGTGATGGCCGATGAATTCCAGGATGCCTCGCGCGCCCGTGCGCGGCTGTGCCGGGCACTGGTGCAGGCACCGGGAAAACACCTGTTCGCGGTCGGTGACGACTGGCAGTCGATCAATCGCTTTGCCGGCGCGGACGTGTCGGTGATGACCGGCTTCGTGGACTGGTTCGGTCAGGGCCAGGTGCTCAAGCTGCAGCAGACGTTCCGCTGCCCGCAGGCGCTGTGCGATGTGTCCAGTGCCTTCGTATCCCGTAACCCTGCGCAGATCCCGAAGGACGTCCAGTCGGTCACCCCGGCGTACGGCGCGGCGCTGCAGGCCTACCAGGTCGCCTCGCGCGACCGGCTGGCCGGAGCGGTCGAGCAGTATCTGGAGCGATTGCACCAGCAGCTGTTGTCCGGCCAGGCGCCGCCCGGCCGCGATGGCAAGGTCACGGTGTTCGTACTCGGCCGCTACAACGCAGACCGCGCGATGCTGCCGGCCACGTGGCGGGCACGGCATGGCCAACACATGGAGGTCAGCTTCCTCACCGCGCACCGCTCCAAAGGCATGGAGGCGGACTATGTGATCCTGCCCGGCATGCTGGACCGGCGCTTTCCCAACACCCGCGCCGATGATCCCGTGCTCGCGCTGGCGATGCCGGACAGCGATGCGTATCCACTGGGCGAAGAACGCCGCCTGTTCTACGTGGCACTGACGCGCGCGCGCCGCTCGGTGGCGATGTTCACCGTGCAGGGTCGGCGCTCGCCCTTCCTGACCGAGCTGGTCAATGACGGTGCGGTGCGCGTCACCTCGATGGCGGGTGAGACCATCCACGAGCAGGCCTGCCCGGCCTGCAGGGTGGGCGTGATCGTGCCGCGCACCGGGCCGTATGGCGCGTTCCAGTCGTGCTCGGGGTATCCGCGATGCGAGTACAAGCCGCCGAGGCACGCGCAGTGACGGGCTTCCAGGAATAGAAAACAACGATTGCAGACTCGGCAATCACCTACGAGAAAATCGTAGTTTGTGTATGGCGACAGGGCGCGATCCAGCTTCTTATTCATTTGCACGGCAGCCGCCGGCGATTTGGACAGGAACAGGTAACCCGCATGAGCAATGCCGTCAGCGCAGTACGCATCGCCGTCTTGCAGTTCGACCCTCAGGTCGGGGTGCATAACGGTCAGGTCAATCTGGGCAAGAGCCTGTCGCTGGCGCGGGAGGCGGTCGAAAACGGTGCCACGCTTATCGTGCTGCCCGAGCTGGCCAATACAGGCTATCTGTTCGCAGATCGTCAGGATGCCTATGCACATGCCGAGGTCATTCCCGACGGGCCCAGCACCCGCGCCTGGACCGATTTCGCAAGGGAACACCAGATCCACCTCGCCGCGGGACTGGCCGAGCGTGATGGGGTGCATCTGTATGACACGGCTGTCCTGATGGGGCCGGATGGCCTCATCGGCAAGTATCGAAAGGCGCATCTCTGGAACAAGGAAAAGCTGTGGTTCTCGCCAGGAAACCTCGGTTTCCCGGTGTTCGAAACCAGCATCGGCCGGATTGGATTGATGATCTGCTGGGATGTCTGGTTCCCGGAGGTGCCACGCCTGCTGAGCCAGCAGGGCGCCGACATCATCTGCAGCTTGAACAACTGGGTATGGACGCCCCCGCCGCTGTTCGACGACGCGGGAAAGTGCATGGCGTCGTACCTGACAATGACCGCAGCGCACGTCAACAACGTCTTCATCGCTGCCGCCAACCGCGTTGGCAGCGAGTGCGGTGAACGCTTCCTTGGATGCTCACTCATTGCGGGTACCAACGGCTGGCCAATCGCGCCGGTGGCCCCGGCGGAGCACCAGGCCATCGTCTATGCCGACATCGACCTGTCGACCGCCCGCAGCGCTCCCATCTGGAATGCTTTGAACGATCTGCATCGTGATCGACGCACTGATCTCTACGACCCGATGCTGGGCTATCGCCAACATCCCTCTCTGCCGCGGTGAGGCCGGACGAGATGCCGACGCCCTCCACTCTCGACCGGCGTGGCATCTCGGCCTCGCCGTGGGTCTTGATGATCGCCGCCACAGCGATCACGGTAGTGCTGCTCGGCGCGACGGCGCTCGCCCATCGCTCCAGTGGTGCGGGCGACTGGCCGGGCTACGACGACATGATGGCCGGCCTCAGCGCTTCGCCATGGGCAAGGTGGCGTTGGATAGCCGGTGACCTCAGTGAGGTCACCTTCTACAAGCACGAGTGGGCCTCGGCAGGCCTTCTGCTGGGTGCGGCGGTCGGGCATCTCGCCAGTCGCGGCGGACATCGCTGGCAGGGCTTCAGCATCTGCTATGGCAGTGGTTTGTGGCCCTGGGTAGTGTCCAGCTCGCTGCTGGGTATGCTGCTGAGCCATGCACTGTGGGGATGGTCACTCGGTACGGGGACTTGGCAGCCCACCTTTGTCGCCGCTGTTTCCTTGCCTGCCGCCATGGTTCTACTGTTCGGGCGAGGGTGGAAGATCGCTGTCAACGGGGCAGTGCTGGGCGCCGTGCTGGTGACTCCGTCCTGCCTGCTGCTGGTCAACTACGTATGCACCCCGCTCCAACTCCCGGCCGTTGTGGGCAATGTACTCGGCATGGCGCTGGGCAGCGCGGCCGCCTTCTTCCTGTGTCGGCGCATCCCGTGGCTGGTCAGCCCGCCTGCTCCGCAGCGGAAGCTTCCGGTGCCGTCAGCGCCGGTGGTCACGCAACGATATGGCATCACCTGGACCGTTCGTCGTGTACTGGCAGATTTCTCAGAAGCCCCCTTCTTCGGTAACGAATGGGCCAGCATCGGCCTGCTCGCGGGGGTATTTCTCGCGTACGCGCTGAATCCGCTCGCGCCAGCCTATGGCTCGGGCCTGCTGCTCCCTCTGATTGCCGGCCAGGCGCTTGCATCCCTCGTCGGTGTCATCCTCTGGCGCCGGCAATGGATGTCGCACGGCTGGTACCCCACCTATGTCCCACTGGTCTCCGTAGTCCCCGCCGCGGTTCTGACCCACGGCGGCGGAATGGCGGTGGTGATCAGCAGCGCGGTGCTGGGCGCCCTGATCGCCCCGCCACTGGCGAGAGCTCTTTCATCCCGGTTGCCCAACCATGTACATCCGTACCTCGGCAATGTCCTGTCGATGGCTGTCAGCACCCTGCTCGTCGTGCCGTCACTGGGCCTGGTTTTCCGCGGTTGAGTTCCCGGGTCGTCACGAATCCTTCCTGTTCCCTGAGGTCTGCCTTGCCGACACCCCGAATCTCCATCGCCACGCTTGGCGGCACGCTGAGCATGCAGCACCAACAGGGAGGCGAAGGAATCACACCCGCCCTGGCTGGCGACGCCTTGCTTGCCACCGTGCCTGCCATTTCCGATATCGCGCAGATCGGCGTGCAAAGCCTGAGTCTGGTCCCCAGCGCATCGCTGGACTTCAACCTGCTGCTGCAGGTGCTGGCGTGGGCGGACCGTCAGATCGAAGAAGGTGCTGACGGCGTGGTTGTCACCCAGGGCACGGATACCCTGGAGGAGACCGCCGCATTCCTCGATTACCTCTGGACTCACGATGCCCCCCTGGTCGTTACAGGGGCGATGCGCCCGGCGGGACAGGCCGGGGCGGACGGCCCCGGCAACATACTGGACGCCACCCTGGTTGCCTGCACTGCCGACAGTCGCGCACGCGGTGTCCTGGTCGTCATGAACGCCGAGGTCCACGAGGCCAGGCATGTACGGAAGTCGAGCACGCTGGCCCTTCATGCCTTCACTTCGCCCGTGGTGGGTCCCGTCGGCCTGATGATCGAAGGCCGCGCCTGCTTTCTTCGCCCGGCGCGCGCCCGCATGCTGGTGCCCTTGCCAACGCGTACGCACCAGAAGATTGCGCTCCTGGAAGCAACACTTGCTGCCGATACCCTGCTGTTGGAGCAGTTGCTGCCGCTGGGCTACGAAGGCCTCGTCATCGCGGGTTTCGGCGCAGGTCACGTCAGTGCATCCTGGTCCAACGTCCTGGCGCGCATTGCCACGAAGATTCCGGTCCTCGTGGGCACGCGTACGGGGTCGGGACCGACCGCACAGTGCACCTATGGCTTTGAGGGTGGCGAGATCGGTCTGATCCGCAATGGTCTCCGGATGTGTGGGCTGCTGTGTCCGCGCAAAGCCCGGCTGCTTCTCTGGCTGTTGGCAGGTAGCGGCCGACAGGACGACCTCGTCGACTACCTCCGCGAGTACACCTTGCCCACGCCAGGCCGACCCAGTTGAGCAGCAGATCGATACGGCGGCTCAGCTCAACCCAGCGCAGCCACCCCCTCCGCATCCATCTGCGCAAGCAGTGCACGGCGGCCCTCCACACCCGGCATCACCCGCACCAGGTTGCGCAGCATCCGTAGATCCTGCTGCCAGCCCAGCTGATCGCCCAGCGTGTGCAGTGCCCGCGCCTGTCGGCCCGGGCGGCTGCGCTTGATCGAGGCAGCCAGCGCGCTGTCCAGCGTTGGCAGTGCTTCCAGCTGCATGCGCAGGCGGCGTACCCGCCGGCGCCAGCGGTGCAGATCCTCGGTATCGCGGCTGCGTGCGGCGCGCTTTTCCGCCTTGGCGGTACGCCGCTCACTACGCGCCAGCCCCTTGCGCAGGTCACGCCTTCCAAGGGACTCCCATGGCTGGGCCTGGAGATCCCGCACGATACGTCCCAGTGCCGCGTGGCGGCGTGCAAACGCCGGGTCGCGTGCGAGCGCCTGGGCAAGGCGTGCGTCGCGGCGCACCGTCAGCCGTCTGCCGACCTCCGCCCATGGCAGGGCGGGCTGCCGCGCGGCCAGGCGCTGGCAGGTGTCCACCACCACGTGGGCATCACGCAATGCCGACAGCCCTTGCCCGAGGCGCCGCAGGGCCGCATCAGCCTGGTCTGTCTCAAAATGGCTGTTCTCCAGCAGTGCGAGCAGCGCGCGCAGGCGCCGGATGGTCTTGCGCGCGCGATGCACGGCATCGTGGACATCGGATTGGGGCGAAAGCGCCTCGGCGATGGCCGTGCACTCACGCGCCGCCAGTGCGCGGGCGGCCGGGCCGATTGCGGGTGGCGACATGGTGGTTTCCCCCGGAGGCGTCGGGGGATTGTACCCAGGCTGCGGGCGAAGCCTGTCAGCCCGGGTTGAACATCTGCCGCACGCCCCGCAGCAGTTCGTTGACACTGAACGGCTTGGGCAGCAGGGACATCCCCTGCCCGAGGAATTCATTGCGGACAGCGGCGCTTTCCGTATAGCCGGTGACGAACAGCACCGGCAGGTGCGGCCGCAGGGCCCGGGCCGCATCGGCAAGCTCGCGGCCGTTCATGCCGGGCAGGCCGACGTCGGACAGCAGCAGGTCCAGCTCACGGTCCGAATGCAGTTCCAGCAGCGCCTGCTGCGCGTTGATGGCCTCGACCACCTGGTATCCGGCTTCGACCAGCATCTCCCGGACCATCATCCGCACCGAATCGGTATCGTCCACCAGCAGGATGCGTTCGGCGCTGCCACGGGGCAGCTGTGCCGGTACCGATGCCTGGGTGACCGGCTGAAGCCGGCCCTCCGGCAGCAGCAGCTCGATTTCCGTCCCCTCGCCACGCTCGCTCGCGATGCGTGCGCTGCCACCGGACTGACGCGCGAACCCGTAGGTCATCGACAACCCCAACCCGGTGCCCTCGCCCTGCGGCTTGGTCGTGAAGAACGGCTCGAACACCTTGGTCAGCAGCTCGGTGGGAATGCCCACCCCGTTGTCCAGGACGGTGACCGTGATGTAGTGGCCCGGGGCCAGTTCGTGGTCACGCTCGATCTGCGCACGCCCGGCGCGGATGCGGATCAGGCCTTGGCCGGCCAGCGCATCGCGGGCGTTGATGACCAGGTTGAGGATCACGTTCTCGAACTGGTTCGGGTCGGCCACCGCGATCAACGGCTCCGGGCCCAGCTCCAGTTCAAGCTCGATGTTCTCCCCGATCGAGCGCTGCAGCATGTCTTCCAGCGAGCGCACCCGCGCAACGACGTCGAAGGTCTGCGGGTCCAGCGGTTGTTTGCGCGCGAAGGCCAGCATGCGCTGGGTCAGCGCCGCGGCACGGTGCGCCGAGCCGGTGGCGATCTCGACGTAGCGCGAGGCCTTGTCCCATTTACCGCTGGAGGCGGCGATCTCGATCATGTCCAACCCGGAGATGATCGTGGTCAGCAGGTTGTTGAAATCATGCGCGATGCCGCCGGTGAGCTGGCCGAGCGCATCCATCTTCTGCGCCTGCATCAGCTCGATCTCGGTGCGCTCGCGTTCGGCGATCTGGAAGGCCAGTTCGGACGTGGCGCTTTCCAGCTCCTGGCGCTGCTCGTTGGCACGCGCATGGTGCTCGGTCGTGTCTTCGATCAGCACCAGCCCCTGGCCGGCGGCCTGATAGGGAGTCACCCGCCACTCGGTCATGCGGATCGCACCGCCGACGCGAAGGCTGAAGGTTCCCTGCCAGCGCTCGCCCTCGGCGAGGGCGACCTTCAACGCACTCAGCGGCGCGGCCTGATCCTGAAGCAGCTGATCGAGTTGGCCCGGACCGATCTGCTGGCCCAGTAGACGGGTGAACGCGTCGTTGGCGTCGTGCGCGTTGAGGTCGGCATCGAGCACCGCGATGGGCGCATTGATATGGCGGAAGATTTCGCGGAAGCGCGCTTCAGTCTCGCGCAGCGCTTCCTCCGCGCGGCGGGCGCGCAGCAGGCTGCGCAGCGTGGCCAGCAGCACATCCGGGTCCACCGGATGGATCAGATACGCATCAGCGCCTGCGTTGAGGCCGGTGATCATGTCGCCGGTCGCGATCGAGGCCGCCGAGACATGCACCACCGGCAGCAGCTGCAGGCGTGCGTTCTCGCGCAGCTGGCGGACCACATCGAAGCCACTCATGTCCGGCAGGTTCACATCCAGCACCAGCGCATCGAAATCATGCTCGGCAAGACGTTCCAGCCCCTCCCCGCCGGTACCGGCTTCCTCGACATGGAACCCGTGATGCTCGAGCACCCGGCGCACCGCATAGCGGGTCGCTACGTTGTCGTCCACCACCAGGATGCGATCAGGGTTCGCCATTCGCGGCCTCCGTGGCCAAGGTCAGCGGCAACACCACATAGAAGTCCGAGCCTGCGCCGATTTCACTTTCGACCCCGACGTGCCCACCAAGCAGCTCGGCAAAGCGCTTGCACAGTGACAACCCCAGCCCGGTGCCGCGCAGGCGTTTCTGCAGCGGTGTATCCACCTGCACGAAATCCTCGAACAGGGTGGACTGCAGTTCGGCGGGGATGCCGATGCCGGTATCGCGCACACTGAAGCGCACGGCGCTCTCCCCTTCCAACCGGGTCGACACCACCACCTGCCCATTGGGCGTGAACTTCAGTGCGTTGGAAATGAAGTTGCGCAGGATCTGCGCCAGCTTCTTGTCGTCGGTGTACAGCAACGGCATCACCGGCGGATCTTCGAACACCAGGTCCACCTGGTTGCCTTCCACCAGCGGGCGGAACATGCCGCGCAGGGCCGAGAACAGGTCCATCAGGTCGAACCAGGCCGGTGAAATGGTGATCCGCCCGGCCTCGATCTTGGCCAGGTCCAACAGGTCGTCCACCATCTCGCGCAGCTCGCTGGTGGAGGCGCTGATGAAGCGCACCTGGCGGCGCTGCTCGTCGGTCAGCGGGCCGTCCATGCCGTCTTCCAGCAGCCGCGTCATGCTCAGGATCGAGCCCAGCGGCGTGCGGAACTCATGACTCATGTATGACAGGAACCGGCTCTTCAGCTCGGAGACCTCGCGCAGCTGCTCGGCCTGCTGATCCAGCTCGGCATACAGCGCGAGCACGCCCTGATTGGTTTCATCCAACTCGGCACGCAGCGCATCGGCTTCCAGTCGCAGCCGCTGCAGTTCCTCATCATTGGGGGTGACGCTCAATGCAGATCTCCAAGACGCAGGGCAACAATGCCGGCGTCATCCCGGCCACGATCAAAATCACGCTGCAGCACCGCCACGATCACTGCTGGATGACGGTGGAACAGGCCGGGGTAATCACGCAGGCTCCAACGCGCCTGTAGTCCATCGCTGTGCATGACCAGCAGCGTGCCTGTGGCCGCGTGAAAATGGAATGGTTGTGCCTTGCGGTACTGCACACCCACGATCCCCGGGTGCGAGGCCAACCCACGCGAACTGGTGGGCTCGCACAGGCTGGCGGCGATGTTGCCGATGCCGGCGAACTCCACCTGGCCCGTCGCCACATCCACGCAGGCCACCGCTGCCGCGCCACCCCGGGTACCGGACATACCGGCATGCAGCACGCCGATCAACGCCGGTGCGCCGCCCGCGGCAGAATGCGCGACCGCATCCACACCGGCCCACGCAGCATCGGCCGCAGGAAGCCCGTGGCCGAGGCCATCGATCACCGTGAGCGACACGGTCCGTGCGTCTGCGCGGATATGCCATGCATCGCCGCAGGCCAGCTCGTGGCGCATCGGCAGGCGCAGGGCGCCGTAGGCCACGTCGATGTCGCGCGGGGTGCGGCTGGCGTAGATCCGCGCCACGACCACCGCCCCCTTGGCATCGGACCAGGCATCGAGCACGCTGGCCTGGCGCTGGATCGCGCCCAGCCCGAGGCCCTGGGTGCCGCCGGTCGAATACCCGTCCGGAAGGCACTCGGCCAGGGAAAAGCCCGGGCCGGCGTCCACGGTGCACAGCTCCACCCCGTTGCCGCCGCGGCCGCAGACCACGGACAGGTACATGCGGCCACCGCGCCCATGTTTGAGCACGTTGGTCGCCATTTCGGTCGCCACCAGCGCCGCGCGGCCGGCGTCCATTTCATCCAGGCCGACATGATCGGCCAGTGCCAGCGCTTCGCGTCGCGCCTGTCCGACCTGTGAGGTTTCTTCGACCACCACGACCCGCGTTACCTGGCCTGCGAAGTTCAGCTCCATTTGGTGATCGTGATGCGGGTGCCCTGCCCCGGCGCACTCTCCAGCTCGAATTCATCCACCAGCCGGCGTGAGCCGGACAGCCCCAGGCCCATGCCCGAGCCGGACGACCAGCCATCGGTCAGCGCCTGCGCGACATCCGGAATGCCCGGCCCGTTGTCGGCGAAGACCAGCCGCACGCCCTTGCGCAGCCCCCTCTCGACCACGTCCCAGTCCATCGTCCCGCCGCCACCGTAGATCACGGCGTTGCGGGCCAGCTCACTGGCGGCAGTAACCAGCTTGGTCTGGTCGATCAGGCGCAGCTTGCAGGCCACGCACACCTGGCGCGCGGCCTGGCGGGCCAGCACCACATCCTGCTCGATGCGGATCGGCAGCGAACCACTGTTGGCACTCATGAGGCCGCTTCGTCTTCGTCGGTGCGCTGCAGCAGCTTCATGCCGCGCTCCACGTTGAGCGCGGTGCGCACGCCGCTGAGGGTGAGGCCGAGCTCCACCAGCGTAATCGCCACGGCCGGCTGCATGCCCACCACCACCGTGGTGGCATCCATGATCCGGGCCAGCGACGAAATGGTCGCGATCATGCGGCCGATGAACGAATCGACGATATCCAGTGCGGAAATATCGATCAGCACGCCGCGCGCGGAGGTGCTGCGGATCTTCTCGGTGAGGTCATCCTGCAGGGTCAGCGCGAGCTAATCGTGCATGTCCACCTGGATGGTCACCAGCAGCAGATCGCCCATCTGCAGGATCGGGATGCGTTCCATCTCAGCGGGCAGTCCGGGTCACGGTCTGGCCGGTGCGCTTGAGCGCCAGTGCCAGTGCGTCGGCGAGGTTGGCCTTGGTCACGATGCCCTGCAGGTCCAGCCCGAGGTGCACGATGGTCTGGGCGATCTGCGGCCGCACGCCACTGATGATCGCATCGGCACCCATCAGGCGGATGGCGGTCACGGTCTTCAGCAGATGCTGTGCGACCAGCGTGTCCACGGTGGGCACGCCGGTGATATCGATGATCGCGATTTCCGAACCGGTATCCACGATGCGCTGCAGCAGCGATTCCATCACCACCTGGGTGCGCTGCGAATCCAGCGTGCCGATCATCGGCAGCGCGAGGACGCCTTCCCACAGCTTCACCACCGGCGTGGACAGCTCCAGCATCTCTTCCTGCTGGCGCTGGATCACGTCTTCGCGCGTCTTCTGGAACACGCTGACCGTGTGCAGTCCCAACTGGTCGATCAGCTCGGAGATCGCCCACAACTGGTCGCCCAGCTGCGCCGGATCATTCACGTAGCCCTGCTGGATCACCTCGAACAGCGGTCGCTTCAGCGAGAAGATGAAGCTGGCGGTCTCCGACGAGTTGAAGCCCTTCAGCACGCGCTCGCGGGAAAGTTCCTCCAGGAAGCGGCGGATGTCCTGCCACTCGACCCGTGCGATGGAGCTGACCTCCGTAGCCGACAGCGCCTCCAGGAACAGACGCCAGAACTCGCGGACCTGCTGGTCCAGCTCGCGGGAGGACAGGCGGCCGTCCTGGGCCTGGCTGGAACCGGCCAGATTGCCGGCCCATGCGGCCAGCAGGGGCTCTTGATGGCTGCGAATGAGATCGATCGTGCGCTGCTGCAAAGCCGCCATGGAAAAGGTCCTGAAAGAAGGGAAACACCGGGTGGACAGACGCCCCATCACCGATATGAATGGGGGTCGCAATCGTCCAAGCTTAAATGAATTCAGGAAGATTGGGCATTACGGCAGATGCTGATGGCGTGAAGGTTGTTTGCACTTCCCTGACTCATTCAGAAAGACCGGACCTGGGCTGTTCACCTCGCCAGTTTCCCGGCCGGGCCGCCACAACGCATCAGGCCGCCCGAAGGCGGCCTGATGGTGGAACGGTCAGCGCAGCAGCGCGAACAGGAGCAGCAGCGGAATCGGAATGCCGAGCATCCACAGCAGAATGTACTTCATGGTGTTTCCTCCCTTGGGATGGTCAGGTTCACAGGTCGCGGCGACGGCCGCCCCAGGTGGCACTCAGGCTGGCGATGAAGGCACCGATCAGCAGCGTGATGAACAGCCACAGCGCGGCATAGGCGGTCGCCTTGCGGGCATCGTCGGCCGCCTCCTTGGCCTGCTGCTTGGCGTTGTCCAGCGCAGCGCGCAGGCGGGTCTGGACATCGGTCACGCGGGCCTGTGCCTCGGCCTGGCTCATGCCGGTCTGTGCCGCCACCAGCTGGCCCAGGTACTGGGTATCGGCCGGGTCCATGGTGTCGGACTTGAGGCTGTTGACGATGATGCGATTGACCTCGGTACGCACCTCACGGCTGTCCGCACGACGGTCGGCACCCGGCATCGGGCGCGGCGGCGGCGGTGCGCCGTTGACCGGCGGTGCCGGGGGCGCCGCTGCATCGGCCGGACCCACCGGCGGCGCGGGCTGCGCTGAGGTCGGGTTGGCACGGAACAGCGAATCCACCCAGTACTGCACGTCACCCTCTTCGTTGCCCATTGCGGCCGAGCCTGCGCCCGCTGCGGCAATACCGCCGGCAGTGGACGCCGCCGCACCTGCGGTGGCACCGGCCACCTTGGCGCCAGCGCCGAGAATGCCGCCGATCGCGGAGGTCAGCAGTGCGGCGGTCAGCAGGGTGGCCACCGCCCACGACACGAAACCATGTGCGGTATCGCGGAAGTAGGTCTCATCGCCGTGCAGGTTGCTCCACTTCGTGCGCAGGCGACCGGCCAGATAGCCACCCAGGCCGGAGGCCGCGATGGCGGTGAAGGTCAACCAGGCAATGCTGGACCAGCCGAAGGTCTCGGCAGTCACGCCCTCAAACGACCACGGCGAGACCGACGACAGGCCCAGGCCCACGCCGAGAATCACCAGGATCAACGAAAGCGCGGCTGCGGCGATGGCACCGGCCAGGATCGCGCCCCATGACACGGCGCTCTCGCGTGGAAGATCCACCACCGGCGGTGGGGTGACCACGGCCACGGTCGCGGCAGCGACGGGCTCGGGGTGGGCGTAATCGCCTCGGGTATTCATAGCGGATGGCACTCCTTTTCATGCGCTGCGGATGCAGCTCGCATCGGCAGGCTGCGCTTCAGGTCGTGAAATACGCGAGACGCTGAAAACAAGACCGTGTGGACGGCCGCGCCAGACTCACACCCGCCGGCCAAGCAGCATGACCACGCCGACCAGGCCACCCAGCGCGCCGACAACCGCCAGCTCGATGGACGGCTCACGCAACCGCAATGCCATGACCATGCACAGCGCGCCCAGCCCGATGATCACCGCACCGATGGCCGCCGCACGCGCCGAGCCATAGAAGTGAGTACGCCGGATCGGCTCGCTGGGCGCAGGCTGCCTGCGTTGCCAAGCCTCCAGTGCGTGTTCGAATTCGCGCAGCAGGCGGTCACGGCTCTGCAGATCGGCTGCACTCACCATCAGCGTCGTGCGGCCCGGCCGCACCAGTTTCAGGTAGTCATCGGTGCCCCAGCTGGACAACTGATCGAAGGGCACCGCGTCACGTCGCGAAAACATCAGGCCATCGGCCATGACCATCACTTCATTGCGCGTCGGAAAGCCCTGGAAGGCCAACAACGGCGGCAGCACCAGGCACAGCAGTGCCACCACGATGGCGATACCCACCGGACCGCGATTGAGCACGATGAACATGAAACTGCCCGCGGCCAACAGGAATGCGAGCGGGACGGCCAGCTGGTGCCAGCGGGTATAAACCGAGACCTGGATACCTTCCCTTGGCTTCACGATGGGTTCCCTCCTTAGTATCGGCGCGGGGCCGGGCGCCTCGAGCACCATGGTCTTCGATGCAGGCCACGGCGGCAAATGCGCTGATGTCAAAACGGTTATCAGCCTGCCATCGTCGCGCCGGTGAATATGCTGATGAACATGCGTTCCAAGCCACGATGAACTTTTACGACATTCACGTGGCAATAATCCAGTCACGCCACGGATGGCACGTGACCGGCCAGGGATGGCCTTTCAGCGGATGCAGTGGAACGGGGGCTGCATCGCCGGCGACTTGGCGCGTCCAAGGGGATTATCTGGAAGCACTCTCATGACACTGGCATTATCCGGTCGCGTCGTCGCGGCCCTGTTCCTCGCCTCAAGCCTGTCCTTGGCCCTGCCTGCAGCGGCCGCAGCCACCGCCCCATTTCCTGCCGAAGGCGTGTGGCGCGGCGAATTCAATATCGATGGCGATCCCATTCCGTTCAACTTCGAAGTAAAGGGAAAGCGTTCGCAGGACGCGACCTTTACCCTGCTCAACGGCAGCCGCACCGACAGATTCAAGGTCACCCCGCGCGATGACGGGACCTTCTCGGTGCGGATGAACACCTACGATGCGGTGCTCGAAGGCAAGGTCTCCGAGGATGGCAAGCACCTGGTCGGCCAGTACAAGGACCTGGTGCCCAGCCGCAACGGGGCGCGCAACCTTGCCTTCACCGCCGAACAGGGCGCGGCATGGCGCTTCGTCAAGCCCGGTCAGGACGAGGCACCGGCGGCGGACCTCAGCGGCAAGTGGGCCGTGCAGACCATCGACAAGGCCGCCCGCCAGGACAAGCGCAACCAGGTCGCCCTGCTCAAACAGGAAGGGAATCGCCTCTCCGGCGTGTTCATGACCGTGGTGGGTGATACCCGCGAGCTGGAAGGCACCGTGCAGGGCAACCGTTTCTACCTGTCCGGCTTCAGTGGGCCCAGCCCGCTGCTGATCCGCGGCACGATCGATGAAGACGGCAACATCCAGGGCGCGTTCGGCAGCGGCATCTACAACGTGGTGAAGTTCGAGGCCGAGAAGAGCGACAAGGTGGAGCTGCCGGATCCGTACAAGCTCACCTTCCTCAAGGATGGCCAGGAACGCATCGATTTCAGCTTCCCCGACCTGCAGGGCAAGCAGGTCTCGCTGCGCGACGACAAATACCGCGGCAAGGTGGTCATCGTTGAAGTGATCGGTACCTGGTGCCCGAACTGCACCGACCAGACCTATTTCCTGGCCCCGTGGTTCAAGCAGAACCAGCACCGTGGCGTGGAGGCGGTGGCGGTCGCCTTCGAGCAGGAAGACAACTTCGATTACTTCAAGAAGACCCTGACCACGTTCAAGGACTACTTTGATATCCGCTACGACATCGTGTTCGGCGGCATCGCCGACAAGAAAGTCGCTACCGAGAAACTCAAGGGCCTCAATTACATGGCCGCCTTCCCGACCACGATCATCATCGGCCGTGACGGCAAGGTCCGCGAGATCTACACCGGCTACACCGGCACCGTGACCGGGGAGTATCACCAGGATTATGTGGCCCGCTTCAACAGCCTGCTCGATGGACTGATTGCCGAGCCCGATCCGTATGCGGCAAGCGCCGCGACCGCAACCACGACGCCGGCACTGGCCGTCGCCCCGTAACCCTCCGCGGCGGCCTGCCCGCCCGCCGCGGCCATCCCTCCTGCGCTGCACGCCCGCACGGCCTCCCCGCGATGCCGCGGGCGGCTGCGCGCCACGACGAAGAGACCCGCCCCATGCGCACCACCGTGCTGTTGACCCTGCTCACCGCTGCCACCGCACCTGCCGTGGCGATCGCCGCGCCGGTGACCTACCAGCTCGACCCGACCCATACCGACGTGCTGTTCACCTGGAACCACAACGGCTTTTCTTTCCCGACCGGCCGCGCCGCGATCAGCAGCGGCACGCTGGTCTACGACGCCGCCAGGCCCGCCGCCTCGCAGGTACAGGTCGAGCTGCCGCTGGCCGAGCTGGCCACCCACGTGCCGAAACTCGACGAGATCGTGAAGAGCGACAAACTCTTCGATGTCGCCAGGTTCCCGCAGGCTGCCTTCCGCAGCACCTCGGTCGTGTCCCAGGGCGCCGGCCGCCTGAAGATCACCGGCGAGCTGACCCTGCATGGCGTCACCCGCCCGGTCGTGCTCGACGCCACCCTCAACAAGGTGGGCGAGCATCCCAGCCGCAAGGTGCCGACCATCGGCTTCAACGCCACGGGCGTGATCCGCCGCAGCGAGTTCGGGCTGGATGCGTTCCTGCCCAACATCGCCGACGAGGTGCAGCTGCGCATCACCACCGAGGCGCAAGGGGGCAAGGAGTGAGGTACGGCATCCTTCCCCTGGGCGTTGCGTTGCTGCTGAGCGGTGGCAACGCGATCGCCGCCGATACGCCAAAGGTCGCCCTCAAGCCGCGGCTGGAGGCCGCGCCCGACGGGTCCCGCGAGCTGGTCATCGATGCCCGCATCGAACCGGGCTGGATCCTGTACGCCTCGGACTTCGAGCAACCGCAGATCGGCCCGCGCGCGGCGCGGGTGATCCTGGCGGACGGGGCGCAGACGCAGGGCCCGCTGCGCTCGGTCGATGCCCGCGAAGGCCACGGCCGCAGTTTCGCCGGTGACTACCGCTACACCTATTTCAGCGAACAAGGGCAGCTGCGCCTGCCCGTGGCGGCGGGCGGCACGCCGGTGAACGGCACCCTGCGCGCGCAGGTCTGCTTCGAAGAGAGCGGCCTGTGCGAGCTGGTCCAGCAGGAGATCGTCGCGCGTTGAGCGCGGCGCCCGCCATGCCACGCCCTGCCCTGTCCCTCTCCCTGCTTGCGGCACTGGCCGGCGGCGCGTTCCTGGCGCCGGTGCTGTCCGCCGATGCGCCGACCTACGACGGCGATCTGTCCGACAACCCGCGCGCCCAGCTGGGCCGACAGCTTTTTTTCGATCCCATCCTGTCGCGTGACCGCACGGTGTCGTGCGCCAGCTGCCATCAGCCGGCCCGCGCCTTCGCCGATGACCGCGCGCTCAGCCTGGGCGTGGACGGTCGCCTGGGCACCCGCAACACGCCCAGCGTGATGAACAGTGCCGGGCGCACCCGCTTCTTCTGGGATGGCCGCAGCGAGACCCTGGAGGAACAGGCGCTCGCGCCGATCGCCAACCCGCTGGAGATGGACCTGCCGGTGGATGACGCGGTGGCGCGGCTGCGTGCCGATCCTGCGTGGGTGGCACGCTTCCAGGATGCCTACAGCGCCGCTCCCAGCGCGCGCACGCTGGGCCGCGCCCTGGCCGCCTACCAGAAGACTCTCAACACCGTGGACAGCCCGTACGACCGCTACGCGCTGGGCCAGGAGGACGCGATCAGCGACGCGGCCAAGCGCGGCCGCCTGCTGTTCATCACCAAGGCCCAATGCGTGAGCTGCCACGCCGGGGAGGACTTCACCTCGGACCGCTTCAAGAACATCGGCATCTACAACGGCCGCGAGTTCAACGACGAAGGCCGCGGCGGGATCACCGGCGATCCGGCGCAGAAGGGCGAGTTCAAGGTGCCGGGCCTGCGCAATGTCGCGCTGACCGCGCCCTACATGCACAACGGGATGTTCAAGAGCCTGCGCGAAGTGATCGTGTATTACGACGACCCCGGCAAGGTCATCCCCGATTCGATCGGCCGGGACGCGCAGCTGCGCGATCCGCTGCACCTGACCGAGGCGGAGATCGACGACATCGAGCAGTTCCTGCACACCCTTACAGACGACCGCTTCGCGTCGCGCGCGACTTCTTCGACGGCCTCACCTCCATGACCTCTTCCGCTTTGCGCCGCCTGGCGCTGCTGGCTACCGTGCTGATGATCGCGCTGCCCATGGCATCGTTCGCCGCCCCGCCCACCACGGCCGCGCCTGCCGGCCAGGCGGCACCGGCCCTGCACTGGACCGACCTCGGGGGTGCCCCGGCGTCGCTGGCGCAATGGCGCGGCCGCCCGGTGCTGCTCAACTACTGGGCCAGCTGGTGCGGCCCGTGCCTGAAGGAACTGCCCGACCTGCAGGATTTCTCGCAGGCGCAGACCTCGCGGCCGAACGGCGTGCACGTGGTTGGTGTCGCGCTGGATGATGTGGAATCGGCCAAGGCCCTGCGCGACCAGCTGCGCCTCACCTACCCGCAACTGGTGGAGGGCGACGGCCCGCCCGGCACCGCCGCCGCGTTCGGCAACCGCATCGGCACACTGCCGTTTTCGGTGCTGATCGATGCGCACGGCACCGTGCTGCAGGTCCACAACGGCCCGCTGCATCCTGCCGACCTCGCCCGCTGGGCTGCCGCCGCCGGCGGTGCGCCATGACCGGCACCGGACGTGCCGCCGCCGCTGCCGAGTGCTGTTGCACGGGTACGCCAGCCACCGGCTGATCCGGTCCATCCGCCCTCGCCTGCCTGCCGCATGCCGCTGTGCATCGGCCCTCCTTCTCCTGGGGATCTTCCATGCTGTCCACGCACCATCGCCTGCCGTTGGTTGTCGCCGTCCTGTCCGCGTTGTCCCTGCCCCTCGCCGCATACGGCGCAGCCGAGGTGGAGGTCGCCACCAGCGTGAGCACCGCCACCCTGGATACGGTCACCGTGACCGGCACCCGTGCACAGGGCCGCACCGTGCGCGAAAGCGCGGCGCCGATCGATGTCCTGTCCGCCGAGGACATCCGCGCCGCCAACGCAACCAGCCTGCTGGATGTGCTCAACACCACCGTGCCCAGCTTCAACCTGCCGCTGGAAACCGGGGATCTGAACAGCATGGTGCGTGCCGGGCAGCTGCGCGGCCTCAATGCCAGCCACGTGCTGGTACTGGTGGACGGCAAGCGCCGCCACGCCACCGCGCTGCTGGGCGCGGGTGGCTTCGGTGGCGCCGCGCCCGCCGATCTCGCCCTGATCCCCACCGGTGCGATCGAACGCATCGAAGTGCTGCGCGATGGCGCCTCGGCGATCTACGGTTCGGACGCCATCGCCGGGGTCATCAACATCGTCACCCAAAAGGCTGCCCGCGGCGGCAACGTCTCCTACCGCGATGGCACCTACTTCGCCGGCGATGGCCGCGCGCGCGTGGTGCAGGCCGATGCCGGGTTCGGGCTGGGCGACGGCGGCTATCTGCACCTGGCGGCGCAGCTGGACGACCAGGAAGCCACCGACTACACCAGCCCCGCACGCGATACATTCCTGTACTACTTTCCGCGCAACGCGGCCGGCAATGCGATCCGCCCCGGCGGCAACCAGGCCAGCAACCCGACGCTGCCACCCGTCGCGACGCCGGATCCGCGCGAGGCCACGCGCGACAACAATGCCTGGCGCAACCGGGGCATCCGCGCGTTCCGCACGAAGACCGCCACGGCCAATGCCAGTATTCCCCTCGCCGCGACGGTGGAGGCCTACGGGCTGCTGACCCTGGCCCAGCGTGATGCCTGGGCACCGCAGAACTTCCGCCAACCGCTGCGCAATGAGGTAGTACGCGCGATCGATCCGGATGGCTTTGCACCGACCGAGCACATCGACGAGAACGACGGCGCGCTCACGCTGGGGGTACGCGGCCAGTTCGGCGAGTGGGACTGGGACCTGAGCAGCGGCTACGGGCGCGATGCAATGGATATCAACCTGCACAACAGCATCAACCCCACCTACGGCCTGGACAGCCAGACCGATTTCTACATCGGCGACCTGCGCTACAGCGCCTGGACCCATAACCTGGATCTACGCCGCCAGCTGCAGACGGCGTGGCTGGCCGCGCCACTGGAACTCAGTGCAGGGGCGGAGTATCGCGACGAGCGCTACCGGATCGGCGCGGGCGACGTGCAGTCCTACACCCATGGCGGGCAGCGGGTGCTGGACGGCCCCTACGCGGGTACCGTGCTGGGGATCGGCCTGGGCGGCTCGCAGGCGCTGCCCGGCTACCGGCCCGAGGACGCGGTCGATGTCAGCCGCAACAGCGGTGCGCTGTACCTCGGCGTCGCGGCCGACCTGGGCGCGCGCTGGCGCGTGGACCTGGCCGGCCGGCATGAGCGTTACTCGGATTTCGGCAGCGAAACCACCGGCCGCCTCTCCACCCGTTTCGCGCTGCATCCCCGGCTCGCCCTGCGCGGCACGATCAGCAACGGGTTCCAGGCGCCGTCCCTGGCCGCGCAGGCGTACCGCAACACCTCCAACGGCAATTTCTACACCGACCACATCCTGCAGGCCGGTTCGCCGCAGGCCATCGCACTGGGCGCGCAGCCACTGCGCCCGGAAACCTCGCGAAGCCTCAGCCTGGGCATCGTGGCCGAGCCATGGCAGGGCGCATCGCTGACGGTGGATGCCTACCGCATCGATGTGGATGACCGGATCGCCCTGTCCACCACCTTCCGCGAGGGGCTGTATCCCGGCTCCGGCGTGCTGGTCACCTCGGTGGGACTCGGCGCACAGGATGGGGTGCGCTACTTCATCAATGCCGCCGATACCCGCACCGATGGCGTGGAAGCCACGCTCGAAGGCCGCGTCGATCTGGGCCGCAGCGGCACCCTGCGCTGGACCCTGGCCAGCAGCCATAACCGCGCCAGGATCACCGGCCTGGCCCCCACCCCCGCCGTGCTGGCCGCCTTCAATGTGCCGGTGTTCAGCACCGGATCGCAGAACGAGCTGCTCTACAAGGCGCCCAAGTCCCGGCAGGTGCTGGGTCTGGACTGGAGCCTGGGCCGCTACCGGGTCGGCCTGCGCCAGAGCCGCTATGGCGACATCCAGCGCTATGGTTCGCCGACCACGGTCGCCAGCAGTGGGCCGTATGCCGGCCAGGCCGAGATCGCCTATGACATCGGCGGCCTCTGGATCACCGATCTGCAGCTGGGGGCCACCCTGCCCGGCGGCTGGGACGTGGCGCTGAACGCCAACAACGTGTTCGACCGCAAGGTCACCAGACTGCCCGAGCCGCTGCTTGCCGCGAACGAATACTACCGGTATGCCAATGGCGGACCGGTCGATGGCTCGGGGGGGCTGTGGTCAGCCACCCTTCGTTACCGCTGGGACTGATCCGCGCGCAGCGCAAGGAACACCGTCGCATCCTCACAGATCCGGGCGCACGCCTATGCAAAAATAAGGGAACTGTGGCACACCGCGTCGCAGGTGACGGCGTGTGCTCCTGACAACCAGGCGCAGCCGTGCCATTCGTGCGGTGGCCAGTACTGGTAAAGATCAGGAGTCAATGAATGTCCTCGAGGAATTCCGGCGCAAGCGCCTTGGATCTGTCCAGCTGCGCGCGTGAGCCGATCCGTACCCCCGGTGCCATCCAGCCGTACGGATTGATCCTGGTCCTCGATCACACGACATTGACCGTCAACGCCCGCGCGGTGGCCGAGCCGGGCCTGCTGGAGGCGCTTGGCGATCCGCTGGGCCAGCCGCTGGATCAGGTGCTGGCCGGCACTCTGGCGCCATGCAGGCCGGTGCTGGAGGCATTGCAGGAGGGTGCCTCGCATTTCCTGGGCGCGCACCCGGTGGGCACAGCGGGCAACCACCACACCGTGGCCCACCGGATCGGTGATGACGTCATCATCGAGCTGGAGGCCCCGGTGCCGGGCGAACCGGGCTCGCTGGAGGACCTGTATCCGTCGATCCGCCGCTTCATGGCCGCGATCGAGCACGCGCCGACGACCCAGGCATTGTGCGAACTCGCTGCCACGCATATCCGCGAGCTGACCGGCTTCGACCGCACGATGATCTACCAGTTCGACAAGGACTGGAACGGCGCGGTGGTGGCCGAGGACCGCAACGACGTGCTGCCCTCCTACCTCGACCTGCGCTTCCCGGAATCGGACATCCCCGCCCAGGCGCGCGATCTGTACCGGCAGAACCGCGTCCGCCTGATCGCCGACAGCCATTACAGCCCCGTGCCGCTGGTGCGCGTACCGGCCCTCGCCGATGCGGCGCCCATCGATCTGGGCCCGGCCATGCTGCGCAGCGTCTCCCCGGTGCACCTGCAGTACATGCGCAACATGGGCACGGGTGCCTCGATGTCGGTCTCGGTGCTGTCCGAGGGCGAGCTGTGGGGCCTGATTTCCTGCCACAACCAGGTCGCCCGCCGGGTGCCCTACCACGTACGTACGGCCTGCGAGTTCATCGGCCAGATCCTGTCGCTGCAGATCGCGGTGAAACAGCGCGCGGTACTGGTCGAAGAGCGCATCGCACGCCGCGCGATCCAGGTCCGGCTGCTCGGGCGGATGGCCGGTGATACCGACTTCATGGCCGCACTCGGCCGCGACCAGCAGAGCCTGCTCGCGCTGACCCAGTCCACCGGCGCAGCGATCGTGCACCGTGGCGAGTGCATCCTGCATGGCCAGTGCCCCGGCCAGCGCCACGTGATGCAGCTGGTGCAATGGCTGACCGCGCAACAGATCGAGGGCGACATCTTCTGTACCGACACTCTGCCGCTGGATTGGAAGGAGGCCGAAGCCTTCGCCGGCGTGGCCAGCGGCGTGCTGGCCATCTCGATCTCGCAGATCCACGACAGCTTCGTGATCTGGTTCCGTCCCGAAGTGGTCCGCACCGTGCGCTGGGGCGGCGACCCGCGCAAGGAAGAGACCGGACAGCCCCTGTCGCCGCGCACCTCCTTCGAGGGCTGGAAGCAGACCGTGCGCCAGCAGTCGCTGCCCTGGAACGACGTGGACCGCGATGCTGCGCTGGAACTGCGCACGGCCATCGTGGATATCGTGCTGCGCAAGGCTGAAGAGATGGCGGCATTGAACGAGCAGCTGTTGCGCAGCAACAAGGAACTCGAAGCGTTTTCCTATTCGGTGAGCCATGACCTGCGCGCCCCGTTCCGGCACATCGTCGGTTACTCGGAACTGCTGTGGTCCTCGGCCGGCGAAAGATTGAACGATTCAGAAAAGAGATTTCTCGACACCATCGTGGAGTCGGCAAAATCGGCTGGGACCCTGGTCGATGACCTGCTCAGCTTCTCGCAGATGGGCCGCTCGACGATGGGCCAGATCGCGATGGACATGACCGCCCTGGTGGAAGACGTGCGCCACAAACTCGACATGGAGTACGCCGGGCGCGCCATCGACTGGCAGATCGCGGGGCTGCCCAAGGTGCAGGCCGACCCCGGCATGCTGCGGCTGGTCTGGCAGAACCTGCTGGCCAACGCGATCAAGTTCACCCGCGACACGCCCGAGCCACGCATCGAGGTCGGGCATGAACGCAACGACACGGAGGACATCTTCTTCGTGAAGGACAACGGCTGTGGTTTCGACATGCGCTACGTGGACAAGCTGTTCGGCGTGTTCCAGCGGCTGCATCACGTCGATGAGTACGAAGGCACCGGTATCGGCCTGGCCAACGTGCACCGCATCATCACCCGCCATGGCGGCCGGACCTGGGCGAGAGGCCAGGTCGGCGCCGGCGCGACATTCTATTTCACCATTCCCTTTGCTACTGGAGACCACCTATGAGAGATCTGCGACCGATCCTGCTCGTAGAAGACAACCCGAAAGACGCTGAATTGACCATGGCCGCGCTCGCCCGCTGCCAGTTGCTCAATGACGTGACCCATGTGCGCGACGGCGTGGAAGCGCTGGAGTATCTCCGCTGCCAGGGGCGTTATGAAGGGGCCATGCATGGCGGCCCGGTGGTCGTGCTGCTGGACCTGAAACTGCCCAAGCTCAACGGGCTGGAAGTGCTCAAGGAAATCCGTACCGACCTTGCCCTCAGCAGCACCCCGGTGGTGATGCTGACCTCCTCGCGCGAAGAGCAGGACCTGATCCGCAGCTACGAGCTGGGCGTCAACGCGTTCGTGGTCAAGCCGGTGGACTTCAAGGAATTCCTTGAAGCGATCCAGGGCCTGGGCATGTTCTGGGGCATCACCAACCAGCCGCCACCGCACGGCACGCTGTTCGGCGGGAAGAGTAGACACGATGGCTGAGGCCGCCACAGCAAAGACCATCAGGATCCTGATGGTCGAAGACAGTGCACTTGATGCAGAACTGATCACCGCGCAGCTCAAGCGCGCCGGGGTGCCGTTCACCGCCGAGCGCACCTGGTCGCACCAGGGCATGCTCGATGCCCTGACCACGACGCCGTTCGATGTGATCCTGGCCGACCACGTCCTGCCGGGCTTCGATGGTGATGCCGCGCTCGCCCTGGCCAGCGAGATCGCCCCCCAGATTCCCTTCATCTTCGTCTCCGGCACGCTCACCGAAGAACTCGCAGTGCAGGCGCTCAAGCGCGGTGCGCGCGATTACGTGGTCAAGTCACGCCTGCAGCGCCTGCCCGATGCCGTGCTCAGGGCCATCGGCGAAGCGCAGGAGCGCCGCCGGCTGCAGCGCATGGAGGCCGAGCTGCATGAGAGCCACCAGCGGCTGAGGCTGATCACCGATTCGCTGCCGGCGCTGATCGCCTACTTCGGTCACGACCATCGCTACCGCTTCGCCAACAACGCCTATGTCGAGTGGCACGGCCGTACGCCGGAGAGCCTGATCGGCCGGCACACCCGCGAGGTGATCGGCGAGGACACCTTCAACAGCATCCAGCAGCACCTGGACCGGGTCCTGCTCGGTGAGAAGGTGAGCTTCGACCTGCTCTCGCTGCGCAGCGATGGCACGCCCCGCCACGCGCAGGTGGACTGCGTACCCGAGCTGGCGCCGGACGGCGCGGTGCTCGGCTATTACGCGATGGCGCGCGACATCAGCGAGCTCAAGCACGCGCAGGCGCTGCTCAGGGCCAACAACGAATCCCTGGAACGCCAGGTCGACGAGCGGACCTCGGCGCTGCACCGCAGTGAAAGCCGGCTGCAGGCGCTGTTCGAATCCAGCTTCCAGCACCAGAACCTGCTGACCCTGGATGGCCACATCATCGACACCAATTCGGCGTCGCTGGCGGCCATCCTCGCCGACAAGGAAGACGTCCGCGGCAGCCTCTACTGCGAGTCTGCCTGGTTCGCCGATACCCCCGGGGTACCTGGCGTGGTCTGCACGGCCATTCTCGAGGCGGCGGCCGGTACCGCTTCCCGCCATGAACTGGAGCTGCGCCTGCCCACCGGCAAGCGGACCTTCGATTTCTCCTTCCGCCCCCTGTTCGACCATCAGGCGCGGATCACTGCGGTCGTCTCCGAAGCGGTGGAAACCACCGCGCGCCGGCAGGCCGAAGAGGCGCTGCGGCACAGCCAGAAGATCGAGGCCGTCGGCCAGCTGACCGGTGGCATCGCGCACGACTTCAACAACATCCTGACCGTGATCGCCGGCAACATCGAATACGCCAAGATGCTGACCGACCGCCTGGGTGACGCCGCGGGCAATTCCTCGCGCTCGCTGGACAACGCGATGAAGGGCGTGATGCGCGCGGCCAACGTCACCCAGCGCCTGCTGGCGTTCTCGCGCCGGCAGCCGCTGAAGAACATGCCGGTGGACCTGAACGAAGAAATGCGCGGCATGCAGGACATGCTCAAGCGTTCACTGGGCGAGCTGGTGCAGATCGACATGCTGCACAGCCCGGATATCTGGTGCGTGGAGATCGACCCGAACCAGCTGGAGGCCTCCATCCTCAACCTGGCGGTCAATGCCCGCGATGCCATGCCCGAGGGCGGGCGCCTGACGATCGAGATCGACAACATCCATCTGGACAAGGACTACGCAGCGCAGCACCCGGATGTGCCGCCCGGCCAATACGCCATGATCCGGGTGCGCGACAGCGGCCAGGGCATGTCCGCCGAGGTGATGGGCCGGGTGTTCGAACCGTTCTTCACCACCAAGGAGGTCGGCCGCGGCACCGGGCTGGGCCTGTCGATGGTGTACGGCTTCGCCAAGCAGTCCGGTGGCCATGTGCTGCTCGACTCCATCGAAGGCAGCGGCACCACGATCACCCTGCTGTTCCCGCGCTCGGCCTCGGCCCTGCCCGGCACCCGCCAGGCCGAGGCGCAGGAAGCCAACGCCTACGAGGTGGAGGAGGAAACCACGGTGCTGGTGGCCGAGGACAATGACGATGTCCGTGCCTACACCGTGGATACCCTGCGCCAGCTGGGCTACCGCGTGCTCGAAGCGCATGACGGACCCTCCGCCCTGCGCCTGCTGGAGCGGCCGGACGTGAGCGTGGACCTGCTGTTCTCGGACATCGTGATGCCGGGCATGTCCGGCTGGGCACTGGCCAAGCAGGCGATCGGCCGGAAACCGGGGCTGCGGGTCCTGTTCACCTCGGGCTATCCGCGCGATATCGACGCAAGCGGCACGGTCGGCCGGACCATCGCGCTGCTCGCCAAACCGTTCACCCGCACCGATCTGGCCCGCTCGATCCGGGCCTCCCTGCAGGACGAGAGCCCCGCCCAGGGCGGTGAGACCTTGGACCGAGGGTAATGAAGGAGGCTGCCGTCATCGGCGCCTCCCGGGGATCATGACGCCGGGCTGGCGCGCGATGCACGGCCGGCTAACGCGCGCGGGCGCTAAGGTGGAGCTCCGCACAGGTGGCTGCATGCCACGAGGATCCGCGTCCGCAATGACCGCTGCCAGTTCCCACCCACGATGCCGCGTGCTTCTCGTCGAAGACGATGCGCCCATCCGGGAGATGACCAAGGACATCCTCAACGACGATGGCTTCGAGGTCCTCGACGTTGCCGACGCCGAGGCCGCGCTGGGGTGCCTCAGGCATGACGGCCCGTTCGACCTGCTGGTCTCCGATGTCGGCCTGCCCGGAATGGACGGCCGCGACCTGGCCACGATCGCCACCACGCTGCACCCGGCCATGCCCATCCTGCTGGTCACCGGCTATGCCGGGGCGGCCGGGGCCCGGCCGGACTTTCTCGGCGAGGACATCAAACTGCTGCGCAAACCCTTCACGCTCAAACAGCTGGTGAGCTCCGTCAGGTCCCTGCTCTGAGCGCAGCCAACACCGTCACTGGCTGCTGCCTGCAGTCGCCAACAGCGCGCGCGCACGCCGCTCCAGTTCGGCAGTGGTGAAGGGTTTGGTCAGCACTTCCATCCCCTCCTCCAGCTGCCCGGCGCCCACCGCCGCCGACGCCGCATAGCCGGTGATGAACAACACCGGCAGCCCGGGCCGCACTTGGCGCCCTGCATCGGCGACCTGCCGGCCATTGAGCCCGCCAGTGAGGCCAACATCGGTGATCAGCAGGTCGATGGGCTGCCCGGAGTGCAGCAGCTCGACCGCCTGGCCGCCCTCCGGCGCCTCCAGCACCCGATAGCCGGCGCCGCCCAGCACCTCGCTGAGCAGCGCGCGGATCGCCCCCTCGTCTTCAACCACCAGGATCGTCCCGACGCTGGGCGTGGATGTGGCGGGCGCATCCTGCTCGGTCTCCTGCACCGCATTGGCCGCGGTTTCGCCGATGAAGCGTGGCAGGTACAGCTCCACCGTCGTGCCCTGGCCGACCTGCGAATCAATCCGCACCTGGCCGCCGGACTGGCGAGTGAAGCCATAGATCATCGACAGGCCCAGGCCGGTGCCCTGCCCGATCGGCTTGGTGGTGAAGAACGGCTCGAAGACCTTCTCGATCACCGCCGCCTCCATGCCGGTTCCGGCGTCCTTGACGGCCAGCCGCACGTAATCGCCCGGGGGCGTATCCAGCGCTGCCGCAGCCTCGCCCTGCAACGTCACGTTCGCCGCACTGATGGTCAGCGGGCCGCCCTCGGGCATCGCATCGCGGGCATTGATGCACAGGTTCAACAGCGCATTCTCCATCTGCGGCACATCCACCAGCACCGACCATGGATCGGAATCGAGCTGCGTGGCGATCGCGATCGACGGCCCCAGCGTGCGCGAGATGATGTCCAGCATCCCGCGCACCAGGGCATCGGCCACCACCGGCGTCGGCGCCAGCGTCTGCCGGCGGGAGAAGGCCAGCAGCCGCTGGGTCAGCGCGGTGGCGCGCGACGCGCTGGACTGCGCCATCTCCAGGTACCGGCCCACATCATCGTAGCGACGCTGATCGATGCGCAGCTCCAGCAGCTCCAGGCCGACCGAGATGGCGGTCAGCAGGTTGTTGAAGTCATGCGCCAGGCCGCCGGTCAACTGGCCCACGGCCTCCATCTTCTGGCTTTGCCGCAACCGCTCTTCAGCCACCTGCAGCTCGGCGCTGCGCGCCTGCACCCGCTCTTCCAGGGTCAAGGTCAGCTCGCGCAGCTGGTCTTCGGCCAGGCGCCGCTCGGTCACGTCCGAGGCAGTGCCGAACCATTCGGTGATCTCGCCGTTGCCGTCCAGCAGCGGCACCGCGCGCATCTGCACCCAGCGCACGCTGCCATCGGCGAGCAGGCTGCGGTGTTCCAGCGCCAGCGGCTCCCGCTGCGCCAGCGCGCGGGCGATGGCCTGCTCCAGCAGGCCCAGATCCTCCGGATGTACGTAGCGCTCCTTCCAGTCGCTGAGCGCGGGCAGGTTGTCGTCCTGCGCGACCGGTCCAGTGGCCAGAATCTGGCGCATCTCGCGCCAGTCGGCGGTGACCGCATAGAGCGACTGCGAGGAGGCGCTCACCAGCGCGCCGAGGCGTCGCTCGCTATGGGCCAGTGCATCGCTGGCGCGGCGCTCTTCTGTCCGGTCGCCCAGCACCTTGACGAAGCCCAGCGCGGCGCCATCTTCATCGCGCAGCACGGTCATGGCGCCGCTGGCCCAGAACCGCCCGCCGGATTTGCGTGCCAGCCAGCGCTCACCGCTGACCCCGCCCGATGCGATCGAGACGCTCTGGTTGTGGCGCAGGCGGTCGGCCAGGATGTCCTCCTGGGTATAGATCCGCTCCACCTTCTGGCCCAGCATCTCGGCCTCCGTCCAGCCGAAGATGTGCTCGGCACCGGCATTCCACAGGGTCACGTTGCCCTGCAGGTCCGAGGCGACGATCGCGTAGTCGCTGGCACTGTCGATGATCTGGCGATTGCGCGCCTCCACCTGCCGCATCGTGCGCTGCAGCTCGATGTGGGAGGTGACATCCAGGCCCTGCACGAACACGCCGGCAGTGCTGCCGTCTTCGCCGGCCACCGGCTGGAAGACGAGATCCAGCAGGCGCCGGGCCGATGAGGGATCGGACGGGAACGGCGCGTCGTAGACCATCTCGCTGCCGATGTACGGCTTGCCGGTGCGGTACACCTCGTCCAGCAACGGCATGAAACCCTGGTCGACGATTTCCGGCAGCGCCTCCCGGATCGACTTCCCGAGCACGTGGCGGTTGCCGACCAGGCGTTGGTAGCCCGGGTTGGCCAGCTCGACGCGATGCTCCGGCCCGCTGAGGAAGGCCATGAACATCGGCGACTTGTCGAACAGCGCGATCAGGCGCTCGTTCTCCTTGGCCAGGCGCTGCTGCGCCACGATGATGCTGGTCACCTCGTTGGTCACGCAGAACGCGCCGCCGACACTGCCATCGTCCAGGAAGATCGGCGAGAAGGAGAATGTCCACCAGGTCTCTTCAGGCACGCCCTGGCGGCTCATCGAGACCGGCAGGTTCTCGTAGCGGGAGGACCCGCCTGCGAAGGCAGCCTCGATCGGTGCGCACACGGCGTCCCACGCATCCGCCCACAGCTGCCTCAGCGGCGCCCCCAGCGCCCCCTGCAGGCGCGGGCCCAGGATCGGGCTGTAGGCATCGTTGAAGAAGAACGTCAGGTCATCGCCCCAGACCACGTACATGCTCTCGGGCGAGGCCAGGATCAGGTTGACCGCATTGCGCAGCGCACTGGGCCAATGGTCGATCGAACCCACCGGCGTCGCCTGCCAGTTCCATCCACGCACCTGCTCGGCCATCGGGCCGGTGCTGCCGGGAAAACGCCCCACCCCTGCACTCATGCGCGCTGCTCCAGGACGGCCGGGGCACGCGCGCCGCGCAGCCGCGCGACAGACCAGGGAAGGACAGACATCATCGGGTCACCGAACCTTGAACTGAAAGGCATCGCAGCAGCAGGGGGAACGGCAGGCAGCGGTCGGCCGGCCGGTAGGGGGAGAGCAATTTAATCCACGCGGGGCCAACTCCATGTCAACGCCCGCAGCCGTAACAGATCGCTGCCCACGGCCACGGATTGTCCCGCGCCACGGGCGGCGGGTACAGCCCCGGCCGCTCAGCGCCGCACTGCCGCCCGGCCTGCCAGGCCCGGACGTGCACGCGCCCGGGACGCGCCGTTGGCGATGATGCCGCACCCTCCCCACCCCCGCCTCCGCCATGGCCAAGCCGACTGGCTCCCGTCTCGTGATCTATGCCGCGCTCGCCGGCAACCTGGCCATCGCCATCGCCAAGTTCGTCGCCGCCGGCATCTCCGGCAGTTCGGCCATGCTCAGCGAGGGCGTCCACTCGCTGGTGGATACCATCAACGAGCTGCTGCTGTTGTATGGCCTGCGCCGGGCCGAGCAGAAGCCGGACACCCTGCATCCCTTCGGCCATGGGCGGGAACTGTACTTCTGGAGCTTCATCGTGGCGCTGCTGGTGTTCGCCGCCGGTGCGGGCGTCTCGGCGTATGAAGGCATCCAGCACATCCGCAACCCGGAGCCGGCCACCAACCACCTCATCAGCTACATCGTGCTGGGCATCTCGCTCGTGTTCGAAGGCACCTCGTGGTGGATCGCGCTGCGCGAATTCCGCGCCACCAAGGGTTCATTGGGCTACTTCGAGGCATTCCGCCGCAGCAAGGATCCCTCCACATTCACGGTGCTGCTGGAAGACAGCGCCGCCCTGCTCGGCCTGGGCTTCGCGCTGGTCGGCCTGCTCGCCGCGCAGCTGCTGGACATGCCCATCCTTGATGGCGTCGCTTCGCTGTGCATCGCCGGTGTGCTGGCGGTCACTGCCTTCCTGCTTGCACGCGAAACCAAGGGGCTGCTGGTGGGCGAACCGGCGCACCCAAGCGTTGCCAAGCGCATTCTCGCCGTGGCCAACACCGATGCCGACCTGCGCCGCGCCAATGGCGTGACCACCATGCAGATGGGACCCGAACAGGTCGTGGCGATGCTGAGTGCCGAGTTCGAAGATGATCGCACCACGCCGCAGATCGAGGCGTGCATCACCCGGATCGAGAAAGCGGTGAAAGCCGAGTATCCCGAGCTGGTCGCCCTGTTCGTCAAGCCGCAGACGCCAGAAGTGTTCCAGGCGCGGCGGGCCGCGTTGGCCGAGCCGCATCCGGACACATGAGCGCCGTGCACAGCAGGCAACGCCCGGGTGAGCAACGCCTGCGCTGCCTACGAGGCCGTCACGGATATCGTCGGATGCTCGGCCCATGCGCCGTTTCGCACAAGCCATCGCCGACACCGAGTCACTTCCCGCCGGACTGCCTGCCGCGCTGGCGCGGACGCTGGCTGCCGGCCCGGACCACTACAACATCGCCAAGGGCAGCGTGGCCACGGTGCTGGCGCGCGACCACGACGGCTCCATTGCCGTGGCCGACATGGTGTGGGGGCTGGTGCCGCGCTGGTCCAAGGAACCGGCCACGCCCTATACAACGGTGACCGCACGGCTGGAGCGCGCGCCACGCAGCCGCATCTACGCGCAGGCCTGGGCACAGCGCCCGTGCGTGCTGCCCATGACCGGGTATTACAAATGGGACCGCGCGCGCCGGCCGCCATGGCCGCTGTTCGTGCAGCGCAAGGACGGGCGTGTCCTGCTCGCCGCCGGCCTATGGGAACACTGGGAAAGCGAGGATGGCCAGCAGCTGGACAGCTTCACGGTCCTGACCGGGCCGAACCACGCGATCCCTGCCCCGCTCACGCCAGATGGACCGATCTTCATTGCACCGGCCGCCGCACTGGACTGGTTGAGCGGCGCCTTCAAAACGCCCGCGGCACTGAACGCCCGCGCCACTACGCCCGCACTGGAGGCCTATCCGGTCAGCCGCGCGTTTCGTGATCCCGCGCGCAACGATTACACGCTGTTGGAACCTGTCGATCCGGATGCCGCCGCAGCCACCACCGAACCACCGCAATGGGATGGCGATGCGTGGGATGAGCGCGATGCGGATGAATGACGTGCAGCGCGCGTGAGCGTCAACCTTTCCGGCGCTTGAACGGATTCCGCATCACCAGCGAATTTCACCTTCGCGCCACTGCCGTCCCGTCAGGGTGGAGATGCCCAGCAACACGGGGCCTCTCTCTAACTACATTGTGGAGTCAACCATGGACAAGAATCGCACTGAAGGCGCCAAGAACCAGGTCAAGGGCACCGTAAAGGAAGTCGTGGGCAAGGTCACCGGCGACAAGACGAAGGAAGTGGAAGGCAAGATCCAGAAGGGTGTGGGCGAAGTGCAGAGCGACGTGGGCAAGGCCCGCGACGACGCGCGCCGCTGAGTCTCATCCCACGGCTCTCTGACCGCATCAGCGGCAGAGGGCAGTGGGAGGTCAGCTGAGCGCAGTATCAGGTCAGCTGAGCGCAGTATTACGGGTGTTCTTACTCTGCCATGCCTTCCATCAGCCGTGTTCTCCACCGGCGTAGGCGATCCGCCCCCCGAGACACAGCGCGGCATGGAACAAAGCCCGGCTGCTCCAATCCCGCTTCTTCCAACAACGCGACACCTTCCTCGGGCGCTATCCCAACAGCCCCATCAAGGAGTGATGCACCGCCACGCCCGCCAGCGCGCCCTCGCCCGCTGCCAGCGCGATGCTGCCTGCCATCCGGGCCGCGTCGCCGCAGGCAAACACGCCCGGTACCGTGGTCTGCTTGGCCGAATCGGTGGTGATGCACCCGCCATCCTTGAGCTCGCAGCCCAATTGCTCGGCCAGATCACTGGACAACCGCGAATGCGGTGAAATGAACAGCGCATCCACCTCCACCCGGCGCCCGTCGGCGAGCACCACGGTAGCGCTGTCTTCCACCGCGCGTACGCGGGTCGATTCGACCACGACGCCGCACGCGTCCAGCCGTGCACGCTGTGCGGGATCGATCCTCGCGGAGGCTTCGCTGCAGAACAGCGTGATGTTGCCCCAGTCGCACAGCAGCAGCGCCTGGGCCGCGCCACCATCCTTCGCGCAGCCGATCACCCCGATGCGCCCTTCGAACACCTCGTAGCCGTGGCAGTACGGGCAATGAAAAACGCTCCGGCCCCAACGTTCGCCGATGCCCTGGATGTCGGGCAGATCATCGGTTACGCCGTACGCCAGGATCACCCGATCCGCCAGAAACGCCTGGCCGGCGTCCACCTCGACCCGGAAGGTCCCGCCGTCTTCCGATGCCGTTGCCGTAGCAGAACGGGCAACACCGGCGAGCCAGGTCAACGTGGGATAGCGCAGCAGTTCGTCGCGGGCCTGGGAAGCGATATCTGCCGGCGGCAGCCCCTCCCGCCCAAGGAACCCATGCGCGACGCGCGCATTCCGGTTGCGCGGCGTCCCCCCGTCGATGATCAGCACCTTGCGGCGGGCGCGCACCAGCTGCAGCGCGGCGGACATGCCCGCGTAGCTGCCACCGATGATGATGACGTCGTAACGATGGGGAGGCAGATCGGCCATGGCGCTGTCCCGGGCGTTGGGAGAGTGACGAATGCGCCAGAGTGCGGGAGCCTGGATCAACGCCGTGCGTGCTGCGCGTGAGCCTGGGCATCACACCGCCCGCACGATCCGGCAGGCTGGAGGGACCGGCATGTTCTTCGACTGCTACTGCCCACGCCGTGATCGCACGGCTTCGGCTCGCGCACGCCAGGTTGAATTCCGGGGGCTGAAGCCGCTACGTTGTCGGTGCGTTCACCAGGGAAGATGACCCATGCACGGAAGGCCAATACGACCCATAGCAACCCGGGCGGCAACGCTGACGGCCGCCCTGTTCGCCGCCGCCGCGGCTGCCGCCGCCAAGCCGGCCAGCTTCTTCACCGCGCTGGATGCCTACGGCAACAACGACTACGCCGCCTGCAGCGCCACCTTGAGTGACCTGTACACGCACGGCATCCCCTTCCCCGACGGAGGCGAGCTGCTGCTGATCGAATGCACGGCGGCAGCCGGCGACCATGCCGCGGCGTTTGCGTACGTGGATGCGCTGCTCGCCAGTGGTCGCCTGCCACTGGAGGACCTGCGGACCAAACAGCGTCCCGGGCTGAATGCGCTGCGCGCCGATCCCGCATGGCCAGCGGTGCTGCAGCGGGTCATCGCCGAAGAAAAGAAGCACGAAGCGCTGCGCGATGCGCCGTTGAGGCAGGCCTTGCTCGCACGCGAGGCGAAGGACCAGACCGCGCAACATGCCGCCATCGCCGCTGGTGGCGGCGATGCGTGGCGGCAGACGGCGCCGGTGAGCGAAGCCAATGCAACGTGGTTGAAAGCCGTGATCGCCGAGAAGGGGTGGCCAGGCACCACGCGGGTCGGCCGCGACGGGGCCAAGGCCGCATGGCTGATCGTGCAGCACGCCGATCATGACCCCGCGTTCCAGGCGCAGGCGTTGGCGTTGATGCAGACCGCCGCCGAGACCGGCGATGCCGACGCCGCGGATGTAGCGCTGTTGACCGACCGGGTGCTCATCGCGCAGGGCAAGCCGCAGCGTTACGGCACGCAGTTCAAGAGCGCCGCCGACGGCGTGATGGAGCTTCAGCCCACCGAAGACATGCAGACCCTCGACGCCCGGCGGCGCGCGGTGGGACTCCAGCCTCTGGAGGCCTACAAGGCAATGCTCTCGGACAGCTACGGAAAACCGGTGAGATAGTTGGCCGGCCACCGGCGGTAAATCGACCCGGCGCGCCGCCGCCAGTACTTCTACCTAGGCCGCGGCCCGTCTATTTTCGGGTGCCAACACAGACCCCGCTGGCCACACTGGGGCCTCAGTCCATCGAGGCGTGACCATGAGCCAGGAACTCCCCGGCAGCATCCTTCCGATCCCCGACCAGGCCTACCAGGGCCCCCTGTCGTTCGATGCGAAAAAACTTGGGGTCAAGCTTCCTCCCATCACGGCAAAGCGCCCGCCGGACGGCGCACCCAATGTCCTGCTGATCATGTTCGACGATGTTGGCTTCGGTGCCGCCAGCGCGTTCGGCGGCCCCGTGCATACGCCCACTGCCGATCGGCTGGCCAATAGCGGCCTGCGCTACACCCGCTTCCACACCACCGCCCTGTGCTCGCCCACGCGCGCCGCGCTGCTCTCCGGTCGCAACCACCACGCGGTGGCCATGGGCCACATCACCGAGACCGCCACCCCCGCGCCGGGCTATCGTTCGACACGGCCCAATTCGGTCACGCCGCTGCCGGAAATCCTGCGCCAGAACGGCTACAACACCGCCCAGTTCGGCAAGTGCCACGAAGTGCCGGTGTGGGAGTCCGGACCGACCGGCCCGTTCGACCATTGGCCGGCCTTCAGTGGCTTCGAGCGTTTCTACGGCTTCATCGGCGGTGAAACCAACCAGTGGACGCCCGCACTGGTCGATGGCGTCTCTGCCGTGGAGGCGCCGCTGGATCCGGACTACCACCTGATGCCGGACCTGGCCGAAAAGGCCATCGACTATGTCCGCCTGCAGAAGAGCCTGACGCCGGACAAACCTTTCTTCGTGTACTTCGCACCGGGAGCGACGCACGCCCCGCACCATGTCCCCAAGGACTGGATCGCCAAGTACAAAGGCGCGTTCGATCAAGGCTGGGATGCCATGCGTACCGCTACCTTCGCGCGCCAGCGCGAGCTGGGTGTCATCCCCGCCGATGCCGTGCTCACCCCGCGGCCGGAGGGCATTCCGGCGTGGGAGGACATGCCGGCCGAACTCAAGCCGATCCTCGCGCATCAGATGGAAGTCTATGCCGCCTTCCTCGAGTACGCCGACCACCATACCGGCCGCGTGATCGACGCGCTGGAGGAACTTGGCGTTCTCGACGACACGCTGGTGTACTTCATCATCGGCGACAACGGCGCCTCCGCCGAGGGCGGCATCAACGGCGCCTTCATGCTCACCACCGCCTCCAACGGGGGCGCCGAGTACGAGACCGCAGCATTCTGGCAGCAGCACCTGGACGAGGTGGGCGGACCCACGGCCTACAACCACTACGCCGTCGGTTGGGCGCATGCGTTGTGCACGCCCTACCAGTGGACCAAGCAGGTGGCATCGCACTACGGCGGCACGCGCAACGGCACCATCGTGCATTGGCCGGCCCGGATAACCGGCAGTGGCGAACTGCGCAGCCAATGGCACCACGTGATCGACGTGGCGCCGACCATCCTGGACCTCGCCGGGCTGGCACAGCCGCATACGGTCAACGGTGTCACCCAGGTACCGATGCACGGCGTTTCCATGGCCTACACCTTCAACGACGCCGATGCCGAGGAGCGCCACCTCACGCAGTACTTCGAGATCATGGGCAACCGCGGCATCTACCACAACGGGTGGACCGCGCAGACCAAGCACCGCACCCCCTGGAATGTGGTGGCCAAGGGCGTGGATTTTTCGCAGGACGTCTGGGAACTGTATGACACCACCCAGGACTGGACCCAGGCCGACAACCTGGCCGCCGCGCAGCCGGACAAGCTGGCCGAGCTGCAGCAGCTGTTCCTGATCGAGGCGGTTCGCCACAACGTCCTGCCGATCGACGATCGCGCCGCCGAACGCATGAATCCCGAACTTGCCGGACGTCCCACGCTGACCACCGGCGACAGCCTGCGGCTGTACCCCGGCATGACCCGCCTGGGCGAGAACGTAGCGATCAACGTCAAGAACCGTTCCTACGCGGTAACCGCCGAGATCGAAGCGCCCGCCAGTGGCACGCTCAACGGCGTGATCGTCGCCCAGGGCGGACGCACCGGCGGCTGGTCGTTCTTTGCCGAAAACGGCAAGCTGGGCTACCACTACAACCATTGCGGACTGCTGCGGAAGACGGTGCTGTCCGAGGCCGACATCGGCACCGGCCGCCATCAGGTGCGGGTGGAATTCGCCTACGCGGGCGGCGGCATCGGGCGCGGTGGCACGGTCACCCTGTACATCGACGGGAAAGCCTCAGGTACCGGCGAGGTGGAGCGTACCCATCCGCTGTACTACTCCTTCGATGAGGGCCTGGACGTGGGCATCGACACCGGCATGCCGGTGTATGAGGGCTATGTGACCGAGCGCGGCAGGTTCAACGGGGCCATCCACTGGGCGGAGATCCAGCTGGACCAGGATGACCACTCGCACATGATCGATCCGGAGGCGCATCTGGAGGCGGTGATGCGGCACCAGTAGCGGCCGAACTGACAGGGCCGTCAGGGACCGCCCGGCGCCCGGCGGGAGGCCGGGCGTGGGTGTGGGAGCGAGTTGTTTGTGGACCCGCGCATGCTCCTCGGGCTGCGTGCGAACGAACGACTACGTTGCCTTGCGCCGGACATTGGCGAGGAGCGCCTCCTGCTCCTTGGCGGACATCCTGCTGAACTGGCGGATGAGCTCCGCGAGGTCATTCGTCTCCGCGTACAGATAGGCAACGGAAACCCCCAGCACAGACGCGATCCTCTGCGCTGTCTCGATATCGCAATTGTGCACGGCCCGTTCGTATCGGTTGATGCGAACGCCCGCCACGTCTTCCGGTAATCCCACAAGCACCCCCAACGCGCGTTGAGACAAGCCCTGATCTACCCGGCACGCCTTCAAGCGGCGGGCGAATACAGAGCGGATCGAGGTAGGTGTGCGGGTCATGCCAACAAGCATGACCCGGACCTACGCTGAACGTAAATTACGTTCAACGTACTCCGGGTGCAAGGCCAGAAACGTCATCGGCGCCACTGCTTTTCTATAGCGCCCCTCGGACATCGACCTTCCGGTCGACGATGGTCGACGTGTCGATACTTCCCGTGAGGAAGCCCTTCCCAGGACAAGGGTCAGATCCTGATGTTCATCTCCCCGGATGCTTCGTTCCGACCCATCGGTGAACGCGGTATGTGCAGGGACACAGGCGGATGGGACCCGCCGTCAACAGCCATCGTCGACATCTCTGGAGAAACCGTGCTGCTCTGTTGAAAGCCTTCCTGCACCGCTGCAAGCAATCGGCTGGCACAGCGCACAGCGCTTCCCAGGGCCGGGTCCAGCCCGACGAGGTAGACGAAGCAGCCGTCGAACTTCGCCGACGCGGTTTCCAGGCCCTCCGAGTACATCATCTCCCGCTTGAGCGCCTTGAACCAGCGCTTCGGTGGCTCGGCGGCCAGCTCGATCACGACGGCGGCTTCGCCGAAGCCCAGCGGCATCGCTTCGATCCTCAGCACCTGGGGGTTTGACGGGGTCTTTTGTCTGGCGGCCATTGCCCTTCTCCTCTGGAACAATGACGGAAAAGTATCCTCAGCAGGCGCCAAGAGCGCGTCAAAATTTGCTGACCGCCGCCAATATCCTGATGCCGTCACTGGTACGACGCAATGCGTCGCCAATGTGGGGCACACCCTCAACGCGTGGCATCCTGCCTGTTCGCGCAGGAGCACAACGATGCGGACGACGGGAAATCTTCTTGCAGCAGCGGCTGTCACGCTGAAGATCGGCGTGGTGTTCTGGGTGCTGGTGGCCTGGCGGACACCCGGCGGCGAGCCTTGGGATGCGCCGGCGTTCTGGACCGTCGTCTATCCCATCGCACTGGCTATTGCCGCGGTTCTAGGCGCCTGCTTCCCCCGCAAGGCGTGGCTGTGGGGACTGTTGCTCATGGCGCTGCAGGTGCCGGTGGTGGCCGTGGTCTCGGGCGTTGGCCCGTTGTTGCTGGCCGGACTGGTGTATGCGCTGGTGCTGGCGTTGCCTGCGATGGCCATCGCGGCAGCGGCGGGCGCGCTGCGTCGCCGCCTGCATGGGAGGGTTTGAGACGCTCAGCGCTTGGCCGGCTGCCACCCTGCCCGCACTGCGTCGGCAGGGCTGCAGAACATGCGCTCGCCGCGGCTCGTGTCGATACTCGTGCGCGCGTAGTCCCACTGGCCCGGCACGTGGTAGATCTTCTTGCCTTGGCGGGAGATGTTGCCCTTGATTTGGCATCCGCCCGGCGCCGGCTGCGTGGCCGCCGGGGCGTGTCGCGCGGCCTGGTCACGCTTGCTGCGACGATAGTCGGCTGGCATCTGGAACGGCCCCTGCCAGAGGTTCCGCTGGTGCTGGCGCGCGTCGGCTTCGTCTGCAATGAATGCCGTAGCGTACTGGCGGTACGCCACCGCCCAACCGGAGCGCACCATCCACCGATTGACCGACGCCCCCTGGACAAAGCACTCCGCCACCACCCTGCCGTAGCGGTCCGTGTCCTTGGGCTGGCAACGAACGGTTTTTTCCAGCAGATAGCCGTCCAGCGCGGCGGCTGACCGACGCCCGCAGGGCCAAGTGCGCCCATCTTTACCGGTGCATTGCTGCGCGCTTTCCGGCGCATCGATGCCCCACAGGCGGATGCGCTGCTTGGCCACGGTGAGGGTGTCCCCGTCCGTGACCGTCGCGCGGCCAACCAGCTCTGCTGCCACACCAGAAAACGACGCAGAAACCAAAAACAACACCGCCAGACCTTTCACCACCATCAACAACAACGTCCTTCAAGTGCACGCTCGGGAGCGAGCGCCAGTTAAAACAGGGCCGAGCACTTTAGCGGAAGCGGAGACAGGACGCCGACTACATCGACAGTCCTTCACTCCCGACGTGCATTCCTGGTGTGGTCGCCTAGATATGAAACGCCGGACCTGCCGACAACGCCGCCGAGCTCACCCTGACCCGGAGCGCGATGAGCAGGCTGGCGAGGAGCATCACCGCTGCGGCAACGGTAAGGACTGCAACGATGCCGCCCAGCCCGAACACCACGCCACCCAACGCGGCGCCCGCTGCGATGGACGACTGCACCGCAGCGACCACCATCCCGCCGGCACTCTCGGCCTGGTCAGGCACCGCACGCGCGACCCAGCTCGACCACGCAACCGGCACGCCGCCGAAGGCCAGACCCCACAGTGCTACCAGGATCGACAGCCCGCCGACGCCCACCGGCAACAGGAGCATGCCCAGCGCGGCTACGCCAACCAAGGCAGGCATGAGCACCAGCGTGACTTTCAGACTGCGCTCCATGAGCCAACCGGCCAGGAGAGTGCCAACGAAATTCGCCACACCGAATCCAAGCAGGATCAGCGCCAGGCCATCGGCGCTCATCTGCCCCAGGCTCTCCAACGTGGGGCGGATGTAAGTAAAGAGCGAGTACTGACCGGTGTGCGCCAGGACGCAGCCCAGCATGCCGACCGCAACGCCCGGGCGGCGCAGCAGCGCCACCACCGACTCGGGGACAGCCGCCTGACGCGGGGCCATCCGGGGCAGCGTGAACCACTGGAACGCAAACGTGAGTCCACCCACCGCCGTCGCCGCCCAGAAGGCGCTGCGCCAACCCAGCAGCCCGCCGAGGTAGCTCCCCAACGGAACCGACACCACCGTGCCGACCGCAATCCCGCTGAAGATGATCGAGAGCGCGCGAGGCACGCGCTGGGGCGGCACCAACCGCATGGCCACGGCCGCTGCCATGCTCCAGAAACCGCCCAGCGCGATGCCCAGAAGGACGCGCATCACCAGCAGAACGCCCATGCTGGACGACAACGCCACCAAGGCGTTGGAGAGAATCATCAGGGCCGTGAAACTCAACAGCACCAGGCGCCTGTCCATCAAACGGGTCAGCCGCGGCACCAACAGCCCAGCGAACAAGGCCACAACCGCAGTGACCGTCACCGCTTGCCCGGCCAGCGCCTCCGACACCCCCAGGTCCCCCGCCATCGGCGTCAGCAGGCTGGCAGGCAGATATTCCGCGGTGAGCAGCCCGAAGACCCCCATGGCCAGCGAAAACACCGCCACCCACGCCGATGAAGAAGGCTCCCCGCTCCCCCTGTCCACAGAATCAGGCGTGTTCGCGGCATCAACTACGTTATTGCTCATCACAGATCCCAGTGCATTCGTGCAGCCGAGAGTCTAGGGAGCCCAGCCAGGATGATCTATGATTGTCCGACCTGTATTTTTGATCGAAACCCCGGACCGTCTCCATGAGCCACACGCCACTCCAGCCCACCGACCTGATCAGCGAACTGCTGACCGGCATGCGGCTGCATGGCGTTCAATACCGGCGCATTCAGACCGGGCCGACCTTCGGGCTTGGATTTCCCCGGAAGCCAGGCCATGCCTACTTCCATTACCTGGCAGTGGGCACGGCGATTCTTCGTGGCGCAGACGGCAGCCAACGCCGTCTATCCGCCGGGGATGTCGTGCTTCTTCCCCGCGGAGACGAACACGCGTTGCTGTCGAGCGAGGACCATCCCGTCCAGTGCCTGGAAACGATCGACGCAGCCCCGTTAGGCGACGCAGTGAGCGGGATAGACACGTGCCCGAGCACACATGCCGTGCCCAGCGCCGTGCTCTTCCACGGCTGCATGGTGTTCGATCTGGGCGGCATGCAAGGGTTGAGCAAGGTGATGCCGGCGGTGATGTTGTGCGATGGCAACGCCACGCAGTTCCCTGGGCTGTTGCCGATGGTCGACGCGATGAAGCGCGAGGTGTGTTCCGGACGCATTGGCTATGCAGGCATACTCGCGCGGCTGGCGGATGCAGTGGCCGCCATGATTGTCCGTGACTGGGTCGAGCGTGGTTGCGACGGCGCCTCCGGCCTGGTCATGGCGATGCGCGACCCTCGTCTATCGCTGTCGTTGCTTGCGCTGCACAGAGACCCTGGGCGGGACTGGACTGTCGAAGCATTGGCTGCGGAATCGAACATCTCGCGTTCCGTGTTTGCAGACCGGTTCCAGACCGTAATTGGAACCGCGCCCCTGCGCTACGTGACTGAGCTGCGAATGCACTTGGCCAGCCAATGGCTGAGCCACCAGAACCTCTCCATCGAGGTGGTGGCAGAGCGTCTTGGGTACGCTTCGCAGGCGGCTTTCAGTCGGGCTTACAAGCGTGTTATGGGGTACTCGCCTGGTGCGACTCGGCGGGGGCGTGTCGCTTAAAGGGGGTGGACGGTGGACGTGCGGATGCTGGTCTCGAACTGGGCCGCGCTTGCTAAATGCCGCTGATGGCGGCTACCTATCAAGTTCACTCATAAGCGATCTCAGGTCGAAGACTTCAACAGAGACTTCCAACTCGAAGTTATTTGCATACTTGCGAACCATCGAGTCCACATCAATCGAGTCTTCAGACTCTTTTATTACAACTACGAGCGTGGGCGCACCATGCCCGCCAGACCAGAGGCGGGCATGAAAACACGAAAGCACGTCACAGCTTGCTGCTGTGATAACTCTTGCCGGTGACTATTTCTGCCGCCTGAGACCACCCGTTTCCGTCAGAGAAAGTCACCACGCCGTTATGTAGCTGCAAGCTGGTAAGGTCGTGCTCGCGCGTGATTTCCTGGTCCGAATTGCCGTCTAGTGAGACCTTCTCGCCAGGCTCGCGCGCCGTCGACCAGTAGTGCTTGTAGCTCCAACCATACGTATCCCCATATAGGTGGCTGCGGTATGCAATTACGTAGTCCTTGTAGCCTTCGCCGCCAAAGTCTTGGCCCACAATGGCATGCGAACTTTCGGCGAAGCTGCTGTTGTAACGACTCATGTCCTCAATGATGGCAGCGCTAGCTTCTTCGTCCGTCATGGCGATGGGCGGATTGTCGAGAAACGCTTGTTTGCGTTGCTCCTTACGCTCTGCCTCTGCCTTCGCGCGAAGGTGGTTGTTAATTGTGCCATTGACATTTGCACGCATGCGGTTGATGTCACTTTTGCTGGCAAGCACTTGGAAGTCCGAATCACCAGACTCCACTTGGCGCACCTCGTAGTCCATCTGCAGACTTACTTCCCTGTCTTCCGACACAGGAATGGTGACCTTGGCGTTGCAGACGAAGGCGCCTGTGCTCTTATTCTTTTCTAGAGTCACGATCTCGGTGACCGTTCCCGCGGCAAACGCCTGAAGTGACTCAGCCGTTGGCCCGACGCCGAAGGCGTTTTCCACCATGCTCTCCATCCCCGAGGTATCGCCGGCCAGCAAGCTCAGCAGTGTCTCATGGACATCACCTGAGTTGCAGTCATGGCTGCCGCAACCAGTAAGCCCGATGGCGAACACAGCGACTAGCGCAAATCTTCCTTTTGACATATCCCGCTCCTGATGTTTCCGATGTCTGTTGTGTGCCGCCTTACTGACGAGGGGCAGTCGCCATAGCGCGGCTAAGCTCGTTAACGGCGGAGGAGGATTTAACTTTAGCTACTTCTAGGCCGGCCCGGAGCCATTCTTCGATTCGCCGCACACCGATCGAGACTCGTTGACCTGCCGCGCCCACGCCGCTCGAATCAGTTTGACTGACCGTCCCAAACGCATGCCCATGTCAACGCTTGGCAAACGCCAACGGAAGCAGAAGTAAGCGCTCACCTGCCCCGTTTGATAGGACTTTGCCAATGACACCTGATATCTATTCGGGCCCGGACTTGCTAGCCGAGACCGCGTTTCTTTCCTCTGGACTGCCGCTAAAAAAGGAGCAGATCCGCGAACTGATCGCAGCCGTCCATGGCTATCGCTCCCTTGCAGCGATGCAGGCCGAGGAACCCTTTCACGGACCGATCAAGCCCGCCACACCTTGGTGTTGATCGACAAGCGCTCGGCTTTGTTGAGAAGCGCATACCTGCTTCCTGACCATGATGCCGATCGCATCGTTGGGACCCTCATTGAGGTGCTTCAGCGCCACGCCACCCCCGAGTATTTTTACTTGCGGCACAAGGCTGACATGCCAGATGCACTCGTCGCGTCGGGAAGGATCTGCGCTTTGGCTGACCCTGCCATGGCTGGAGTAGTTCATCACTTGGAGGAACGGATCGGTGCCTCCATCGAGCAGTGGCGGCCAAGTGGCATGGGCAGTGGCTGTCCCGGCGAGGAGATCCTGCGGAAGATGCAGGGCCAACAGAGGGCCGGTCCGCATTCTTGAGAGCCAGGTGGATGATGACGTGGCCGGATTACCCGTGCGGCTTTCTGGCACGTATGCCCCATGAGAGTGGAGTGATCGATGTCCACCTTGTGTTCAAGCAGCGAACCATGCACGTGTTTGACCGCGTCACCGCTGGATCATAGTTCACGCTTGGTCGCAGTCACTGGATGGATATGGATGCCCACACTCCGGGGCTGGTCGGGCAGTGACTTCCAACGATGCAATAGCTTTTTAAGCGTGGACCCAGAACCACGGCCATAAGTGCTTTCGGAAAGTTGCTGCACCTTCTCGCGAGAGACTTCAGTCTTTCGCAGCCGAGCCGCTAACGCATTAGACAATGTCGGCGATGACCGCCTTCTCACTGAAGCTGTACGAATTGCATAGGGACGCGAAAAGCGATGGGAATCAAGGAAGAGTTCAAGAAGCATGGCGCGAAGCTGGACAACATGCGCTGGTCTGTCTCAGCAATTGCGACGAAGCCTCGGCAGGCCGTGATTACCGTCTGGGAAGACCGCTTTCCCAAGAAGGGGAACAAACGGACTTACCGCATTGACACCTCTGGGTGGACGAATCGCGCCGGACGCACTGGGACCCTCACCCATCTCGCAACTGCTTCCGAGAAGGGGCTTCCTGTCCGTATGGTGATGGTGCGGTGGGCGGACAAGCAAAAAAAGCGCAAGGTCTTCGAGGCCCGCACTGAGTGGACCGGCTACGTTCAAGAAGTGAACGAGAGCATCTTCTCCGTCGTCTTTGAGAAAACTGACGCAGAGTCCGGCGAGCCCACAATAGAGGAACGGCTTGTCTTAGCAGCCGAGGCAGGCGCTGAGTTCCTCACGCCTCCAATCGACTCGAGCGAAGATGCCCGCCAGTGGGCCCTGACCACCATCGCAATGCGCCGCGGCCAAGCTGGGTTCCGAACGAAGTTGCTCAAGGCCTATGGCGGTAGGTGCGCGATCACAGGCTGCGACGTTACGGCAACATTGGAAGCAGCGCACATCCTGCCATTCCGTGGCGACCATACGTATACCGTCAACAACGGCTTGTTGCTCCGTGCTGACATACACACCCTTTTCGATCTTGGCTTGATCTGGATTGACGCCGATATCAAGACGCAGGTCGCGACCTCGCTGATCGGCACCAGCTACGCGGATCTTCGTGGTCGAGGGCTCTCAGCGCCTGTCAAGAAGTCCAATGCCCCTCGTCAGCAGTATTTGGCAGAACATGCAGAAGCTGCGCAGGCAAAACATCCCCGTAAGTCTCTGTAGGGCATCACGCCATCCGGCGACAGCCGCATAGGGGATGCGCATGCGAGCGTTTCCTCGACATGCTTCCTGCCTTCCCGTAAACCCAAATCAGGATTTCAATTTCAAATCAATGATTTAAGGGTCATTGGCGGAGAGAGTGTCGTCCATGTATCGGTCCATAGCAGTCCGGGAAAGACTTCGATCCCGTCATTTATCCCGCTTCGTCAACACCTTACGCCCGCATGGCATCCAGTACCATCCACGCACGTGCGCGCGCGGCGGCGTACAAATGGCATACTGAATGGCATACTGAAACCACCCAAGGGCCTCATGGCACTCCTCACAGATCTCAAAGCCAGAGGCATCGCCCCCGGTAGCCATCCGGTTCCCCACGGCGGCGTAACTGGCCTGACGCTGCTCCCCTCGAAGAAGCAAAAAGGCAGCGGCAAGTGGGTACTCCGCTACGTAAGCCCCGTTAGCGGCAAGCGACGCAATGCAGGGCTGGGCGCCTACCCCGAAGTCGGAATCGCCACGGCTGCAAAGATCGGCCGCGAGATGCGTGAGCAGATCGCAAATGGGCAAGACCCACTGACTGAGAAGGAGGCCCAGGAACAGAGACAGGCAGTCCCAACCTTCCAAGGGGCTGCGATCCAAGTACACGAAGAGCTGAGGCCCGGCTGGAAGAACGCCAAACATGCTCAGCAATGGATCAACACGTTGACTGAATACGCCTTCCCCAGGATCGGCGCTATCCAGATCGATCAGCTCACTCCGCGCCATGTGGCCGACGTACTAAGACCTATCTGGCTGGAGAAGGCGGAGACAGCCTCGAGGGTCAGACAGCGGATTCATGCTGTGATGGCATGGGGATGGGCCCATGGGTTCAACAACGCGAACCCCGTCGACGTAGTGGGCCATCTTCTTCCCGGACAGCCGAGCCTAAGCATCCGACGGGAGCACCAGCCCGCCATGCCATGGCAATCACTGCCAGCGTTTGCCGCCTCAGAGCTTGACAGCGCTGCGGATCTGGACGTCACAAGGCGAGCGATGCTCTTTCTTATCCTCACTGCCGCCCGTTCCGGGGAGGTCCGCGGGATGACCTGGGATGAGGTGGATCTCCAGGGCGCAGTCTGGACTATTCCGGCTGGCCGGATGAAGGCGAAACAAGCACATCGAGTACCCCTCTCGAGGCAAGCGCTGCTCCTGCTCCAACAGCAGTTCGGCCAGCACCATCAGCTGCCCTTCCCGTCTGTTCGCGCGAGAACCGTAATGTCTGATATGACCCTAACGGCACTCTTGCGGCGGCTAGAGGCTCCCAGCGACTCAAATAGTCGAGTGGCCACCGCACACGGCTTTCGCTCCAGTTTTCGGGACTGGTGTAGCGAGCACGGATATGCCAGAGATCTTGCAGAACGTGCACTGGCCCATACTGTTAAGAGCCAAGTGGAAGCGGCCTACCATCGCACCGACCTGCTGGAGCAGCGTCGACCAATGATGCAGGCATGGAGTGATTACGTACTACCTAACTATGGGTGAGGCAAGACCCCGGGGCCAACCTCGCCGGCATCTGTGTCTTACCGGGTCGTCGACCACAACCGCGACGGGCCTTACATGGCCGGCATCCCCGATCTTGGAGCAGCGCCGGCGACCGTTGCCATTCCGGAGAACGGAGGCAACTTTCGGTGAGGGACAGACAGCACTTGCCGCCCGACTGTGGACCCAAGACGGCAAACGCTGGAGATTTCGACGAAGCAACTTTCATCTAGATCAGGTGCTAGCAGTCTTCGATCAGAAGTGGGCGTCAGCCCCAAGTGCTAAAGCCAATGCACAAGGCTGGAGCTGTCCAGGTGCCATCTGCATGCGACTACGATAGGGTACACACCCCACTCCATCATCAACAGGCCACCCAAACCCGCATGGTTAAAGGACTTGGCTGTGATCGACATGGGTCTATACCGTCGCTTTTACCGTCAGAAGCGCAGATCTTTTGCTAGCGCGGGAGATGGAGCGATTCGTGAGGAAGCGACGTCTTCGACATCATCATCAATCAGCCCTAAGGATACTGGATTCCCCTCTGGACGTCAGCTGGAGGCAGAGACAACCCTTTCACAGAGAACAGCCTACGGATGGCCCTCTGTTCGCTCTTCTTCCCAGAAGCGCTGCATTGCCTCCAATGCTCTTCGCTCGGCCTCTTGAACTCGTGTCAGATCGGCAGACTCAGGCACGGGCCGGAAGCTTGAGGAGACCTGCTCAACTTCTCTTCGAGCGGTCAGCCACGCTTGAAGCAACGGTTGCCACTGACGATCCCAGTGGGCGAACGGCCGAGAGTCCGGCGACGATACCTTGCGTAGCACGTGATGCGCGACTGCTCCCGCAGTCCGCTTCGGATCATCCCACTTGACCGGAACACTCCAACCAGCGTCGCGGACGCCACTGACGCTCCGGGAATCCGGACCGACCATCGCTACGGGTGCGCCGGCAACTGTGCCGAACCCGAACAGCTTGTGATCAATGCGGTCCCCTTCTTCAAATGGGCAGTTAGGCAGCGCCATCAATCTCTCCTATTGTGCAAATCTCGATGGGGTGCCGACTGTTCCGTAGCGCCGCCCCTCTCCACTCGCGACAAAGTCGCCACACAGTGGCCTCAATAGTTCTTCAAAGTGGCGAGGCTGGGCCACCTTGACCGCTGAAATCCGTCGAACCAGAGCCAGCGATGCGGACGAATGCTTCTTTGTCGACAATTAATGCAACCCCGCGTTTAGTCTTTGGGTTGTAGTGCGCTATACGCCAGAACCCGGCCTTGCCGAAATCGATAAAAACAGGCTTCTCGGTGTGCCAACGCTCGAAGAGCTTACTTCGACCGAACACCGCGAACTGAGCGAGCCCGTGCTCGTTAGGCTGGCTTCTCCAGTTGCTGAAATTTATCGGATCGAACTCATTCTTGCATCCGTCTATTACCCAGATCATCTTCGCGTAGTAGGCTTGACGCGCGAGAACTTCGTCAGGGTGGATGGTTGAGCGTTGGAATTCAATGACCAAACCAGCCGGCGTGCGTATGTCCGCGACATGGCGCTCGCCGGTTGAGCTTTGATGCGGGATTTCCTGCCATTCTTGCGGAAAGCGGTCCTTCCAGCTGCGGTGCCACTCTCCTTCCGACTCCCACCAAGGATCACAGTGCTCACGCGTTTTGTGCGCCCAGTGCCAGATCTTGTAGTTCCCGCACTTTGCCATTACAGGAGCACCGCAACTAGGACATTGGCCTTGCAGGCCTGGCGCAGGCGCGCGTCTCTGCCCTTCAAATAGTGCAAGCTTCATTCGATGGCCTAAATCTGAATATTAGGGGACACAGAATTTTCTCCTATGGAATATCGTCATAGCCAAAAATGCACTCAGCAAGCTTACGGGTGACTTGATATTCATCACCTGAATACTGACGAACACGATCCCGTTCCGAGATCAGGTGCAGATTTTTTCTAGCGCGCGATCCGATAACATACAGCAATTTCATCGCACTTTCTTGGCCATTCGGATCATTGAAATGCGGCACCATATCTTCCAACAAAGCATAGGCGATTACCGCATCGAACTCCGCACCCTTCACGCCGTGGATTGTGGAAATCGTAATCCCAGTTCGGTGCTGAAAAACCTTCCTGAACGTCCCAATGTCTCCTATGAATTCGCTGCCTTCACTCTTCAGCCGATCGACCCTTGCTTGCGAGCTTTCGAAGAACGCAACGTGATGTTCCTGAAGCAATGTGAAAAGGCGAAAGTCGATGCCCAGATTCACGAACAACAGCTCGAAGAATGCGCGAAGGTAGGCCAGCCCATCTGTTTCATCGATCTCGATCGCGTTGCACTCCCTCAGCAATGACTTCCGCGTGAGTTTCGACACACTCGCGCCAGCCGCCTCCAAGTCATTAAGAATCTCTCCGGCCCAGCGGAGTCTGCGCACATACATACCCGGCGATGCCTGCGTAAGTGCGATCTTCGAAAGCCTGTACCAAAAATTCTCAGGGTCTCTCGCGAAAGGAACCATGCCGGGACCATCGAATGAATACTCAGGCATGCTGGCGACTAGGCGTCGAGTCATGCTTGCCAAATGCGTCCATTGGGGCGCCAGCACGCATACCTCGTGGGGCGCAATGCCAATGGTCTCGATGTTGAACCGAATAAGCCGGATCAGTTCCGCCTCCAGGTCCGCCTTGCCTACTGTCTCGTTGAATGAAACGAGGCTTGGATACGCCTTGTCGTCGGATGCGGCTTCGATGGTAGTGGCGTGGACGTTGAAGTTTCCGAAGTAATCGATGATGCGCTCGGAGGAGCGGTAGTTCCTCGAAAGTTCGAGCTCTGCAAGGTCAATGCCCGCCATCGCCTTGAAATCCTCGAAGGCAATCGGGTATCCGCCGAGCGACTGGTAAATTGCCTGATTGGGATCTCCAACAATGAAGGCCTTAGTCGCACCTTGGCCGGACTTCAAGATGGCCGTGATGATCGAATATTGAATTCTCTTGGTATCCTGATATTCATCGACCAACACAAAAGAGAACAACTGCCCAAGGAGCTCGCTGATTGCAGGACGACTCGCAATCAGTTGGTACGCATAGTAGAGGATGAGTTCAAAGTCGATTTGCCGACTCTCACGCAACCGCTCAAAATACTGCCCAAGTATGGCGTGCAGCCCGGTATGCTTCCAATTTTGGGGGCAAGAAAGCACATAACCAGTTTCGGTGAAATAGAACTCGCAATCCCAGAATGTTATTTTTGGCTTCTGGTATGGCTTGCATAGCGCCTCCAAGATCTTCTCGCGCTCATGCTGATCAATCACGCGAAATCCGCGAGCCAACTCCTGGTGATAGATGCCGTAGGGCTTTAATATCCATTCAAGACAAAATGAATGGATCGTTCCTATCCATAGCCGGGATGTGTCCACCCCCAGACTCTCGATGCGCTCATGAATCTCGTCGGCGGCACGGTGCGTATATGTGATCGCGACAACAAACTGCTTGTTCGATTTCAGTCTGGACAGCTCATAAGCAATCTTGTAGGTCAGCGTGCGGGTCTTCCCACTGCCGGGACAAGCGATGAGAAAAACACTCCCGGGCTCCAGAATGGCGACCTCCTGCTCCGGATTCAGGTCGTCTTTGTCCCACATGAACATGATTAGAAGACCTCAAGGACGTCGTTGATGCGGTCGTCGGGGAATGTGGCAAGCATCTCGTTCCGGATGCCTACGAAGTCGATGTCTCCATTTCTGAAGGCCAGCAGCTTGGCCCTGAAATCTGCGAAGACTGCGGCCGCAGTGACGAAATCCTCTGCATCGATGTAGTTCACGCGGTAGCTCAGTACGTTGAACCAAACTTCCTTTGTGACTACGGGGTGCGCAAAAGCGATGGCGTCCAGGATGTACTTCGGGATGGCGGTCTGCGGATCGATCTTCTTTCCCAGCAAGATGGCAAACCATCCTTTCCCATAGTTGTCCGCCATGGTGAGAGCGCGTTGGCCGTATAGCGCGATGTCCGCGGCCTCAAGCTCTGCCTTGGCCTTCGCAATGGTTGGGCCATCCTTGTAGACATCAGGAAGGATGCCGACCACCTTGCGAGCATTGCCGGCAGCAACGAAGTCGACCTCAAAGGTGTGAGGGGCAAAGAAAGGAGAGACCCAGGGGTTTTCTTTGAAGGTGTCTTCCAGCAGCGTTTTCCTGGCGATCCCTTTTTCTTGGGATGTCTGGTACTTGCTCTTGCGCCTGAGCAGCCCTTCGGAGTCTCCCGCCGCCGGCGTTGTGTCAATGATCGACTTGTCGAGATCCGTCACGACGCTGCATCGCTTCCGGATTCGGTCATCGTGGAAGAGAACCGCGACGTTCTGAAAACCGGTGCTGCGGATATTGATTAGGCTGATGCCGAGTTCATCAAGGCTGATGCCCAGCACGTTTTTGACCAGGATCGGGACGAGAATTTCTTCGGCATCGCCCTCCACCAGAATGACGCTCTTGGCAAACAACAGATTGCTGCGGACAGCATCCAGATAGCGTTGGATGTTGCCGATCTCTTCTGGGTTAAGGCCCACGGCAGGTTGGTAGGCCTCACATCGGTCGCGCTCCCTGCCCAGAATGTTCACGTTCTGAACATTGCTGACCTCGGAGATATGCGTCGAATGGGTCGAATAGATGATCTGAGTGTCGTCGTACTTGAGCCTGTCGAACAGCGTCTTCTGGATGTGCGTGTGGATGTGGGCTTCCGGCTCCTCGATCAACAGGAAGTTGGCAATCGATTGCTTGGCCTTCTGATACTTGAATTCGAGCAGTTTCAGGGTGAGGAATATCAGGTTCGCTCCGCCCAGGCTCAGCTCGTGGATCGGCCCTTCGTGATCCTCTCCCGATTCGCCGACAAACAGCTTGAGCGACTGAAATAACTTGTCAGCTTCGTCCGGGAGGTCGGACTTGATGGAAAGGGACGCCGGAGAGTACGCCTCGCCAGCTGCGTCCTTGATGGTGTCTCGGATATCCGTCCGGACGACCTGCACGTCTGGCAACGCCTCAATGGAGTCATTCAACGCCTTTACTCCGTCGGTGATGGCCTTGAACGCCACGGGGTCGATATCGCCACTCTTGCCCTTTAGCAGCGAAAAGAGCGGATTGGTTCGGTTGTTGTGGAATTCCGAAACAACGTCTCGCAGAGCCTGGACGAAGGTGAAGGAAATCTCCTTGGAGACGGACAGCACGTTCGGAATTTTGGCGCCGATTGCGGGGAACTCGACTTCTTCGCAGAATCGGACATTCTCGAAGTCACCGACCACCTCTTTGTAGAAGGCTGCGTCGTTGAAGTCGGCCTCACTACGACCCGTGAAGAGGGTCTCATAGTCATCGAGAGTGACTGGATTCAGGATCGCATCGAGGCCAGCTTGGTCGCCATCGTCCAACTGAGAAAGTCGTAGCCTGATTTCCTTCTTGGGACGAAAAATGAGGTTGTAGGTGGCCTTGCCGTTGGCCTCTTCGTCGATGACGCCTGTCCCATGCCGGAACAAGGCCTGTACGGCCTCGTCTGCCGAGATTTCCTCGAACTCAAGACTGATGATGATCCAATGTCCCTGCCAGCGCCCGAGGCCGCGATGAAAATCTGTTTGCTCCAGTCTGTAGGCAGAGCGGATCATATTGTCATCGAGCAGCAGCCTGATCGCTCGAAACAGGTTGGTTTTACCGGACCCGTTCTCGCCGATGATGGTGTTGATGCCTTTTTGGAACAGCAACTTCGTATTGGCGAAGTTTCTGTAGTTGATCAGGCTGAGCTTGGAGATATGCATGGAAGGCCTTGTTTTCTTGTCGACGCAGACTCTGCTCTAGTGCCGAGTCGTCCCCTGGAACAGATACTATGTTACAAGGTGTTCGTTGGGAATCGGTCTTGTTCGGATCTTCGGCATTCCTCCAGGGGAAGGGCTGGGATGTCCGTCCCCGTTGCGCGTTGCTTGGCGCCCCCCAAAAAAAAGAAAGCCTCCGACCAGGCTGCGCCTGATCGGCCCTAAACGAAGTCACCGAAAGGCCCGTCGGTGACTACTTAGCTCCATCGCGTTCACGCTGACGGAGCCGCTTCACGTAAGGGCCATCGACCAAGTCTTCGGCGCCCAAGTCCAACACGCAACTCGCCAAGGAAGCGAGCGTGTTGTCGGTGACTTTGAAGTCGTTAGGCAGTTGGCCGTGGTTGCGCTCGCTGTTCTCGTCGATCGCTGCGAGCAGCGCCTTGATGAAATCGGCCCGGGACGGACGCGAGGCCACGGTGGCGGCCGCAGTCAAGGGGTCTGTGGCTTCCATGACCGCGTCCTCGGCATCGGAGGCCAGTTCTAGCAGGAAGTCGCTCAGCGACGGCCAATACTTCAGGTCGAACTGGCCATGAAGAGCATCGAGGCGTTCCTGGACGTACGACGTGAAAAGGTGGTTGCTCTTGGCCGCCGCCTCGATCACTTCGCACACGTGGTAGTGGGTGTCGGCGCTGAAGCCAGAGGTGTTGTGCAGATCGGAACGCTGCTGCAGCAGACCGGCGAGTTCTGCCGCCTTCTTCGCAATCTGCTGGTTGACGGTGCCGAGATCGCCGCGTGCGGCACGCGCCCGCGCGATCTTCTCCGGGCTCCAGAACGCGGCGGTGCTCAGGACAAGCCCTAGAAAGACCTGCTGCGCATGCGGATGCGCGTGGAGCTTGTCGTGCAGTTCATCGTAGGCCTCGGTCAGCTCAATGCCACGAGCAAGCAGCCGATCGGCTAAAGCGTTTTCGCTGGGCAGGATGCGGTGCTCGATGTTGTAGCGCCTCCCCCCGATGAGGATGTTTTCGCAGATCTGCTTGGGGTGATCGGATCGGAGTGCATTCATGGCCTGTCTTTGGTGGTGAAGATGCCTGGCAGCGTATTTGACCAAGCCCGGTCTGTCGGTACCTCAGTGACCGCCAACGAATCGGTGCCCAGGTACCTGCATGCCGATTCGGGTTGGGCGTCCCCGACCAGAAACGCCGCCGGTCGCGTGGTGGTGCCGCGCATCGAGCCGCCTGCGGGACGCCACACTCAACCGAATCCGCCGTTGCAAAACCACGCGCTCTCCGCGAAAGCCTCGAAAGTGATCGTCCGCCAGCCGTTAATGCGGACCGCGCTGGAACTCTGGCGACGCTCCTCCATCTCGACACGGATCATCGCGGCGCCACCAGCAGCGTGGATGATCTGGAGTTGATGGCGGATATTGAGTAGTTCATCGGCCGCTTCAGAGGCATAGAGCTTAGCCAGCCCCAGCGTACGGAAATGCAGACCAACCCGTGCGGTGAGGACTGCACCCCAGTGCGCCGGAGCATTGACGAAGAAGCGAAGCGCAGCCGGATCCTCCTCGACCACCTCGGCGTACAGCCAGCGATCGCCGGTAATATCGTCGAAGTAGGGATGCAGAGTCTCTTCGCTGGCGGTGGCAGGCAGGTTAGCCAGCTTGGCCTTGTTGCAGTCGCCGCAGGCCGGCACCAGATTGAGAGGCGCGACGGCGAGCGCCGGATAGTGCGCCTTGGGCAGATGATGATCGAGCGTTGACACCGTTCGGTGGCCGCAGAGCGGGCATTTTCCTTGAGGGGCCGACGTGAACAGCGTGTCATAGGCGTCCCGGCCGGGCGCGCCTTTCTTTGCCATCCTATTCGTGTAGACGGCTTCCATTTCCGCTCTAGTGACCAGATCGCCGACCATGGCTTCTCGCACGATCTGGTGAAGACGGTTGTGCGCTGCCGCATCAGCGAACTCTTCGGATGCTTCCACGATCTCATCCGTCACGTCCACCATGCGCTGCTTCAGATCTGGATCCCGGATGCGGCTGATGCAAGTTGCAAATAGGTCCTCGGCGTCGAGGATCGGACGATCAAGCTTGATCATTCGATGTCGCCCCCTCGCTGGCCGGGGTTGGCAATGAGCGCCCTGACAAGGGCACGTGCTTCTCCGCCTAGCTCGCTGTCGAATTTTTGCAGCACTGCGCGAAAATCGTCGTCTTCTGCAACCGCGGCTCTAAGCAATTGGTGGAATCCGGCATCCGTGACTTCAAGTCCGAAAACCTCCCGCGTGAGTACACCGACGTTTTCGCCGAATGTCTCGACTTCGGGCCGCTCCGCCTCTACGCTGCGGCCGCTGCGCTGTATCTTCCAGGCGCAACTCCGAGGAACCTCCTGAAGCACGACCGGCGAGTGAGTGGCGATGATGGCCACACCGTTGCGATTGACCAGAAGGTCCGACAGCGCGCGGACGAATGCCGACAGCAAGGGCGGATGAAGATGCGCCTCTGGTTCGTCCAGCAACACGAGTGTCCGTTCCTCTACAGTTTCAACAAGTTTCGTGATGGTCAGCAGCACGATCTTGTGACCTGAACTGAGTCCAGCAAAAAGCTTCTTCGCTTTGGCTTTGAGCTCGTCGTCCTCGAGCCCTTCTTCTGCCAAGCCTGCGACATCCGCAGTGCGAAAAATTGGATCTGCTTCAAGTTTCTCCAGTGCCCGGCGCCATCGCACAAGACGCGCGCCGTTACTGCAAAGCAGGACACTGCTACCGAACTCAGTGGACAAACGTTCCGGCGATTTCGGAGCGAGGGGTTTGCCGTCCTGGCTCGTACCCGATCGCTTGAGTCCGATATAGGCATACGGCATTCCTTCGGACTTGTCCCGCCGGTTGGGCAGCGGCTCAAATGGATCGAAAGCACTGAAGGTGACAGAAACGAGATTCGCGAACAGGTCTCCGTCATCGTCCTCGTCGTCTTCGCTCACCACGGTGAAAGATCCAACCTCCGCTGCATCAGCGCGCTTGTCGGCCAAAGACCGCGACATGTGGGTTAGTAAATGGGTCTTGCCCACACCGTTTCGACCGATCAGGACGTGGATGTTGGTCGGCGGCATGGATGCGGGCTCAACCACGAAGGACAATGTCACCGGCTCAGCCTTCGACCGTCCTGTTTTTCCGGCTGTGTAGGTGAACTCGTAGCGAGAGAGGCGCGCGCCACCTCCCGCGAGTCGTGAGTACTGTGTCTCGACCGTCTTTTTGGGGACCGATCTCAGCAATGAAATGCCCGTGACTTTTTCGCCAAGCGCCCGCCCGAAACGTTCTTGATCGATCGCTACGTCGCGCAGGCCGCGGAGAATTTGGTCTCGAAGCTCCGGCCCCAGCTCGTTAAGTTTTTCGTAGTAGCTGTCGTCCTGACCCAAGGAGAAGAACTCCTCGCCCAGTTCATCGAACTCATCGGGAATGAGCGGGCGACGCTGGCCATCGGTCATCTGAAATTGACCGATCTTGACACCACCCACTTGAAACTCGTCGCCACGCGCGTCATAGAAGATCAGCGAGTACAGCGTGCTGTAGGTGAACCAGTCGTCCCAGTTATCGGTCAGTAGGAACGCCCGGGATCGGGCTCCTTCGGGCACACGTCTGCCATTGGGTAGTACGGTGAAAAGCGCTGGCATGCGTCGTCCTTTTTATTCAGCAATGACATCCGCACAACGCGTCGGCGGGCGTTCCGTCTTGTTTCCGACAGGATAGCCGACTTCTGAAGGGGCGTCCCCGGGGCAGGCTGGGGCGCGCTGTCGTGCTGCGCATCGAACCGCCTGCGGCGTCTGGCCCCCTTGGGGCTTCCATCGTTCCCTCGCTCCGCTCGGCTGACGCCTTCGGCCCGGCTCATGAATCCGGGCCTGCGTGCTGCCCTTGCGTTGGGGGCGGCACCAAGTGCGGCCGTTGCCTTGTCCGCCATCTTCTCTGAGTCCGCACTTTGTCGGCGACCGTAGCGCAGCTTCTGCCCCTATGCCATCAAAGCGCGCCAGGCCGTGTCCTTGGCTGCGCGACTGGCCTGCGCACTCAAGGTTCAGCCTCGTCCTCCGACATGAAGTCTTGCAGCGTCGGCACCTTGTCGTCCTTGTTCAGAATCATCGTCCGTGACCATAGGACGGAGTGCTTGTAGACCGATCGACAGACCCTGTCGCCGTCCTGATCGAACCAATGCGTCGCTTCGGGCACCAGGTCGAGGGAGACGCGGTGGCGCGCGTAGGCGTTGTGAAAGAATTCGAGTTCAGCCGACCACGGCTCGCTGCCGCCCGGCCAGAGCCCGCGATAGTCATCGCTCATTACGTCCAGACAAAACGGAATACCCTCCAGCGCCCCCGGTGTCCGGAGGTAAGGTTCTCCGACCGGGTTGTCGATCTTCTCGAGGAAGGCATCGACATGGCGGTGAGGTTGGGCGAGCCGGGTAACAGCGCCTTCCTTGCGTCACGGTGCCTGGGGCATCAGCGAGTGGTGACCTGTGCTTCGCCGGCTTACCTGGCGGACTGCGGCTTGCTTGCATGCGTGTCCGATCTTGCTGCCCACGACTGCCTCACGTTCGCGAGCGCTGGCGGCGTGCTTCCTTGGACGCAGCCGGAAGGCTCGGCGGGTACTACAAGTTTGTTGATCGACGGTCGGCACACCATCAGCGACGGAGAGGCGCTACGTTCAGCCGTCCTCGATGGGGCGGGCATTGCGCAGCTGCCAACCTGGCTGGTAGCCGATGAGCTGAGGAGCGGTGCTCTTGTGGCCGTACTGGCTGCCCCGGGGTATACGAGGGACCCCGATACAGGCTATGTGGCCGTTGACACGCAATCTCGCGCCGAAAATCCGGGTGACCGTGGATGAGCTTCTGGACTGTTTGCTGCCGCTGGCCCCTTGAGATTCGAAGCCTCCAGATGTGAGACATCCATAGAGCGTTTGGTCTTCCATGAGCAACCTGCACGGCCAGGCCGCTGCGGCGGGAACATTCTGCTGTGCCGACTCGTTAAATCCAAGGCTGTAAGCAGACATCCGCCCCTACCCTCAATAACCTATCACTGATGCCCTGCCGCGCACTCGCGGGCCTCACGCCGCCTTGGCCGGAGCCCAACAGCTTCATGCCGTTGACTTCGCGAACCGCATTGCTAGAGTGAAAGAGTCGCCGCAAAATCAAACGCTGCGTTATGGAGAGCGGGTCGGTGAAGGCTTTCAGTGAACCTTCTTGCCCGCCTCTCTTCCGATGTCACGGGCATACTCTTTACATTTTGAAGGATCAACAAACCATGATCGAAATGCTCGATCATCTAAGCGCGGGGCTTCGCTTGACCGGCGACGGGCGCCACGCAGACGCTGCATCGGCGTTCAAGCAAGCAGCTGACGCCGGTTCAAAGTTGGGTGACGCCTTGGCCAGCTTGGTCGCAGGCCAGGCCGCGCGCAGTCCCTACGAGAAGACTGAGGCCTTTCAGGTCTTCATCAATGGGGGCGGCAATGTCGAACTTTACTCGGCAGTACATGCCGCGCTCGCCGAGCTGCATTTGTCGGTTGATGCGCGATCACTGCTGGACATCGGTGCCGGGGACGGGCGAGCGCTCCTGCCACCGTTGTCATCCAGCCGGAACTCTCTCGCTCGCTTGGGCGTCGTTGAGCCCACTTCGGAACTGCTGGAGGGCTTGAAAGCTGGACTTGGCAAGGTCGGCCTGAACGATGGCACCGAAGTCGAGCTGTGGCCAAAGACCCTTCAGAGCTTTCTTGAATGCCCGCACGTCGGCCCCAAGTGGGCGCTTGCTCAGGCCACCTTCTCCCTGCAATCCGTGGAGCCTGGCGAACGGACCAGGGCATTGAGGGAGCTCAGGTCCAGGATTGATAGGCTGGCAATCATTGAGTTTGATGTGCCAGATCTGGAGGCGGGCAGTGAAGAAGAGATTGCGTCAATCGCTGCTCGCTTTGAAAGCGGGCTGATAGGTTACGGCGAGCAGGCGAGTCTGGTCGCGGAGGGCTTCCTAGCACCGATGCTGCTCGGCAAGGTTCGCGATCCCAGTCAGCGTCACAACTGGGAACAGCCGGCTGATCTGTGGGTGCGGGAGTTGACGTCCGCCGGCTACGAGGTAGATGAAGTTCGGACGGTCGCGTTGTACAGCTGGTCACCCGCATTCTTGCTTGTTGCGCGCCCGCACCTCAGCTAGGCAACAAGCTCAATCCTGTCTGGCGGGGATAGGTCGATTGCCTCAAGGCAAAAGCTGTCTAACACAGTGATTTATCTCGATTACTCAAAGCGTCCCTTCCTAAGTCCGTCACCAGTGGCAGCATCCGGCCAGAAGCAGTCAGCGGGACTGCAGCGCTGCGTCACCGACTCGACCGAATACAGCTTCGGTTACACACACCTTTTCCTCGATGAGCCCGTGGTTTCGTTGGTGTCGGCGACAGGCAGCACGCCGCAAGGCAAATCTGATGTCGGCACGGACATCCTAGCGTTCTCAGCCGCCTACTACTTCTAAAGAACCGGATGGGTCCCCTCCCGCGTCCGTAGGCTGGCGGCGAAAGCCGCCAGCCGCCCTTTCGTTCGTCGCCGCGCCAAGCCGGCATCATCCCGCTATCAAGCTTCGTCAGCTTTCATAAGTGACTGCGTAGCCCTTCTTGATGCGATTGATACGCGCGAATCCCTTCTCCCCCAAGTGCATGCCGGCCACCATCAGCCATCTGCGCTGACCATGTCCAAAACCATTGAATGGGTCGCTGCCACCCGCTGCGGAAAAGCCCTCGGTTTACTGTCAAGTAGCGAAATCGACGATGACTTTCATGGCCTTCTCATCAGAAGCATGCTTAAACACGTCGTAGGCCCTCTCGATTTCCGAGAACGCGAAGTGGTGAGTCGCCAGCTTCTCCATCGGCAGCTTTCCGGAACAGCATGTCTTCAGCAGCATGTCCGTCGTGTTCGCGTTGACCAGGCCCGTGGTGATGGTCAGGTTTTTGATCCAGAGTTTCTCCAGCGCGAAGCTCACCGCCTTGCCATGGACACCAACATTCGCAAGGTGGCCCCCCTCCTTGACGACGTGCTGGCAGACGTCCCAGGTCTGCTCTATCCCAACCGCTTCAATCGCGCAATCGACGCCTCGGCCGTTGGTCAGCTCCAGGATTCGCTCAATTGCATTCTCTCGACTGGAGTTGACCACATCGGTCGCACCAAGATCTTTTGCCATCGCCAGGCGATTGTCATCCATGTCCACGACGATGATCTGACTCGGTGAATAGAGCTGGGCTGTTAAGACACAGCTCATGCCGACCGGACCCGCACCGACGATCGCCACCGTGTCACCAGGCTTGATGTTGCCATTCTGAACGCCGATTTCGTGGGCGGTTGGAAGGGCATCGGACAGCAGCACAGCCACATCTTGGCTCAGATCGTCCGGCAGGGGGTACAGGGACGTGTCAGCGAAAGGCGTGCGGACATACTCTGCCTGCGTGCCATCGATCATGTAGCCCATGATCCAGCCACCTTCGTTGCGGCAGTGCGCGTAGAGCTGCTTCTGGCAGTTCTCGCAAGTGCCGCAGCGGCTGACACAGGAAACAATGACCTTGTCACCCTTCTTGAAGCGCTTCACTGCCGTTCCAAGTTCTTCAACGATCCCGATCCCCTCATGACCCAAGATTCGACCGTCAAACGACCCAGTCTTCTTTTCAGCGACAGCGGCAATCTCCGGGTTCTTGCCCTTCCAGATTCCCAGGTCAGTACCGCAGATCGTGGTCTTTGTCATTCGGATAATGGCGTCAGTCGGCTCCAAGATCGTGGGTACCTCACGGTCCTCCACACGGATGTCGTTCTCGCCGCGGTAAACCATCGCTTTCATTGTCTTGGCCATTTCACTTCCTCTCTTTTCACTTCTTGCGGATTACCCAAGGCATCCCGATTCCTTGGATAGGCGGTGATCATCGCGGCATGCCATGCGGGCCAGTTGCAGTCCTTCAAGTGGCTGCTACACCAAGAGCTTCGACAACTTGTGTGGAAGCGTAGCGCTCACAGGGCCGCATCCTCGTCAGCGACGACCCTGTTTCGAACGAGTCATCGAAATATCCAGAGCACCTTCCCGCGCATGCTGAAATCTTCGACGGGCAGCAGCGGTGGAAGCCCTTCGCGTTGAAGCTCTGGACAGCGCTGAGCGGACTTGAGCCTCTTGCTGCAAGGCGTTCCATGACGCGTCGTCGGACGACATGATGGCGAGCTCCGGTGGGTAAGAACCTACATGACCGAGGCTAGCACGGTCAGATCGGCCCGTCTAGACTGGTCGAGCGACCTAAAAGTGTGCGCAAATGCTCAGAGTCGCGCTGAATTGGCCGGGCTGACCCGCCCTGCCCTGAGGGCTGGCCATTCCCTATGAAGCCAAGGGGAGTAGACGTCTGGCTCCTCCCTGAGCGCAGCATCCAACTCATGGCTCTTTATCCAGCGGTGGGCACAGACCTCGTTGGGGTCCACGTGCAGTTCAACATCTTCTAGAAGAGCAGAATAGACGTGGCACAGTTCAGTCTCACTGCCGACATCGAGATAGCGCGCGTGGTAAATGAAGCTGAAGTGCCACGTCAATGGCGCGGTCAACATTACACCCAGCTCTTCCCGAGCTCGGCGGGAGACTGCAATGGGCAGTTCCTCGCCCCACCGGGGGTGGGAACAGCAGCTATTGGCCCAGTAGCCCGGCCACAGTGGTTTGAGCGCGCTGCGCTGCTGTAGCAGAACCTGCCCCTGTCGATTGAATAGGAAGAGCGAGAATGCTCGGTGAAGCACCCCCTCACCGGCATGACAATCAGCCTTGCCGATAGGCCCGATCGGCTCATCATTGACCGAAACAGCAATCAGCTGGGATTCGACGCAGGCAGCTTCAAGGGTATCCATGAGCCGAACGTATCAGGGCGATCACAAGCCTTTGTGGCGAATTGTGGCGACACCGGTGCCGGTGGCTTGCTAACGTTAACATTCCCCACTGGCCGCACCCCCAAGTGACACACCTGCTGGTTGTCGATGACCACCGTTCAATCCGCGATCCGCTGGCCGCTTACCTGCGGCGGCAGGGCTTCGAGGTCTCTACCGCCAGCAACGGGGTGGAGGCACGAGCGCACCTGCTGAAGCTGCATTTCGACCTGGTTGTGCTGGATCGGATGATGCCTGGCGAAGACGGTCTTTCGCTGTGTCGACACATCGGCCAGGACTACGGCACGCCAGTGATTCTGCTGACCGCCAAGGCCGACCACGCCGACCGCATCACCGGGCTGGATCAAGGCGCCGACGATTATGTGACCAAACCCTTCAGTGTCGACGAACTCGTGGCGCGCATCCGAAGCGTGCTCCGCCGGGCCGGGGGCGTCGCCAGTGCAGGGAGCGCGGACTCTGGGCAGCTGCGCTTCGCCGGCTGGACATTGGACCTGCTGCGCCGGCACCTGCATGACCCATTGGGGGTGGAGGTGGCGTTGAGTACCATGGAGTACCGCCTGCTGCGTATCTTCCTAGAACGCCCGAACCAGGTGCTCAGCCGCGACGATCTACTCGACCTTAGCCGGCGCGACAACGTCAGCTTCGACCGCAGCATCGACAGCCAGATCAGCCGCCTGCGCCGCAAGCTCGAAGACGACCCGCGCCACCCCACCCTTCTCAAGACCATCTGGGGCGACGGCTACCTGCTAGCAGCCACAGTTGAACACGAGTCGGCCGCATGAGGTACTTGCCGCGCAGCCTTGGCGGCCAGCTAGTTCTGCTGATGCTGGGTGGCTTCGTGCTGGGCCAGCTGTTCGGTGCATTAGGGTTGTGGCAGCAGTCGGGCGTGCTTCACCCGATCGCCCGTGACCACGTGCTTTCGCGCACCCTGACTGCCTATCGCCTCGCGCAGACCCCGCCACCGGGCAATGACACATGGCTGGAAGCGTTCAACAACAACGTGGCACAACTGTGGATCAACACGCAGGCGAGCGTGGCTGGCACTTCGGAACGCGAGCAGGCATTGGCGAAAGATCTGCGCCAACGGATTCCCGACAGCCAGATTTCCGTTCGCATGCCCTGTCGCAACGATGATGCGACTCGCCTGTTGGACCCGGCCGTGGACAAGGCAGGCACCGGGCTGGAGTGCGTAGAGATCAATCTCTCTCTCGACGGGGGCCGTTGGCTGCATACCCGTCAAGCCCTGCCGGTGCAGTCGTTGTGGCGGGACAGCTGGCAGCTACTGCGTTTCTCGCTATTGGTGGGCATTCCGCCCGTGCTGATCCTCTTGTATGTATTCGTCAACCGGATCGTGCGCCCCACCACCGCACTGACCGATGCCGCCGAGCGCATGAGCCGTGGCGAGCGCATCGATCCCCTTTCGTTGCAGGGCCCTGATGAGATCCGCGAGATCGCGCGCGCGTTCAACGTCATGCACGAGCGCACTACGCGCTTCGTTGATGAGCGGACACGCATGCTCGCCGCCATCAGCCACGACCTGCGCACACCGTTGACCTCGCTGGAACTGCAGGCGGCGATGCTGCCCGACAGCGAGGAGCGCAGCGAACTGCTGCGCACGCTGGATGAGGTGCGGCAGATGGTCAACGAGACGCTGCGCTTCGCAACCCACAACGCGCGCAGTGAGGACAGCGTAGTGGTTGAACTGGATGGCCTGCTCAAGGAAGTGTGCCGACGCCTAAGCAGCATGGGGCATGTCGTCGGGCTCGACGCACCGCTGCCGGTGCTTTACCGCTGCCGCCCTATCGCGCTGCGGCGTGCGCTGGACAACCTCATCGTCAATGCACTGCGCCACGGCCAGCACGTCAGCGTGGTGCTCCGCGACTTGGGCGCAGACGGCGTATGCATCGATATCGCCGACGACGGCCCCGGCATCGCCGAGGACATGCTGGAACGAGTTTTCGAGCCGTTCTTCCAGCTTGACCAGGCTCGCCACCGGGAAACCGGCAGCAGCGTCGGCCTGGGCTTGGCAACTGCGCGCGACTGCGTCCAGGCCCATGGCGGGCACTTGGAACTGCGCAATCGCACCGAAGGCGGGCTGCAGGCGCGAATCACTCTGCCGGCCGCGCACGAGCGCTCCACCGGCTGAGCCCTCCCTGCTGGTGGCCCGGCGCCATACTTTTCCATAGTTTCCCGCGCCCGTCCGCCTACCCTGTGCCCCATCGAAAAGGCGTCACGTGTCCGCACCCAAAGGCGGCACGGGCGCCTTTGGCGTTTTGATATGTTTTCCTTTTAAATCAATTACTTGAAATGATTTAAATCAATGCAGCGGTCCCGATGGAAGCGGAGTATCGGCATCAACAGACCGAATCCCCACCGGAGACACAGTGATGAGAAAGACCCTCCCCAGCAACGTTGACGTGCATGACCTGCGCTCGGCACTGGCGCTGCTGCAGACGTACGACGGCGAATACATCGAAACCAACGAGCCGGTCGATCCGGAAGCCGAGCTTTCCGGGGTTTACCGCTACGTCGGCGCCGGCGGCACCGTGCAACGACCGACCCGGGTTGGGCCGGCCATGATGTTCAACAAGGTCAAGGGCTACCCGGACGTTCGCGTGCTGATCGGCCTGCTGGCCTCGCGCCAGCGCGTGGCCCGCATGTTCGGCGTGCCGAAAGAGAAACTTGGCTTCCTGCTGCGTGATTCGGTCGACAACGCGATCGCCCCGATCGTCATCCCTCGAGAGAAGGCGGTCTGCCAAGAAGTGGTGCATCTCGCCACGGACCCGGGCTTCGACCTGCGCACGCTGCTGCCCGCGCCGAAGAACACCCCAGAAGATGCCGGCCCGTACTTCACATTGGGCATGTGTTACGCGGCCGATCCGGAAACCGGCGAACACGACGTCACCATCCATCGCCTGTGCGTGCAGGGCAAGGATGAGATCTCCATGTATTTTGTGCCGGGCCGTCACCTCGACCAGTTCCGCATCAAGGCCGAGCAGGCCGGCAAGCCGCTTCCGATCACTATCAGCATCGGTGTGGACCCGGCCATCGAGATCGGCGCGTGCTTTGAGCCGCCGACCACCCCGCTTGGCTTTGACGAGCTGTCCATCGCCGGTGGCCTCCGCGGCCGCGCAGTGGAACTTGTAGAAGGCGTGGCCGTGGGCGCACGGGCGATTGCCAATGCGGAAATCGTCATCGAGGGCGAACTGGTGCCGAACTACCGCGTGCGTGAGGACCAGAACACCAATACGGGCAAGGCCATGCCCGAGTTCCCCGGCTACACCGGTGAAGCCAAGATGGAGGTCCCGGTGATCAAGGTTAAGGCCATCACGCATCGCCGCGATCCGATCTTGCAGACCTGCATCGGGCCGAGCGACGAACACACCAATATGGCCGGCATCCCGACCGAGGCCAGCATCCTGCAATTGGTGGAACGTGCCCTGCCCGGCTTTGTGCAGAACGTGCATTGCCCCTCACCAGGGACCGGCAAGTACGTTGCTGTGCTGCAAGTGAAGAAGCGCAGTGGCCAGGATGAAGGCCGCCAGCGGCAGGCCGCACTTCTTGCGTTTGCCGCCTTCTCCGAACTGAAGCATGTCTTCCTTGTTGACGAAGACGTGGATCTGTTCGACATGAACGATGTGGTCTGGGCGATGACCACCCGCTACCAGGGTGACGTCAGCACGGTCTTTATTCCCGGTGTGCGCTGCCATCCGCTGGATCCTTCGCAGGACCCCGCCTTCAGCCCATCCATTCGCGATCACGGGATCACCTGCAAGGCGATCTTCGACTGCACGGTGCCCTACAAGCTGAAGGCCAACTTCCAGCGATCGCAGTTCATGGATGTGGATGTGAGCCGCTTCATTCCCGGCTTCGTCAAGTAAGCGGAGATCGTCATGCAGAAGCCAAGAGTAATCGTCGGCATCAGCGGTGCCACGGGCTTCCAGTATGGCGTCAAAGCGCTCCAGCTCCTCCGGGAGCTGGGCGTGGAGACCCATCTGGTGATGTCCAAAGCGGCCGGCCTGACCAGGCAGCATGAAACCGCGTTCGACCGCGATCAGGTCGAACAACTGGCCGATGTCAGCTACCCGGCAGGAGCGGTCGGGGCAGCGATTGCCAGCGGCTCGTTCCGCACGCTGGGCATGATTGTGGCGCCCTGCTCGATGCGCACGCTGGGCGCCATCGCCAGCGGCGTCACCGACACCCTGCTCACCCGCGCCGCCGACGTGGTGCTGAAAGAGCGCCGCCGGCTCGTGCTGATGACCCGGGAGACCCCCTTGCATCTGGGCCACATCCGCAACATGGCCACGGTCACGGAGTATGGCGCCATCGTGTTTCCGCCGGTGCCTTCTCTGTACGCCGGCCCGCAGACCATCGAGGACATGATCGCGCACAGCGCGGCACGCGCCATCGGCTTGCTCGGCTTGGATCATCCCTCCCTGCCGCGCTGGGGTGAAACCCTGCCGGCCACGCTGGCCGAAGGAGAACGCACATGATCGTTGGCCCGTACATCAATGGCGCCGCTGTACTGATCGGCGCGCTGACCGGCGCGGCGCTAGCGCAACGCATGCCGGAACGGCTGCGCAGTGCCATGCCACTCACCTTCGGCGTTGCCTCGATGGCCATGGGCGTGATCCTGATCAACCGTGCGGCGCACATGCCGGTGATGGTGTTGGCAGGTATCCTCGGCGCCCTGATCGGAGAACTGGTCTTCCTGGAGCGCGGCATCGGCAAGGTCGGGGGCTTCGCCCGCGCCCTGGTTGAAAAGGTGGTGCCGGCCAAGGCTGGCGGCCTGTCCCAGGATGAGTTTCTGGAGAAGTTCGTCGCCATCCTGGTGCTGTTCTGCGCGAGCGGCACCGGCATCTTCGGCTCGATGAACGAAGGCATGACCGGCGACTCCTCGATCCTGATCGCCAAGTCGTTCCTGGATCTGTTCACCGCCGCCATCTTCGCCACCACGCTTGGCTATGCGGTGGCCACCATTGCGGTGCCGCAGCTGGTGATTCAGCTGAGCCTGGCCTTCGGTGCGGTGCTGATCCTGCCGCTGACCACGTCGGCGATGATTGCGGACTTTTCTGCGGTGGGCGGCCTGCTGATGCTTGCCACCGGCTTCCGCATCTGCGGCATCAAGGTCTTCCCGGTCGCCAACATGCTGCCCGCGCTGCTGCTGGCCATGCCGATCTCGGCCTTCTGGTCTCACTTTTTCTAGGCCTGGGGCACCGTGATGAACCCGCTTCCCGCGCTTCTGGTCGAGTTCCTGCACAGCCACAGCGTCCTTGCGCTGGCTACCAGCTACGACGACATCCCCTGGTCGGCCAGCGCCTTCTACGCATTTGATGAAGAGCAGACCCGGCTGCTGCTACTGAGCTCACTCGACACCCGCCACGGTGAAATGCTCTCCATCAACCCCCAAGCGGCCGGCACGATCACCGACCAGTTCAGCGACATCCAGCAGATCCACGGGCTGCAATACACCGGCACCGCCAAGCACCTGGATACCCCAGCTGACGCCGCTCCCGCGCTGGAACTGTATTACCGGCGATTCCCCCAGGCGCACGGCATGACCGCGCCGGTCTGGGAGATTCGCCTACTGCATCTGAAGTTCACCGACAACCGCGTGGGCTTCGGCTCCAAGACCCTGTGGAGCCGGCATGACAAGAGCGCTGACCGCGTTCTGAGCCGTGCCCCCTCCCGGTGTGACCACTTCGTCTCTCCAAGGAATGCAAGATGAGCATCACCCCCACCTGTTCACTGCTCGCACTGGCCCTGCTGGCCACCCCTGCCTTTGCCCAGAGCCTTGCCGGCCCGGCCCTGCCGCGCGGCGCCCAGACGGTGCTGAAGGTCACCAGCTACGCCGATGATGGCAGTGACGGCACCCTGCGCTGGGCGCTGGAGCGTAACAACGCCAACCCCGGGCACTACCGCATTGAGCTCAGCGCTATCGGCGCCGGCCCGTACATCATCAAGCCCACCCGCGAGCTTCCGCCCATCAAAGGCCCGGTGGTCATTGAGAATGTGGACTGGGCGCGCAATGGCACCTATGTGGCCATCGACGGTTCGGCCTACGTGGTCGGCCCGGGCACCCGGGCCTGCCCGGGTGCGGTGGAAGGCCAGTACGGCACCAACGTGCGCACTACCACCAAGCCGGGCCTGATCCTGCGCGACACCGAAGCGGTGGAGATCCGCGGGCTGGAGATCAGCAATTTCTGCATTGGCATCCTGGTCAACCGCGCCAGCGGCAACCTCATTCATGACAACCGCATCGTCGGCAACAAGGGCGGCGCCGGCATCATGGTCACTGCAGACGACGGCAAGGGCAATTCCACCGCCACCACCACGCTGCACAACCGCATCCTGCGCAACCGCTTCATCAACAACGGCGATGCCATGGAAATGACCCGCGGCGCCGCCTTTAACTTGGTTGCCGACAACTTCATCACCAGCAACGACAAGGACAACGAAGAGCCGTCGCAGGGCCTGGAAATCCTGTGGGGTAACGACAACGTGGTGGTACACAACCACTGGGAAAACCTGTCCGACGGCGTGCAGCTCAACTGGGGCAACCGCAACTACATCTCCGGCAACACGTTCACCGGCATCTCCTCGGCGGTGACGCTCAGCGGCACCGGCAATATCGTCGACGGCAACACTATGATCGGAAACCGCGTCGCGGTGTCGGTGCGCCCGCAGGCAGAGCCCGGCGCGGACGCTGCACCCGGTCGCAACCGAGTGACCGGTCCTGCAGTCAACACCATCAGTGCCAACGTGATGATCGACAACGGCAAAGACATCCGCCGCTGCTTCGCCGGTGGCTCCTGCCTGCCGGACCTCAAAGGGGCCATCGTGTTCAACGTGCCGGGGCTGGAGCACGGCAAATTCATCGGCAACCGGGGCGGCGGCGTAGAAGGTGATCCGTCCAAGCTGGAGACCATCTGCGCGCTCGACGGCCAGGTCGATGGCTGCGAGCCCTCGCCCAATCACGGCCAAGCCGCGCCGACCCTGCTCTCCACGCTGGGAGCCAGCAACGGTGGCATCGGCGTGCGTGGCGAGTTCCAAGGCATTCCAGATAGCCTGTACCGGGTGGAGCTGTTCGCCAACAGCAAGGCCGGCATGACCGAGGCCGAGCGCTACCTGGGCTTCATCCAGGTCCCGGTGGACGCCAAGGGCCACGCCAGCTTCGTGTTCCCGTTGGCATCGGTAGATGCCGGCAAGGCAGCCAACGTGACTGCCACGGTGACCACCGCAGACGGCGCCACCTCCCCCCTCAGCGCCCCGCTGAAGCTGCGCCGCTAAGCGCGGCAAACGCACCGCGCCCACCCGGCGTGGTGCCTCCCTCCTCCTTCCAAAGGCTATCGACATGCGCGGCCCGTGGACCCGTTACGCCTTCAATCCGCTGATATGGAGCTTCCAGCAGCGGTTCTTGGCCGGCCTACTCGGTTGTGCCGGGGTGCTGCTGTACGCCTTGTACACGCAATATTTTGGCGGACTGAGGCCCTGCCCGTTGTGCACCCTACAGCGCGGCGCGTTCATGGCGCTGGCCACCGTGTACTTCCTGGGCAGCCTGCATTCGCCGCGTTCCTTAGCAGTACGCGGCGGCTACATCGCCCTGAGCGTGGTCATCGCCCTGCTCGGTGCAGGTATTGCCACCCGGCATATATGGCTGCAATTGCTGCCGGCTGACCGAGTGCCCGCATGCGGTCCTGACCTGGCCAGCATGCTCGAGGCTTGGCCACTGCTCGATGTGCTCCGCCAAGTCCTCACCGGCTCAGGCGAATGTGCGGTGGTGGACTGGACCTTCTTGGGGCTGTCGATGCCTGCCTGGAGCCTGCTCACCTACCTGGTCCTAGCGCTGTGGAGTGTTATCGCGCTGCGCGCGCCGTCGCGCCGCCGCAGCTGAAACTACGCCAACTTCTTCCTTCCTCTCTCTCCTCTTTCTTCCAAGGCAAGCGCATGAACACCTGTTCCTTCCCCCGTTCCCTGCCCCGGCACTCGCCCTTGGCAACCGCGCTGGTTTGCACGGTTGCCGCGATGCTTGCGTCCACCGCCTTCGCTGAGCATGCGCAGGCCGCTGACGACCTGTACACCGGCAAGAGCATGACCGGTGACTGGGATGGCAAGCGCAGCGAATGGGCCGCCAATGGCGTGTCCTTCCGCGGTGGCTTCATCACCGAGGCCATGGGCGTGGTCGACGGCGGCCTCGATCACAGCGCACGCAACGCCTTCCAGACCCAAGTCGGTGTCGACCTGGACATGGGCAAGCTCACCGACTATTGGGGCGACGCGCGGTTCCACCTGACCGTCAACGATCGTCGCGGCCGCAGCACCTCTGGCGAACTAGCCGGCAACGACTACATGCCCATCCAGGAGATCTACAGCGACCAGTTCACCCGGCTTACCGAGTTGAGTTATGACCAGAACTTCTTCACCGGCAGGCTCAACTGGAAGGCCGGCTACTATGTGATGGGCAATGATTTTGGCATCAACCAGATAATGACCAACTTCGTGAACGCCGCACTTTGCGCCCATCCCATCTCGCTGTCCACAAGCTCGGGCTGGACCAACTGGCCACGTCCGCGCTGGGCCACACATGTGACCATGCACCCCACGCAGGAAGTGACCGTGCGCGCCGGCATGGTGCTGGTCAACACCAACTACAACCTGGAAAAGAACCGCTGGAGCCTGCATGAAAAGGGCACTACGGGCCACCTGTATCCGGTGGAAGTGGAATGGGCACCGGGCACCGCCGACCGAGGCCATTACCCGGGTCACTACAAGATCGGCTACTACTACGACACCTCAGACAAGCAGATGATCGGCAGCCGCAACGACCAGACCGCACGCCGGCGCGAAGGCGGCTACGTGATGACCGACCAGAAGCTGACCAACAACGCGGTCAACGGCGGCCTAAGCGTCTTCGCACAGTACACCGAACAGTCGCAGCAGACCTCGGTCATGCACCGCTGGGTCTCCGCCGGCATGGTCTACCAGGGGGTGTTCCACAGCCGCCCGCAGGATCGCGTGGCACTGGGTTACGTGCGCGCCTCGATCAACCGCCATTTGCTTGAGCAGCAGCTGCAACAACAAGCCCAAGGCCTGATCACAGACACCGATTGGGAGCTCAACCAGGCGGAAGAGTTGTGGGAGCTCGCCTACACCTTCCAGGTCAAGCCATGGCTGTCGCTGCGGCCCGACGTGCAATACATCACCAACCCCGGCACCTTCCGCTACAGGAACACCGACAACGTGCTCACGCTTGGCCTGCAGGCCAAGGTCAACTTCTGATTCGCATTTTCGCAACCACTGGAGTCATCCTATGAAGACCATCACGCAGCGTGCTGCCGCCTCCATCCTGCTCGCCCTGCCACTACTCGCAGTAGGTGCTCCCACCGCCATGGCAGCCGCAGCAGCAGCCACGAGCGCAGCTGCCGCGCCGGTAACACTGCGCCACGCCGATCCCTTCACCATCCGCACCACGGTGATCGGCGAAGGCGCACCGAAAACTATCGTGCCGACGACCGGTGCAAACGCTGAACAGGTACTGGCACAGGCTCGCATCATCGGCGCGAATGCCGATGCCGATCTCATCGAGTTCCGTATTGACTATCTTGACTTCGCCACCGACCCAGTCCGCATCGCCGCGCTGGGCAAGCAGGTCGCGGTGGCGGCGCGCAACAAGCCGATGATCGTGACCTTCCGCACCCAGGCAGAGGGTGGCAGCAAGCCGATCACCGACGCTGACTACAGCGCGCTTTATATCAAGCTGATCCAAGCCGGTTTCATCGACCTTCTCGATGTGGAGATGTTTCGTGCCCCGGACGTGGTGGTGGCCCTGGTGACCGAGGCACATGCCAAAGGGATCAAGGTGGTCATGTCGAGCCACGACTTCCACAAGACGCCACCGACAGCCGAGATCATCGCGCGCCTGCGCCGTCAGGATCAACTGGGTGCCGACATCCTGAAGATTGCGGTGATGCCTCAGAGTCCTGCCGACGTGCTCGTGCTTCTAGACGCCACTTCTCAGATGCGCGCCACCTATTCAGACAAACCCCAACTGACGATGTCGATGGGCGGAGTGGGCGCCATTACGCGATTGTCTGGCGAAGTGTTCGGCAGCGATCTGACCTTCGGCATGATCGGTACACCATCCGCACCAGGCCAAGTCGACGTCGGCCAGCTGAGGAAGGTGCTCGACACCGTCCACGGGGCAGTGCTAGGTAAGTGATCCCCGGCCAGCCAGAGAACCATTCAGCGCTTGCGCAATCCGGGGAGTCCTGCGAACTAGATCCTTAGGCTCCCGGACCTAGGCAGCCTCACCGCTCAGGGGAGGCTGCAACACGTGCCCGGCTGGCGTCTCCATCACCCTTCTCGCTACTGGGCTTCTTCCCAAGAACGGGGCAGGCATCTGCCTCTTCCTTTTCTGCATCTTTCCACGTCTTGCCACCAGCGCGACCGTGAAGAATTCGATGATAGAGATCCCAATCCTCATCAGTCGACACACTTTTTGTCTTCTTCCCTTCGCATACCCAACACATAGGCCGCCCACTAAGTTCGGTTGATTGGTCTATTTTATCGCCGACCTCAAGGGAGCGCCCCCACCCTCAGCGGTGACGCAATCGTCCAGTCAGCGTGTGTACCACCACTCTGTGCGCAACGGTCTCCACTTGCTCGCCCGCTCATTCGACACGGCACTCGACCAGACAGACATTTGGTCTGACACATTGACAAAGAGCCTCACTCGGCGCCCTGCTTGCCTACTGCTTGGCCGAGGATCCACCCTTCCCATTGCAACGCCGCAGCGCTTAGAAGAGGTCCCTCTGCATGCCTCCCGTCAACGACATCAAGCATTCCTAGGAGCCCGATCACTGCATCGAATCTGTCCTCAGCGTCAGATCCAGACCCAAATCCCGCATGGAGATCCGCGACAAGACCCGTTTCGGAGCGACCTGCGAAAGCCGTCAGCCAGCCCTCGATAGCCACCCCGGCGGACGCCCGACCGGCCGCCGCTGTCTTGCTCCATCTCGGCGCACGGGCGATACCCAAGCGGTGATAGACATCGGCCGGGTAGGTCTCACAGACCACGATCGCGTGCTGCTCAACCAAACCTTCAAGCGCTCCGTCGAACGGCCAGAGCGCAATTTCTCGTTGCGACGGAATCAACAACTCCTGCCAGCCGGAGATGGCCCCCTTGCCCACCTGATTGGCGCCCAAGGTCCAAAACAGCGGACAGCCAGCTGCCCGGTAGTCAGTGGAACGCTCGCACTTTCGAAGGAGCTCATGGCGACTCAGGCCTAGGCCATCTGTGAGATGGGAGAGTCGCCGTCCGCCCGGCCTGGACGGATAGAAGGGCTGTCGGAAATCAACCAGCTCTGACTCATCGCAAACGGTAAACCAGCGCTCCCAGCTGCCTCTTCCCCACTCGCTCAGGCCTTCGCGAAATCCGCTCAGACCGGTTAGCTTTCCGTAGGCCTCCGGAACTCCAATAGGGAAGTCAAAGCCCACAAGAACCGATCCCGACGTCCGCGCAGCAGCGCGCAAGCGATCAAGCATCGTCGCGGTTTGGCCGACCAAGCGAGGCCGAAGAATGGACCAGCCGGATTCTTCTTTGACCGCTATTGCCATCCATCGCTTTCGGTCGGCGATGCTCCAGTCACAATGCGCCACGACGGCGGGAACCAGCTTCATGGCTGAAAATAGAGCTTTGGCGGAAAGGTATCCTAGCTCAGGAGAGTGCGTGGAAAGCTGCTGAACGGCTCGGCAGGGTTGGCACTGCTCGCTAGGGTTGACGCGCGTCAGATCGACCAGGAGCGCATCCCGAGCAAGGAAAGGCTGGGATTCCGGATCAATCTTGGTCTAGCAAGTCCAGACTCTATGACTTGATCATCGCCACAAATATCCGTTGGTCTTTCGGATTCAGATAAGAGGCCAACCGCCACCGCCGTTACCATCCGTTACTGCTAGCGCAGGCTCTTCCATGGACCTGCTCCCCATCAGGATCTCAAGCCTTGCTTCCGCCTTCAAACCGAGCCGCATGCCCAGTTCACCCCGAAGGGCGATCTGGGCAGCGTGCTCCTGTCTTACAACACCGTTCCTGTTGGCCAGCGTGAGCAACGGTTACACGCTCGGACCTCCAAGCTGTGAAAGATCAGATCACATTACTGTGGAGCATTCTCGCGGTTTTTCATTGCCGCTTCTGTAAGAAGAGGACCTGCTTCAAGCAGCTCTGCTGGGATGAGAACATCCTCCACGCCGCCGACTGCTACGTCCCAGTTGTCGCGAAGTGTTTCGACCGTCATGTTCGCGTCGTAATAGCCTGGGACGGCGCCGGTGATCACACGGCCCACTCGCCCGGAGTAAGCACCGAAGATCTGGCCGTTGACCTTTGCAGACTCATGCGCAAGGAAAACGATCGCAGGAACCACCAGCTCTGCGGTCATCGACTTTCGCGCGAACTCGCTGTGCACGGGGTCGGTGATCACTTCTGCCTGCATCCGAGTGTAGGCTGCGGGTGCAATGGCGTTTACTGCGATGTTGAATGGGGCACCTTCGAGAGCAAGCACTTTGGTCAAACCGTTGACCGCGCCTTTGGCACTGCCGTACACGGCCTGTCCCACCATGCCCCACATGGCAGCCTCTGAAGTGATGTTGACCACTCGCCCGCCGCCTTGCTTGATGAAGTACGGCCAGGCTGCGCGTGTGACATTGACACTACCCAGCAAGTGAACGCGCCAGAATCGCTCAAACAGTTCGTTCGGCGACTCAAGCAGAGGCCAACCACCCGCAATACCTGCATTATTGACAATGACGTCAATTCGACCGAAAGCATCAATTGCCGCCTTGATCAGGTTTGCGGCGCCGGCTTCTTGTGAAATGTCATCATAATTTGCAACGGCTTCCGCGCCCAATGCGAGGAGCTCCGCTACCGCTTCTTCGGCAGGCGTCGTTGACGAACCCTCGCCGACGCGGGACCCGCCGAAGTCGTTGATAACGACTTTGGCGCCGCGACGGGCGAACTCAACGGCATAGGCACGGCCCAGCCCCCTGCCTGAGCCTGTGACCACGATGACTTTGTTTTCGAAGCTAATTTCCTTACTCATGTCTTATCTCTTTAGTAGTGAAGAGTCGTGATCCGGAGTGTGTGAGGCCGGTACCGACTCGATGTCCCGTCGCTCTTCAGACGATCAATACCGTTCAGAGTCCAAATGAAGCACCTCACTGAAGGCGTGGACGAACGGATACGAAGCAAGCCATCAGAGTCATCACGCTGCTGTCTACACCCCAAGATGATGAGCCTCCATGCGTCTCTTTCTTCAGCGTGGATGAGTGCCTGAAACGACTATCGACTGCGACACCAGGCCGTGACTCGTCAGGTGCGGCCCGAGATCGCTTGACCTCACTACCCGGACTATACTGATTGATCTCATATGAATCATCATTGATTCACTTCACCCATCTAAAGCTCAACTGGTATGATGCAGGCGCACCAAAACCACACCGCGTCAAGTGTCGAGATCATTTTCATGGCGTTGAGTAACGATGAGGCTCTAATCGAGCGGATTGCAGCCGCCTTGGCCCTGCGCCCCCGGAGCAGTTTGCAAGAACTCGCCAAGGCCGCAGGCATAAGCCGTGCGACGCTATACCGATTTGTTCCGACGCGCGAACAGCTTCTTTCGGTACTCACCGGCTACGCGGTGTCTCTGATGAAGCGCACCCTAGATGAGGCAGATCTAGAGAACGGCAAGCCATATGGCTGTCTCTCTCACGTCACTCAAGCGTTCCTGCAGCATCGCGACGTGTACAGCTTCTTCTTCACGCATAGCGTGGAAGAGGCCTTAGCCAGAGGCGCCCTCTATTTCGCAATGCCGGAATGGCGCTTTTTCGACGAGAGGATGGAGTCATTCTTTCTCCGATGCCAGAAGGAAGGCTTCCTTCGCATCGACATGCCAGCATCGTGGATGAACGAGCTCTATGGCTCTGCGGTCTACGGTGCGACTCGGGCAGTAAGCCTTGGTCGAGTGGCTCCAGTGAGTGCGCACGATCTTGTTCTGAACTCGTTCTTCAACGGTGTCAGCGCCGCTACCGCAGAGATCAATCCCTAGCGCTCCACAACCAGGACCGCGGAAGCCTCTCTTTTGAAGAGATGCCGCGTTCGACAGACTACAACCCAACCTGAACGTGCTTAAAGGTGATCTGCTCACCGCACCCCCCTCAGAGCTGATCGCAGCGAAGATCGATTTGAGATGAACCGCTCGCGACCGCTCCGGAGCCAGATCAAGTGCCGTCTGCACCGCGTGCCAGGTCAATCAGACTCGTACGCCGCTTGTTTGCTCCCCGGCACGAGCATCACTATCCCTAACCAGGGTGCGCGGCTGGGGGTGAGGGTTTGAGCCAATGATTGCAACCCATCGAACTGCAATCCTGAGATTGCTCTCCATCTGAAATCGTTGAAATCGATCCGCAACCTCCCTCGCCGACCTCTTCCGAACTGAAGGAAGGGGCTAACGGAGGTGTTCTTCCACATTCCGACGATGAATCGTGTGGTGACACCACGTGCCCGCATGGAGACGTCGTTTGGGACAGCTGACCTTCTGTCTCGGAACTGTGCAGTTGCACTGAGCCTTTGATTGATTGCTCAAGGCGTTCATCGGCTGAGTTCACTGATCCGGCTTCCTTCAAATCAGCATTTGCTGCCTTGCTTCCCGTTTACTGTTAGCAATAGCGCGAGGCGATTCTACGCACCAGCAGACGCAGATGTTCTTGAGAGAACTGCGGCGCGGCAAACATCCAGAATCTCATCGGCAAGCGGCGAATCATCAGGGCACGCCCTGGACAGCACTAATGCGCCCACAACTTGAGCAATTGTATCGATACTCTGGGCTCGCAAGTTGCGCTCGCGCCCACTGCCGTCCTGCGCGCCTACCCCGTCTGCAAGCCCATGAAGCATGCTTTCGATGCCGGCCGCAAAAGCCTCCTTGGTGGACTCCGGCTGCCGCGCCGCGTCTCCGCTCAGCGCGGCGACGGTGCAACCATCAGCACGATCGTCCCGATGCTTTCGAGACAGGTAATAGCCAACGAACGCCTGTGCATCGAAGCCCTCTGCCTTGGCGGTGCCCTGCTCAAAGCCACAGCGCGCAGCTTCCGCCATCAGGTCAGCCTTGGACCCGAAATGCTTGTAGAAGCCACCGTGAGTGAAGCCTGCGGCCCCCATCAGATCGGCGATTCCGACGCCGTCATAGCCCCGCTCGCGAAACAGATGGGAGGCCGTCTTCACGATATGCGCTCGGTTGGCTTGCATCTGCGCTTTGGTGACTTTCATGCCTTGGATCTCTCTAAATGTGCCTTTAGGTACAGCAACACTATACATTGATGTCACTCAACATCAAAGTGCTTGACTTTAAAGATGATGATCGACATCATTGCGCAACCTGCTTCCGAGAGGATTCTGCAAATGACCGACACACACCTGAGTGCGCCCACCCGCTTCATCGAAGTAGACGGTGAGAGCTTTGCCTATCGCCGCTGGGGCAACGCCAACAGCGGACAACCCCCGCTGTTCTTCGTGCAGCATTTCCGAGGTGGCTTGGACCATTGGGATCCTCTACTGACCGACGGCCTAGCTGCGGGCCGCGAAGTCATCCTCTACAACGGCCGCGGCATTGCTTCTTCGACCGGCACGCCCCGTAACCGGATCGAGGACATGGCGGACGACATCGCCTTGGTAATCCAGGCCCTTGGGCTGCCCCAGGTCGATCTACTGGGGTTCTCCATCGGCGGCTTCCAGGTGCAGGAAGTCGCGTTGCGTCACCCGCAACTGGTTCGCAAACTGCTTCTTCTCGGTACCGGCCTGCGTGGTGGCGATCCAAAGATGGAGCCCAAAGTACTGGAGGTCGCGCCCAATCCGGTGCCGACGGCCGAGGACTTCCTGTATCTGTTCTTCGGTCGCTCAGAAGCCGCCAGGCAGGCAGGCCTGGCCTTTTGGGAGCGCCGCCACCAGCGCGTTGAGCAGGATCCCCCCAGTTCCATGGCCGTCGCCCAAGCCCAGAGCGAGGCGCATGCCGCCTACCTGCAGCCGCTGCCGGGCGAAAACCCCTACGCCTTTCTCAGCGCGATCAGCCAGCCGACCTTGGTCCTCAATGGCGTCCATGACGTGATGATCCCGACTATTAACGCCTGGCATCTGTCGCAGAACATTCCCAACGCACAGCTGTTGATCTACCCCGACGCCGGCCACGGTGCCCAGTTCCAGTATCCCGAACGCTTCCTGAAACACGCGATCCAGTTCCTGGAGGAGTGATTTCATGGCACATCCTCGCCCCTCCCTGACCGCCGACACTGCAGATAAATCATGACTGACAAGACGCTTTTCGAGCCCTACACCCTTGGTTCACTCAAACTCTCCAACCGCATCGTGATGGCACCGTTGACGCGCAATCGCGCGGGTGCAGGCCTGGTTCCCAGCGAACACGCCGCCACCTACTACAGCCAGCGCGCTTCGGCCGGCCTGCTGATCACGGAAGCAACGCAGATCTCGCCGCAGGCGCAAGGCTATCAGGACACACCTGGCCTCTACACCTCGGCACAGATCGAAAGCTGGCGCGAAGTGACCGATGCCGTTCATGCCAAGGGCGGTCGGATCTTCGTCCAGCTATGGCACGTCGGTCGGGTTTCCCACGTGGATCTCCAGCCCGACGGCGCCGCCCCGGTCGCGCCATCGGCGATCCGTGCTGAGACCAAGGTCTTCGTCAACAATGGCTTTGCCGATACCTCCGTGCCGCGTGCGCTTGCAGTCGAAGAGCTTCCCGACATCGTCGAGGACTTCCGCAAGGCGGCGGCCAACGCCATCGCCGCAGGTTTTGACGGCGTCGAGGTCCACGGTGCCAACGGCTACCTGCTGGAACAGTTCATCAAGAACGGGTCCAACACCCGTACCGACGCCTACGGCGGCTCCATCGAGAACCGGGCGCGCCTGTTGCTGGAAGTCACGGCTGCCGTGGTGAAGGAAATCGGTGCCGACCGCACCGCCGTGCGCCTCTCGCCCGTCTCGCCGGCCAACGGCAGTTCCGGCAGCGATCCGCAGCCGCAATACAACTACATTGCCGAGCAACTCAGCGCCCTGGGCATCGTCTATCTGCATGTGGTGGAAGGAGCCACAGGCGGCCCACGCGATGCCGCACCGTTCGACTTCGATGCGTTGCGCAGCCGTTTCAAGCAAACCTACCTGGCCAACAACGGCTACGACCTCGATCTGGCCAGCGCCCGACTTAACCAAGGCAAGGCCGACCTGTTCGCCTTTGGTCGCCCGTTCATCAGCAACCCCGATCTGGTGGAACGACTGAAGACCGGTGCGCCGCTGGCCCCGCTGAATCCAGCCACGCTGTATGGCGGCGGTGCCGAGGGTTACATCGACTACCCGGCACTCGCCGGTTCCAGCGCCCAGTAGTGATTGCTCCATGCCGCACACCGCGGCATGGGTTCCCCTTTTCGATCAAGAGAGAAAACACATGACCACTCGAACCACAGTTCTCGTCACGGGCGCTTCAACCGGCATTGGCGCCACCTATGCCGATCGCTTCGCACGGCGTGGCCACGACCTTGTACTGGTCGCCCGCGACAAGGCGCGCCTGGAAGCTCTCGCGGCCCGCCTTCGCGAACAAACCGGTGCCAGCGTCGACATTCTCCCTGCCGACCTGACCCAACCCAGCGATCTGGCCACAGTCGAGGCTCGCCTGCGCGAGGACGCCAGCATCGAAACCCTGATCAACAACGCCGGTGCCACGCTGTCCGGTCCGTTCATCAACCAGTCGACCGACGCGGTCGCCGGCCTGGTCGCCCTCAACACCACCGCATTGGTCAGGCTGGCCAGTGCCATCGCGCCGCGCCTTGCGCAGACCGGCAAAGGTGCAATCGTCAACATCGGTTCGGTGGTCGGCTTCGCGCCCGAGTTCGGCATGTCGGTCTACGGTGCCACCAAGGCCTTCGTGCTCTTCCTTTCCCAGGGGCTGAGCCTGGAGCTTACCCCGAAGGGCGTCTACGTTCAGGCCGTCTTGCCTGCCGGAACGCGTACTGAGATCTGGGAGCGCGCGGGTATCGACGTCAACACGCTTTCCGAGCTGATGGACGTGAATGAACTGGTGGATGCTGCACTGGTCGGCTTCGATCGCCGCGAAGGCGTCACGATCCCGCCGTTGCATGATGCCGCGCGCTGGGATGCGCTGGATGACGCGCGTCAAGGGTTGCTTTCGGATCTTCGACAGGCGCACGTAGCCGAGCGCTACACACCGGCCGCTTGATCTAGATCGCTGCCGCTTCTGGCGGCATCACTCTGCGAAGCCCCGGCCGCTGGACCAGCACCCTTGGTCAACGCCTAAACAGGTAACCACATGACCGACACCCATCTCTCCTCGCCCACGTGTTTCGCCGATGTCGGCGGCACACGATTCGCCTACCGCCGCTGGGGCAATGCCGATTCCGCGCAGCCACCACTGTTGTTCCTGCAGCACTTCCGCGGCGGCATGGACCATTGGGACCCGTTGATGACCGATGGCCTTGCCCACGGCCGCGAAGTCATTCTCTACAACGGCCGTGGTGTTGCCTCGTCCAGTGGCCAGCCGCGAACCCGCATCGAGGACATGGCCGATGACGCAGCCGCCTTCGTTCGCGCGCTGGGGTTAAACAGAATCGACGTGTTGGGCTTCTCGCTGGGTGGCTTCCAAGCGTTGGACCTGACCTGGCGTCATCCTCTACTAGTGCGCAAGTTGATGCTGCTTGGCACCGGCCCGCGCGGCGGCGTCCCGGATATGGAGCCGCAGGTGCTGACCACAGCGCCACGGCCGGTTCCCACCTTCGAAGACTTCGTCTACCTCTTCTTCGGCCGATCTGAGCAGGCCAAGGACGCCGCACGCGAGTTCTGGCAGCGACGGCATCAGCGCGTCGACCAGGATCCACCGTCGTCACCCGAAGTCACCGAAGCCCAGATCGAAGCCAACATGCTGTACCTGCCCAGGCTGTCGGAAGACGACCCCTTTTCCTACCTGCGCGACATCCAGCAGCCGACCTTCATCCTCAACGGCGTGAACGATGTGATGATTCCGACCGTCAATTCGTTCTACATGGCCCGCAACCTGCCGAACGCACAGCTTTTCATCTACCCAGATGCCGGGCACGGCGCACAGTTCCAGTACCCGCAGCGCTTCCTGGACCACGTGGTTCGCTTCCTGGGCGAATGACGGCCACGACGTCAATCGCCCCTGAGTCAGGATTCCGCATTCAAAGGCCCCTGTCATGCTCAAGTTCAAGTTTCTGCTATGGGCATTCGCCCAGCTTCTGAAGAGACAGATCAAGCGCAACCCCGACTGTGCGCGCTACATCGCCGGAAAGCACGTGGTATTCCAGATCCGCACCGCATCGAACGTGGGCCGCCACTATGTGATCGGCGATGGCACGCTCCGCTCCGCGGCCGGCCTGGCAGAGAATCCTCAGTTCACACTGAACTTCACCGATGCCGCAAAGGGCTTCGCGATCCTGTCGGCCAAAGACAGCCAAGCCGCATTCCTGCGGGGTCTGGGCAGCCAGGAATTGACCATCAGCGGCGATTTTTCGGAGGTGATGTGGTTCCAAGGCCTGACCGCGTTCCTGCAGCCGCCGAAAGTCATCTCTCCTTATGATCGCACCGCGTTCTGAGCTTGCCATGCAAACAAATCTGCTTAGTCACCCCCTCCACCTGCCCAATGGCAGCGTGCTGCGCAACCGCTTGGTCAAAGCGGCTATGAGCGAGACCTTGGGCACCTATGACAATCGCCCCACACCCGACCTGGTTCGGCTTTACACAAGGTGGGCTGCGTCGGGCCTGGGGATGATCATCACAGGCAATGTCATGATCGACCGCCGCGCGCTTGGCGAGCCGGGCAACGTAGTAATCGAGGACGAGGCCGACCTGCTTGTCCTGCGGCAGTGGACACAGGCGGCGACCGGGCAAGGGACGGCCATTTGGGCACAGCTCAACCACCCAGGCAAACAATCGACCAAGGGCCTTAACGCTCACAACCTAGCCCCGTCGGCTGTGCCGTTCCGTGAGGACATGGTGGCATTCTTCGCGACCCCGCGCGAGGCCACAACGTCGGAGATCCAGGACATCGTCGAGCGCTTCGGCCGCAGTGCAGCCATCTGCAAGAAGGCCGGGTTCAGCGGTGTGCAGATCCACGGAGCTCATGGCTACCTGATCAACCAGTTCCTGTCCCCGCACCACAATCGTCGCAGCGATGAGTGGGGCGGTAGCCCCGAGAAGCGCCGCCGCTTCGTGTTGGCCGTCTATGCGGAAATCCGCCGCCACGTCGGTGCCAGCTTTCCCGTGGGAATAAAGCTCAACTCGGCCGACTTTCAACGTGGTGGCTTCACCGAAGAAGAATCGATCGAGACGATCCGCGCACTGGCCGATGCAGGCATCGACCTGATCGAAATCTCCGGCGGCACCTACGAGGCGCCCGCCATGAACGGTGCGATGCAAGGCCCCAAGAAAGCGTCTACAGAAGCCCGAGAGGCGTACTTCCTCGAGTTCGCCGAGAAGGTGCGCGCCACCGTTAAACTGCCGCTGATGGTCACTGGCGGTTTCCGTACGGCCGCGGGCATGAACGCAGCCCTTCGCTCCGGTGCGCTGGATCTGATTGGCTTGGCGCGACTGCTGGCGATCGATCCCGATGCCCCCTCGGCCTTGCTGCAAGGGCGCGACAGCCTGCAACAGGTGCGTCCGATCAAGACCGGTCTCAAGGCTGTTGACCGATTGGGAATCATGGAGATTCTTTGGTATACGCGCCAGCTCAGGCGTGTTGCAAAGGGCAAAGAGCCGCGTCCCCACGAGAGTGGGCTAGAAGCGTTCCTGAAGTCCGCGCTCAGCAGCGGCTGGGGCACGCTTCGCACGCGACGCATGCGGGCGCGCCAATGAACACCGTCCTCGGCGACGAACGCGAGTTTCCATCAGTCCTTCTGACCTCTCGGCGCGATGCGCAGGACATCACTCCCCCCTTCCATCAAGGAGACATGACCATGACATTCAAAGCACTCGTCGCCAACCAGACGGGCGAGACCATTCTGACCCACCTGGTAGATTTCAAGGAGGAAGACCAGATGCCAGGCGATGTCACCGTCGCGGTCGAATACTCGACGGTGAACTACAAGGACGCGATGGCACTCTCTGGCCGGTCGCCGGTCATCCGCAAGTTTCCGCTGATTCCGGGAATCGACTTTGCCGGCGTCGTGGAAACCTCAAGCTATCCGGGCATTGTCGCCGGCGACCGTGTTCTGGCCAATGGCTGGGGACTGAGCCAGACCCACCACGGCGGCTTCGCACAGAAGGCACGAGTGAGCGGAGACTGGTTGGTCAAGATTCCTGAAATCTTCTCGACCCGTGATGCCATGGCTATCGGGACCGCAGGCTACACAGCGATGTTGTCCGTATTGGCATTGGAACATGGCGGCCTGACACCTGAGCGCGGCGCTATCCTGGTGACCGGCGCAAACGGCGGCGCAGGATCGGTGGCAATCGCTCTGCTGTCCAAACTCGGCTATCACGTAATCGCTTCGACCGGGCGTATGAATGAAGGAGACTATCTCCGGGAGCTTGGCGCTAACGAGATCATCGACCGTCAGGTTTTGTCGACACCTGGGGCACCGATTTCCAAGGAGCGCTGGGCAGGTGCGATCGACTCGGTCGGGAGCTATACGCTGGCCAACGTGCTGGCACAGACCCAGTATCGTGGCGTAGTTGCCGCCTTTGGGCTTGCCCAAGGTGCGGATCTCCCGGGATCCGTCCTGCCCTTCATCCTGCGCAACGTCACCCTAGCTGGTATCGATTCGGTCAATGCGCCTCAACATTTGAGGCTACAGGCCTGGGCGCGTTTGGCTACCGACCTGGATCTAGACAAGCTTGCGCGAACAACCAAGGTGATTGGCTTGGCAGAGGTTCCTGAAGTGGCCAACGAGATCCTTGCGGGCAAGGTGCAAGGCCGCACGGTCGTCGATGTCAATGCTTAATTACCTAGTTCGCCCCGCCCCCTGCAAGCGCGGTGAACACGCGATGTCCCCTACCGACTAAGTAGCGAGAACTGAGCATGCGATACATCGAGTCCCCCACCCAAACCCTTGACGTCGGTGGGACCACATTTGCCTACCGGGACCTCGGACCGCGCGGCGGCATACCGCTGCTCCTGCTTAATCACTGGGGCGCGGTGCTGGACAACTTCGATCCGCGCATCGTGGATGGCCTGGCCAGCAGGCATCGGGTCATCGCCATCGACTACCGTGGCATTGGAGGATCAGGTGGCAAAGCACCGGTAACCGTCGCGGAAATGGCGCAGGACACGATCGCGCTGATTCGCACGATGGGCTTGGGCCGCGTCGATCTGCTCGGCTTCTCGCTCGGCGGTTTCGTTGCGCAGCAGGTGGTGCTGGACGCGCCCGACCTGGTGCGTCGGCTCATCCTGACCGGTACCGGGCCAGCGGGTGGCCGCGGTATCGACCGGGTGGGCCGCGTGTCCTGGCCCTTGATCCTCAAGGGCCTGCTGACGCGGCGCGATCCCAAGTACTACCTGTTCTTCACCGCCAGCGCCCGCAGCCGACAGGCGGCAACCGCGTTCCTGCAACGGTTGAAGGAACGCACGAATGATCGCGACAGGCCAGCCTCACCCGGGGCGTTCCTGCGGCAACTGAAGGCGATCACGGCGTGGGGCAGGCAATCGCCCCAGGACCTGGGCGACATCCGTATCCCGGTGCTCATCGCGAATGGGGACAGCGACATCATGGTCCCCACGCCCAACAGTGGCGATCTGGCCCACCGCATTCCCGATGCGACGCTGGTCCTCTACGACGACGCCGGTCATGGCGGGATATTCCAGTATCACGCCGAGTTCGTTCGGGACGCGCTAGCGTTCCTCGATAACTGATGCGCCCACCACATTCCCTGCCCCGCAGCCCGACGGCATCCCTCAACCAGAGACACACCGCCCATGAAAGCCTTCCTCATCGACCGTTATGGCAAAAAGGAGACCGGCCGCATCGGCGACGCCCCGCAGCCTCCGCTGCGCGATGACGATGTGCTCATCCGGGTGCACGCGGCCAGCGTCAATGCGCTGGACACCAAGATCCGCACCGGGGAGTTCAAGCTGATCCTGCCTTATCGCCTGCCGCTGATTCTTGGCAACGATATGGCTGGCACGGTGGTCAGTGTCGGCGCCGGGGTGCAGCATTTCAAACCCGGCGATGAGGTGTATGCCCGTCCCGACGATGATCGCATCGGCACGTTCGCCGAGTTCATTGCGGTCAATGCTGCCTCGGTGGCGCTCAAACCCGGCAACCTCACCATGGTGGAGGCCGCCTCGCTGCCCCTGGTCGCACTGACCGCATGGCAGGCACTGGTCGAAACCGCCCAGCTCAAACCCGGGCAGAAGGTCTTCATCCAGGCCGGCTCCGGCGGCGTCGGGACGGTGGCGATCCAGCTGGCCAAGCATCTGGGCGCCTTCGTGGCCACCACCACCAGTACCGCCAACGTCGCGTGGGTGAAGGATCTCGGCGCAGACGTCGTCATTGATTACAAACAGCAGGATTTCGCGACGGAACTGCGCGACTACGATGTGGTGCTCAACAGCCTCGGCAAGGATGAACTGACCCGCTCGCTACAGATCCTCAGGCCGGGCGGGCATCTCATTTCGATCTCGGGGCCACCCACGCCCGCGTTTGCCAGTGCGCGCGGGCTGGCCTGGCCGCTCAAGCAGGTCATGCGCCTGCTCAGCCATGGCATCCGCAGCAAGGCCAAGCAGAAGGGCGTGACGTACACCTTCGTGTTCATGCGGGCCAGCGGCCAGCAGTTGAGCGAGATCACCTCGCTGGTGGAGGCTGGTGCGATCCGTCCGGTCATCGACAGGGTTTTCCCGTTCCAGGAGACCCAGAGCGCCTTGGCCCATGTCGAGAGTGGCCGGGCCAAGGGCAAGGTGGTGGTTAATCTACAGTAGAGACGAGCCTTGTTTGCGCTGCACCTGCTTGTCCACTCGTTTGGCCACTCGCGGGGACCTCTCGGAACTGCTCGCTGTGGTGCGGGCATCAAATGCTACCCTTAGCAGGCTGAAGAGGTCGCTCAGCCGCTCGCGCATCAGCCTTGGTCATGCCCCGTGAGATCCAGTCATGTTCTTTAGCCGGTCGAAGCGATGAAGCTCGTTGAAGAGATCAAAGCTGAGATCCGCAAGATCGTCCACCTCGACATGGACGCGTTCTACGCATCCGTCGAGCAACGAGACAATCCTGCGCTGCGCGGCATGCCCATCGCCGTAACCGATCCGAAAGGCTGGGGCATCATCGCAGCAGCAAGCTACGAGGCCCGCGCGATCGGTGTTCGCGCCGGGACTAGTGCTGCATCCGCGATCGCACGCTGGCCCCAGCTCGAGATCATCGAATCACGTTTGGATGTCTATGAATCCTTGAGCGCTCAGGCACATCAGATCTACGCACGCTACAGTGGATGCATTGAGCCAATCTTTCTTGATGAGGCCTACCTAGACGTTACGGAGACGACGGAGAAGACGTCGGCTACCGCACTAGCTAAACGCATCCGAGCTGACATCTGGAAAGAGCTGGAGCTCATCGTCTCCGCTGGAGTGTCCTACAACAAGTTCCTTGCCAAGTTGGCCTCCGACCATTGCAAACCCAACGGACTGCTCGTTATCCCTCCAGGCCGCGCACAGCCGTTCATCGATCCACTCCCCGTGGGCAAGTTCCATGGGGTCGGACCGGCGACTGAGGCACGGATGCTCGCACTTGGCATAGAAACAGGAGAGCAGCTACGTGCAGCATCACTTGAATGCCTGGTGCATGAGTTCGGGAGGGGCGGCCAGTACTTCTACGACGTCTGTCGAGGTATCGACGAACGGCCCGTCAGCCCGCCTTCCGCTCGCAGATCCCATGGCATTGAAAGATCGTTCAAGCATGCTTTGCTTGACGACGGTGCGAGGCGCTCCTCCCTCGCAAAGATCTCTGCGGAGGTTTGGGCGAAGTGCGAACTCAGTCAGTCACGCCCACGGACAGTGACAGTAAAAGTTAGGTTCACCGACTTCAGTGAGGTCACCAAGAGCCACTCAGCACCAGACGCTCTCAGCTCACAGCAGGCTTTGGCGTTGATAAGCGAGCGGCTCTTGAACACGCTTGCCCGTGAGGGTACCCCTATTCGTCTACTTGGCATCTCCCTATCCGCCCTTACGCAGACTACGACACCACCTCTGGAACAACAGCAGCTTTGCCTTGATCTCCAACGAGATTCTCTGCCAACTACCATCCACACCGCCACCAGCACTTGATATCGGAGCTCACATGATCACTACTCGCACGATGAAGTTCCTGAAAGGTGTCGAGAATGACGGGACTAAGGCTTGGATTGACACACATCGAGGCGAGTACGATGCTGCTCGCGCCGAAGTACTTCAGGCAGCAATATCTCTCATCGCTGAGAGCACCAGGGTCGACGAGAGGATCCCTGACAATCAGGGCGAACCTCGCCGCTGTGTGAGCCGCCTAAACCGTGATGCACGCTTCGCTAAAGGCAAGTCAGACTACAAGAGTGAGTTCTTCATCATGCTGTATCCGATGGGAAAGGCTGCGTCGGTCGCGGCCTATTACCTGCACGTGCAGCCTGGCAGAAGCTATGCCGGCGGGGGCGCTTTCAACCCACCTCTCGAGACGTTGAACTCCGTCCGAGAAGCCATTGCCGCTGATCCTCAGCAGTTTCGCCGGCTGCTCGCTACACATGCTGTCAAGAGCAACTTTCCAGAGGGTCTGACCACCTCCGGAACGCTTCAGCAAGCTCCTCGTGGTTTCTCCGCTGAGCACCCCGCGATCGAGCTGCTTAAGCTCAAAGGATACTGCTTCAATCATCCTCTCACCGATTCGGCCTTGAAAGGCCCGAAGGCTACGAGCGAGATCGTCCAGGCATGGAAGGCAGCCAAGCCACTGGTTGACTTCATCAACCGCGCAGCACGCGACACCAACCGCCCCAAGTAGCGGGACCGATGGCCATTCACGATTCTTGTACAGCTTTGGCAGGCCGTAGAAGCATCGCCAGCTGCACGACGCAGATGCAGCCGGCGAGTGGCACTAAGCGTCAACAGAGGTTGGAGGCATACAGCGTCACGAGATGAAGAGGCTGATCGGAGTTCCGGCCAGGAATGACTGGGTCACGCCACCGAAAAGCGCCTCGACGTAACGCGAGCGTCGGCTGTAGGCTCCCAGCACGACCAGATCACACTCTGATTCGACCGCTGCGGCAAGAATGGCCTCTGTCACGCCGCCCCCTCCCGCCGCCACCTGGCGAACACTTACAGGAACACCGTGCTTCTGGAGGTAGAGCGCCAGCCCTGCACCTGGGCGCTCTTCCGACTGATCCTTCGCGAATACGGGATCCACCATGAGCAGCTCGACATGCTCGGCCCGAGCAAGAAGCGGCAGTGCATCAGCAATCGCGCGACGCGCGGCGCGCGTTCCATTCCACCCAACCAGAATCCGCCGACCAACTGGGCCTTGCGGCCGTCCGTCTGGCACCAGCAGCAGTGGCATGCCATTTCTCTCCAGAGAGAGAATGGGCGACCACATCAAGGGGGCACCAACTGCCAGGGGATGTCCAACGATCATGACGTCCGCATAGCTTGCGTGCGCTGCGGCAGCTTCTTCGGACTCTGTGTGGTCTACGACGTGCATTTCGGTAGCAACCCCAGCGCGAGCACCTGCCAGAAGCAGCGCTTGGGTGGTGGACTGCGCATGCCGAGCTTGGTCGCCTTGCCGCGCCAGGATGACGTCCCCCATCGCAGCACCACGAGCGAAGCCGGTGCCGTGACTGGACGGGTCAATTGGAAGGCTGCTCAGTCCGATCAGGGTGGCATGATTGTCTTTCGCCAGCCCTCCAGCAAGTGCAAGCAGGCTTTCGCCAGTGCTGCTCAAGTCAAAGAAGACGGCAACATCATTGAAGTTCGGCATCATGGCATGCTCCTCTCGAGGCGTGATTCAGACCATCTCGTCTTCGCAACAGGTGTGACTTGATCAGCTGCCCAATTGCCGCCGAGCGTGCGATACAAGTCGATGGCGATCTGCACCTGCCGTGACTCGGCCGAAACCAAGCTTCGCTGAGAGCTGTAGAGACCTCGCTGGGCATCGAGCAACTCCAGCTGATCGCTGATCCCTGCCTCGTACCGATCACCGATTGCATCAAGGACCTCATCTGCGGACACAACTTGATCTCGGCGAGCGCGGACTCGATCGCCGATCACTGCTTGATCGGCAAGCACGTCGGAGACCTCCCGGAAAGAGGTTTGGATCGCCTTCTCATAGTCCGCCAGTGCCCTGTCACGATCTACTTTGGCGACCTTGAGGGAAGCCCGCAGACGGCCTCCATTGAAGATTGGAAGGTGGAGTTGGGGAATGAACGACCACGCGCGAGTCCCGCCATCAAACAGGCCGGAGAGCTCCTGGCTGGCCGATCCGAAGCTTCCGGTGAGGGTGATGCTGGGGAAAAACGCCGCTCGAGCACTTCCGATGTTGGCGTTCGCGGCACGAAGCTGGTGCTCTGCGGCAAGAATGTCCGGGCGTCGGTAGAGCAGGTCTGATGGAACGCCCACGCCTGGCACCACGTCCGTCAAGATCCCGGCGATGGGTTCACCTTCCACGGTACCAAGGGGTGACCCCACAACGAGTTCCAGGGTGTTCCTGCTTCGAGCTGCCGCAGCGACTGCCTCCAGCGTCTGATCTTCGATCTCGTGAAGCTCCGTCTTCGCTCTGCGGAGCTCGACGCTCGAGCTCAGCCCTGCTGCATTGAGGCTGTTCTGCAGCTGGTAGGACGCTTGTCGACTAGCAAGGGTTTCCTGTGCCAGCTGTTGCCGCTGCAGATCCGCGCACAGCTGCACGTAGCTGCCGAGAACTTGAGCCACAACGCTTAGACGAGTTGCACGCTGGGCGGCTTCCGTTGAGAGATAGTCCTGCAGCGCCGCATCCTTCAGGCTCGCCACGCGACCGAAGAGGTCCAGCTCCCATGCAACCACCGAAAGATCGGCGGAGTACGTCCGGCTGACGCTGGATTCCCCGGAGCCATTAGGAGCCTGAGCACGCTGAGAGGAGCCGGTTCCGACACCATCAACCTCGGGCAGCAAGGCGGCGCGCTGGATTCGATACTGCGCTTGCGCCCTCTGGACGTTCAAAGCCGCAATTCGCAAGTCTCGATTCTGGACCAGCGCCAGTTCGACAAGGCTCCTCGCACGTTCACTCCGGACCATGTCCTGCCATGGGCGATCGGTGTCACTGCCCAGCTGATCTTTGGAGCCACTCTGCCAGTCCATCGCAACCGGGGCGGGGGGCAGTTTCAAATCGGGCTGCAGCGTCGAGCACCCGGTCAACGGCACTAAGAAGGCAAAGACCGAGAGCGACAATAGACGATGCGGGTGGGTGTGGTTCTGGCTGCGTGTAGTCTTCTTCATTAGTGACCTTCCAGTGAGCGACCTTGCGGTCAGCGCTCAGAATGAAATGGGCTGAGGACGCCTCGGAGAGGCGCCCTCAGCGAACCGCCAATTGGCGGCGGCTGCTCGTTGCAAGCAGCGGCTAGGCCGGGGAGCGACCTAGACGACCTGTCGGCTCAGTGACAGGAACGTTCTATGTATGGTCAACATGTTCTGAGTCCGCATCACTCTTCTTTTTTCGCGTGAAGAATCCGGTCACGGCGACGTAGAACAGCGGGATGAAGAAGATTGCCACCAGTGTTGAAGTCACCATCCCGCCAATGACGCCGGTGCCGATCGCATGCTTGCTTCCCGAGCTGGCACCAGTGGAGATAGCCAAGGGGATCACGCCCATGGTGAAGGCCAGCGATGTCATGATGATCGGGCGCAAACGCAACCTTGATGCCTCAACAGCAGCCTGTACCAGCGACCGTCCACCCTTCTCGTAGAGGTCCTTTGCGAACTCTACGATCAGGATCGCGTTCTTGGCGCAGAGTCCCACCGTCGTAAGAAGACCGATCTGGAAGAAGGCGTCGTTGTCCAGGCCACGTGCCAACGTAGCAACAACGGTGCCAATCACGCCAATCGGAATCACGAGAAGGACCGAGAATGGAATGGTCCAGCTCTCATACAGAGCCGCCAGGCACAGGAAGACCGCGATGATGGAGAGTACATAGAGTGCTGGCGCCTGAGAGCCGGAGAGACGCTCCTCGTACGACAAACCCGTCCACGCGATCTGCACGCCCGGCGGTAGCTTCGCAGCGATCTCCTCGATGGCGGCCATCGCTTCGCCCGAGCTGTGCCCAGGCGCCGGCTCACCCAGGATCTCAATTGCTGGTACGCCGTTGTACCTCTCGAGCTTGGGTGAACCATAGACCCAAGATCCGGTTGCAAAGGCCGCAAAAGACACCATCTCTCCCTGGCGATTTCGGACAAACCACCTGTTGAAATCATCCGGCGTGATCCGCGACTCCGGGATGCCTTGCACGTAGACGCGCTTCACTCGGCCGCGATCGATGAAGTCATTCACATAGGCGGAACCCCACGCGGCACTCATTGTCGAGTTGACGTCAGCCAAAGTCACACCAAGCGCTCTCGCCTTCTCATCATCGATTGCCACTTGGTACTGTGGCTCGTCAGATTTTCCGTTCGGGCGCACCATGGCGAGAGCTGGGTGTTGCGCGGCTGCTCCCAGGAACTGACCTCGTGCCTGCATCAAATGCTCATGGCCGAGCCCGCTGTAGTCCTGGATGAATAGATTGAACCCGGTTGCGTTACCAAGCTCCATGATGGCAGGCGGTACGAACGCATAGACCTGTGCCTCTTTGATCTTCGAGAAGCGCTGCATTGCCCTACCCTGCAACTCAAACACCGTTCCGTGGCGCTCCTCCCAAGGCTTGAGTCGAACAAAGAGAATGGCGCTGTTCTGCCCCCGCCCGGCAAAGCTGAAGCCGTTGGCGCCGAAAACGGAAGCGACCATATCTGCTTCGTCCTCTTTCAAGTACTTGGTCACTTCCTGCAGAACTGCTTCGGTTTGAGCAGCAGTGCTGTTGGGAGGCAACTCAAGCTGAACCATCATCTGGCCTTGATCTTCGTCTGGCAGGAAGGACGTTGGCATCAGTGGGAACAGCGCCGCTAGCGCAACGACGATGCCAACGAAGACAAAGCCATACCGCCCGCGGCGTGTCGCAATGTGCTGGACTCCACGCTCATACTTGTCCGCACCTCTGTCAAAGGTTCGGTTGAACCAGCCAAAGAAGCCCGTCTTCTGATGTGTGCCGTGCACCGGCTTGAGCATGGTCGCGCACAGAGCAGGCGTGAACACCAGCGCGACGATGACGGAGAGCGCCATCGCAGTCACGATCGTCAGAGAGAACTGGCGATAGATCACGCCGATCGAACCACCGAAGAACGCCATCGGAACAAACACGGCTGAAAGCACCAGGCCAATTCCGACCAGAGCGCCCGAGATCTGATCCATCGACTTCTTGGTTGCGGCAACGGGATCCAAGCCCTCTTCGACCATGATCCGCTCGACGTTCTCGACCACCACGATGGCATCGTCGACAAGCAGGCCGATGGCCAAGACAAGACCAAACATCGTCAGGGTGTTGATTGAGAATCCAAACGCTGCCATAACGCCAAAGGTGCCCAGCAGTACAACAGGGACCGCCAGAGTAGGTATCAACGTCGCACGCAGGTTCTGCAGGAACAAATACATGATGATGAAAACGAGGACGATTGCCTCGATCAGCGTGTGAACGACGCCACTGATCGCCTCTTTCACCACAGGCGCAGTGTCGTAGGGATAGACGACCTTGACCCCCGGCGGCAAGGTCGGCTCAAGCGTCTTCAGCGCCTCTCGAACCGCATTGACGGCTTCAATCGTGTTCCCACCACTGGCCAGCCGCAGCGCGATCGCTGCACTTGGTTTGCCGTCATACATCGAACTGATCGAGTAGCTCTCAGAGCCCAGCGTAACCTCACCGACATCCTTGATGCGGACTTGCGACCCGTCCGTGTTCACCTTCAACAGAATGTTCTCGAACTCATCGGGATGCTGATACAGAGACTTACCCAAGACGGTCGCATTGGTCGCCGCCTCAGCTGTGGAGGGGCGGCCGGCAAGCTGACCCGCAGAGACCTGTACGTTCTGCTCACCGATTGCGGCCATGACGTCACTGGGCATCAATCCGAATTCATAAAGCTTGGACGGATCGAGCCAGACGCGCATGGAGTTCTGGGCACCAAAGTTGATGAAGTCACCAACGCCTTGGGTACGGGTCAAGGGGTCTTGCAGCTGCGAGGAGACAATGTCGCCCAATGCGAAGTTGTCGAGGCTGCCGTCCTCGGAGACCAAGCCGGCAATGACCATGAAGTTGACTTGATACTTCACCACACGCAACCCGAGCTGTTGGACGGCTTGGGGAAGCATCGGGGTCGCAAGCGACAGCTTGTTCTGCACCTGGACCTGGGCAATGTCCGGGTCAACGCCTTGATTGAACGTGACCACGATAGTCACACTTCCGTCGGCGTTGCTTTCGGATCGGATGTAACGCAGTCCATCCAGACCCGCGAGCTGCTGCTCGATCACCTGAGTGACTGTGTCCTGCACGGTTTGAGCAGAGGCACCCGGGTAGGCCGCGATGATGCCGATCGCCGGGGGCGCGATCGATGGATACTGATTGACCGGAAGCCCCAGAATTGCAAGAGCGCCGCCGATCATGACGACGATCGCTAGCACCCACGCAAAGATCGGACGGTCGATGAAGAACTTTGACATGATTGCCTTTCTTATTCTGCTGCGGCTGCGGAGGGGGATGCCTTATCTGCAGTGGTCACAGACACTGTCTTGCCTGGAATGGCGTTCTGGCGACCATCGGTGATGAGCCGGTCGCCAACTTTCAGACCCTCAGAGATCAACCATTTGTCGCCAATGGCCCGCTCGACGCGAACTTTCGCCTGATGGACCACACTCTTCTCATCGACCGTGAGAACAACCGCTTGTCCCTGCGTGTCTCGAGTGATCGCCCGCTGCGGAACCAAGATGGCGTCTGGTCGGGTGCCCTCGTGCAGAGAGGCGCGCACGAACATGCCCGGCAGGAGGAGAGAGTCCGGATTCGGGAACAGCGCACGCAGCGTTACCGCGCCCGTGCCCGGATCGACGCTGACTTCAGAGAACTTCAGAGTGCCGCGGTGAGCGTAGGGCTTACCATTTTCCAGGACCAAAGAGACCTCGGACGCGCCCTCTGCATTGATGGACAGAGTGCCTGCGGCGATCTCTTCCTTCAGTCGGAGCACTTCGGTTGACGGTTGCACAATGTCAACGTAGATCGGATCGAGCTGCTGGATGGTGGACAAGGCCTGTCCCTGACTTGCAGACACCAGCGCGCCCTGGGTCACAGTGGACCGCCCTACTCGGCCACTGATAGGCGCATTGACCCGGGTGTAGTTCAGATCGATGCGCGCCGACTGCGCGCTGGCCGTAGCCTGTCGGTATGCCGATAGGGCTTCGTCCTGCGCTTGCTTGCTGATGGCCTGGCTGCCAGCAAGAGAGTCGTACCTCTGCGAAAGCAGGCGCGCAGACTGAAGGCTTGCCTCTGCGCGCGCGAGCGTCGCCTGAAAGGGCGCCGGATCGATCTGGTAGAGCGTCTGGCCGGCAGTGACCGTGCTTCCCTCCTCAAAAGTTCGCTTCTGGATAATCCCGCCGACCTGAGGGCGAACCTCAGCGACGAGGAAGGGCGCGGTCCGACCGGGCAGCTCAGCTTCGAGCGTCACTTTTTCGCTTGCCACAGTGTGAATGCTCACTTCAGGCGCAGGTGGCGCGTTTGGACTGGGCGCCGAGCCATTTCCGCAACCAGTGAGTAGGATTGCTGCGATCAAGGCAGGAGCGACCACAGCCGCCGGGTGGGGACGTCGAAAGGTCATAGAGGAACCTGAGGAGGGGGGAAGAGTGAGCAGGATGTTAGGTAGGTTGGCCGACCTAATATTCAGCGCGAATTCTAACTCGCAGGACGCTAAACGTAGGTTGAACGACCAATCTAGATTGATTGACCTATTTTTGCTATGCTTCCACGGATCATGGGCAACGATGGAGGGCCCTAAGTGCCAGTAGAGAAAGAATCAGCGAGAACACAGCAGCGAAAGGCACAGGTGCTGAAGGCTGCTGCGGATTGCTTCCGGGAGAACGGCTTCCACCGGAGCAGCATGTCGAAGATCTCCGCTCGTGCGGGCATGAGCTCAGGACACATCTATCACTACTTCGCCCGGAAAGAAGACATCGTCGCTGGCTTGGTGGCTCAGGAAGAGGGCGAACTCGCTGCCGTGGTGAACGCCGTGAAGGACCGCTTGGCAGTCACAGATGTGGTCTCGGCCATTGTCGAAGAGACCAGCAAAACTGCGGAGCGCTACCTCGCCGCCGGAAATGCGGGTCTTACGATGGAGATCCTTGCAGAAGCCGCACGCAACGAGGAAATCGCGAAGCAGGTAGCCCGCAGCGATGAGGACGTCCGCCGATCTTTCTATGAGCTCTTTGGGAGTGACTCGCCAGAGATGGCCTCTCGCTGTGAAATCGTCGCCGCCCTGCTTGACGGTCTACAGGCACGAGTCCTTAGGAATCCGAAGGTGAAAGATCAATTTGACGTGAACATCTTGAAGAATGTGCTTCGGGGCATTCTGACTCCTTGCTAGAACTCGACCGCCCAGGACATGTCGTGGAACTCACCTTGATAAGTCAGCCCGCGTTGCGTCTCCCTAGGCCTGGCCGTCGAGCTGGCAGCTCGAAGGCTCAGGCAGTTCTAAGCGCCTCCTGTCAGCACTTTGCGAGCTTTGGCTATCTTGGAACAAGGCTGGAGGACATCGCCGCCGCGGCGCAAGTGACGCGAGCGACCATCTACGCACACTTTAAGAGCAAGGAGAACCTTTTCGCCGAGTGCCTCACTGCGCTCTTTAACGAGCTCCCCAGACCCGCAGAAGTGATCGGAACTCAAGGCGGAGACGTGCGAGAGAGCCTCACACGCATCGCGAGACGACTGTTGGGAGCGGCACTTAGCCCCCCCTCACTCGGCATCTATCGAATGCTGATCGCCCCTCATCCGACAATAGTCGGGCTAACGGGCAAGTTCTGGACTGAATCTGTAGATCCGCACCGCAGGGCATTCCAGGATGCCCTGCGTCACTGGATGTCGGAGGGCCTCCTGACTATTGAGTGTCCAGCAAAGGCGACGGGACATTACTTCAGTCTCGTTCTTAACGATCCCACACTAAAGTGGCTCACAAGTACAAATGAGAACATCGCGTTCTTCGATCTCGATGCTCATGCCGAAGACGCAGTGAGTGCCTTTCTTGCTGCCTACCGACCAACCAGAGGCTAAGCAAAAAACGCTGCCGGTGGTTGCCTGAGCGTCCTCGCACAGTCGAGCGGATCCCATTCCGCACGGCCGGGCTATGCCGGCGTCGATTTGAGGTTCTTCCACCGCCGCCGGTGTCGGGAACACTCTTCTTCCACAAACCGACCGTCGCCGCATTGCCCTTGGTAGCGTCGTTCTCTCAGTTCCTTGGCGATTGGCCGATGAACAACGCTGACCTTGCGCTGTACTCCTTCGGGGCTACTCATCTGAGGCTGTGCCTGTGGATCGAGCTGGTACCATTTCCTGGAGCATCGAAGGGTTTTTTGCAGCGGCGCGGGTGCCTCCAAAACTCGACCGTAACCAAGCCCTCCATTATGCAATGCAGGCATTCTGGGACTGTGGCGACGACCGCGCGTCAGTCGCAGCCTTGGCAGAGAGTGACGGCCAACTTCCGCCGCCTGATCTAGGGCGCCCCCTGTCATGCAGTGCGAATGACCACCTTGCCGAAAGGACCTTCCTTAAGCCGGGCGAATGCCTGCGGCACCTCAGCGAAGGAAAACACCCGATCGATGACCGGCTTGATCCGGAGGACGTCGATCGCGCGATTCATGTCTTCAAAAGATCGCCGATGTCCGACGGAAACGCCGCGCAATGCGGCGCGACGGAGCTGCAGCGGAATGGCCGGCAAGCGGATGTCCGTGCCCTTCATGAAGCCGATCTGGAGGATGTTTCCCCCACCGGCCACGGCGCGCACGGACTGGGCCAGATTGTCGCCGCCCATCATCTCCAGGATTTGGTCAGCACCCTCGCCCTCTGTCAGTTCAACAACCGCGCGTCCCCAGTCCGGCGTCTGACTAGTGTTGATGGTCGCCCACGAACCAAGGCCCGCTGCCCTGCTAAGTTTGCCGTCGCTACGCGAGGTGACGATGACCCGGGCGCCCAAGGCCGTCGCAAACTGCAGGCCGAACAGCGATACGCCGCCCGTGCCTTGCACCACGACTGTCTGGCCCGCGCGCACATGGCCCGCCTCGGCCAGAGCGAACCACGCGGTAAGTGCGGCAACTGGCAGTGTGCAGGCCTCTTCGTCCGACAGGGACCCGGGCGCCGCCACGGCGACATCCTCATGGATGAGTACGTACTGGGCAAGCATGCCGGGCAGCGGCCCGCCAAGCGAGAGCCCGTGCTGGATCATGGCCGCCGGCGGTTGGCCATCAAGCCATTGCGTCCAAAAGTTGGCCAGCACCTGATCGCCGGGTTTGAATCGAGTCGTGGCCGAACCGGCCGCGACCACCTGCCCTACCATGTCAGACACCGGCACGAAAGGCATCGTAGGTGGCACCGGCAGCAGCGCGCCTTCGATGACCAGCGCATCCCGATAGTTCAGGGATACCGCAGCGACCTTCACCAGCAGCTCATTGGGCCCGGGTGCGGGTATCGGGCGCTGCACCACCTCCAAGCGCGCCATCCCCATTGCTGGCAACTGCCAGGCTTTCATCACCGTGTTCGTCATGTTCAATCCTCTGGCATCTCGCATCATCGCGGCGCACCAGTCTATTGACGAATACACCTCTCAATGACGTACATTTAGGCCATAGAATGGAAACTTCAGCTCTTCAATAAGAAGTCCTATGGCCACTTACAGCGCTTCGCGCCTTCAAGGCATCAGCATGTTCGTTCAAGCTGTGGATGCCGGCAGCTTCACCGCTGCCGCCCAACGGCTGCGCGTCACCAAATCAGCGGTCGGCAAGAGTGTTGCAACCCTGGAGCAGCGGCTTGGGGTCCGGCTGTTGGAGCGCACGACGCGTCGGTTGGCCCTCACCGAAGAAGGATCGGACTTCTACCAGAGCTGCCTGAAGGTGCTGGCCGAGTTGGACGAGGCCGAATCACGCGCAGCGTCGCGTCGACGGGAGGTGGCGGGCACGCTGCGAATCAGCCTGCCTGCGAGCTTCGGCAGGCGATGGGTGATGCCACAGCTACTCAAGATCGCAAGAGAGCATCCCAAGCTTCGGCTCGATGTGCGCTTTTGCGATCGGGCAGTCGATCTCCTAGAGGAAGGCATAGACATGGTGGTGCGGTTGGGCGAACCAGGTAACAGTGCCTTCTTGTCGTCGCGATACTTGGGACATCAGCGTGTGGTGACCTGTGCGTCGCCTGCATATCTTGCGGAGCGCGGCTCACCTTCATGCGCAGCGGATCTTGCCACCCACGACTGCCTTACCTTTGCGGCCGCGGGTGGCATCATGCCCTGGATGCTGCCGCGAGACGCTGCGAACACAACAAGTCTCATGATCGAGGGTCGGCACACCGTCAGTGACGGGGAGGCGCTCCGATTAGCGGCGCTCGACGGGTTGGGTGTTGCCCAACTGCCAACTTGGCTGGTTGCAGATGCGCTGGCCAGCGGCGCCTTAATAGCTGTCGTGGCACCTCAGGGCGTGCTGGGAACGCCGATACAAGCCTTGTGGCCAACGACCCGCGACCTCGCACCAAAGATCCGGGCCACCGTGGATGAACTGCTGGCTCAATTCCTGCCGCTCGCGCCCTGGGATTCGCCTCCACAGGCCCACCGGTCGCTCACCGCTGCCGTTGGCCCACTCTCATGAGCGGCGGTGTGGGTATCGCATGATCCAACGCGTCCATCGCTGCTGCGTCCGCAACCGGCCATGATTGGCTCCGGCCACCCCATCGCCGACCTGGCCCGGCCTCACGGGTCCAAGTGGGGTCGCACCAGGGCCTCGAACCACTCGATGAACGCGTTGAGCCGGCGCGAACGCTGCCTGCGGTTGGGGTAGACAAGCGATACCTGCATGGGCGCGGCGCGAAAGCCGGGCATGACTTCCACAAGTTCGCCCCTGTCGAGCAGGTGCTGGACATCAAACCGGGGAATCTGGATCAATCCCATCCCCGCCACGGAGCAGGCGATGTAGCTTTCGGCGTTGTTGACGATCACCCGGCTGGGTACGGCGACCAGCCGTTCCTGGCCCGACACAACGTAGTCCCAGGGAAGCTCCCGCCCGGTGGAAGGTGAGGCATAGCCCACCGACAGGTGGCCCTGGAGCAGATCATCCGGCCCGGCCGGCACGCCATGCTCACGCAGGTAGCCCGGGCTGGCGCAGTTGATCAGGGCGATATGCCCCAGCGGACGAGCGACCAGACTGCTGTCGTGCAGTGCGCCGATCCGCACGGCGCAGTCAACCCCTTCGTGCACCAGATCGATCGCACGGTCGGTCGAGCCCAATGCCAACTGAAGGCCGGGATAGCGGCGCAGAAATCCTGGCAGCGCGGGGGCGATCAGCCGGCGCGCGATGCGGCTGGGCACGTCCACGTTGAGCCGTCCGGAGATCCTGCGTTGGCTGGCATGAAACAGCTGCTCGATGTCTTCGGCGTCGCAGAGGAACAGGCGTACCCGCTCCAGCAACTGCACGCCATCGGCAGTGAGCCGCACCTGCCGCGTCGTCCGATGCAGCAGGCGCGTGCCCATGGCCGATTCGAGTTGCTGCACCGCCGCCGATACCGACGCGCGCGGTACCTCCAGCGCATGGGCGGCCTTGATGAAACTCCCCATCTCGGCAACCTGGACGAAGATGCGGTACTGATCGAGTTTGTCCATTCATCCTTTCCCACAAAACTCGCTCGCGCCGGGAACCCGCCCTAGGGGAAACGCCTCATTCCCTGTCGTTGCGACGACGCTCCCGCAGCAGGCGCCCCTCCCAGAAACTCACCACCAGCACGACCAGGGTGGTCAGCCAGCCCATGACCAGCAAATCCACGCCCCATGCCACCGGCACCAAGGCCAGCAGCATCAGCACGCCGGCCAGGTGTGACGCCGGCACCACGCCATAGACCACCCGCTTGTAGATGGCACTGCCCAGCAGGTAGATCGCCGGCCCTGCAAGCAGGATGGCCGTCTGCGCCAGGCCGGGATGGCATGGGGATGGGCGAGCACCAGGTCGTTGCCGACCGCCGAGGCGATGACCCCGGCAATCAGGATGGCATGTACGTAATGGAAATAGGCGCCGATGCGTCCGGGGTCGTCCGAGCGTGTGATGGCGGCCGTCGCACCCTTGCTCGACGTGCCGAAATACAGCCACCACATGGCCAATGTGCCGATGAAGGTGGCCAGCAGCGCCAGCACCACCGGTACATCCCAGGTGGCCGCAGCGGCAAGGGTGGCGCCGCTGGCGAGCACCGTCTCGCCCAGCGCCACAATCACGAACAGCTGGCAGCGCTCGGCCAGGTGGCCGCCCTCGATGGTCCATTCCTGCGTGTGCGAACGGCCCATCCCCGGCAGGGCAAAGCCGAACATGGGCGAGACGTATTCGCAAAGAACGGCGACCAGCCACAACAGCGCACGCGCCTCATGCTGCGCCAGTGCCCCGGCGATCCAGAACACCGCCGAGATCGACACCCAGCCCAGCATGCGGTGGTAGTTTGGCGCCAGCGGATGCCCGCCGCGCAATTGCAGCGCGATGAAAGCCGTTCTTCCAACCTGCATCGCCACGTAGGCGCCGGCGAACATCAGCCCCCGATCGGAGAATGCCATCGGGATGCTGGCCGCCATGACCAGCCCGAGCAGCATGGTCACGAACATCATGCCGCGGATACGCGGTGTTTCCGAATCGAACCAGTTGGTCACCCAGCAGGCGTACTGCCACCCCAGCCAGACCGCGAACCACAGGATAAGCGTCTCGAGCACGCCGACGCCGGTGAGGTTATGCAGCAGTTCGTGGCTGAGCTGGGTCACCGCAAAGACGTAGACCAGACCAAAGAACAGCTCTTCGTAGGTCACCCGCGCGTGGTGGCCGTCGCGATGGCGGAGTAACGGATGCTCCGAACCGGGCCTGCTGGACATGGCTGTCATACTGTTCTTCACGAATGCGAAAGGCGCCAGACGATGAGGCCGGCAACAACCGCGGGGACCGCGAAGACCAGCAGCAGGATCGGAAGCTCATCGCGCACGCTGTAACCGGCATGCGCCACGCCCACCCACATATTGACACCGGCCACGACCAGCCAGGCCGGCACGAAGACCTTGGCCGCCAGCACCATGCCTGCCGCGTTCGCGACCCAGAGCCAGCCGAACAGGACGAATACGCCCAGCAGGAGCAGTCCTGCGGCCATCACCATCAGTACGTGCATGTCCCCTCTCCTCTGTTTCCTGTTGACCGCGCAACCCACCAAAGAAGACCGACGGCGCCGCCCATGCCGGTGCCCGCCATGCCCAAAGACCCTACTCGTCCAGCGCATCGAGCACCAGCTCGGCGGTGAGCCCACTGCTGTACTGCTGCTGCCCGGTGATCAAGCGCCCATCGCGGATCGCAAACGGTTCGTTCGCGCCCCGGCAGCGGTAGGTGGTGCCCTGGATCCGGGCGGCTTCGCCCTGGATGGTGTAGTCGTTCAGGGTCATGCCAAAGGCCTTGTTGACCTCGTCCTCCTCCTCGTCGCTGAAGCCGGTCCAGGTCTTGCCTTCGGCCAGCAACCTGCCATCGGACAGCCGCGTCCAGAGCAGGAGGCAAGCGCCGTGGCAGATCAAGGCGACGACCTTCCCCTTCTCGTAGAAGTCGGCGATCAGCGCGTGCAACGCCGGGGCGTCCTTGAAGGTGAGCAGCGGCCCGCCCCCGCCGGCAACCCACACCGCGTCGTAGTCGTCCACGTTCACCGCACTGATCGGCAGCGTCTGCCTGAGCAACTGGCCAAACCCGGCGTGATGGAGGAAGCCCAGGGTGACCAGGTCGTCGGCGTAGGGGCCGCCGGGCGTGCGCGGGTCGCTGTGCGTGTCGATCATGACCTCGCCGCCTTCCGGAGACGCCAGGTCCACCCGATGCCCGGCTTCTGTGAACATCAGGAAGGCGCGGGTCATCTCTTCGCCAAAGAAGCCCACCGCAAAGCCCTTCAGCTCGGCGGTATTGGAGACGATCGACAGGATACGGCGCGGCTTGCGCTTCACGCCGATGCGGGTTTCAACTTTCAGGTCAGACGCTGGCATGGCTGTGCCCTCCAAAGTTCAACTATCGCCCGGGCCCAGGCCCCGGCGGCGGGCATGGATGCCTACTTGGTGGTGTATCCACCATTGATGAGGATGGTCTGCCCGGTGATCCACCAGCCGTCGCTCACCAGGTGGCGGATGAAGGGCACGACATCCTCGATGTCGGTCAGGCCGGTCTTGCTGAAGGGCGAAAGCGCCGCGGCCGTCTTGTGGTAGGCCACCGCATCGGCGCCCTCGGCCGGATAGAAGAAGGGCGTGTCCATCGGGCCCGGGCCGATGGCCGTGACCGAGATGCCGCGTGCACCGAACTCCTTGGAGGCCGCGCGGGTGAAATGCTCCACCGGCGCCTTGGTGCCTGCGTAGGCGGCATAGAACGGGGTGAAGGCGCCCAGCAGCGAGGTCACGATCGTACAGATCTTGCCGTTGTCATTGAGATTCCTGCCGGCTTCCTTGAGGAAGAAAAAGGCGGTCTTGGAATTGACGGCCGTCATCTGGTCATACTCGGCCTCGCTGATCTCGGCCATGGGCTTCTTGAGCACCTTGCCGACGGTATTGATGGCGATGTCGGGCTTGCCGACCGCCGCGACTGCATCGGCGAACAGCTTTTCGACGGCACCGGCCGTGCTCAGGTCGCCCTGCAGCGCCACGGCCTGCGCACCGCTGGCCTGCACCGCGGCGACGGTGGCGTCGGCAGCGGCTTTGGAGGCGGCGCTGTTGTAGTGGATCACCACGGCCTTGGCGCCCTGCGCGGCCAGGTCGCGGGCGATCAGGCCGCCGAGGTTCTTGGCGCCGCCGGCGATGAGGACAACCTTGCCCCGGATGGAATGGTCTGCCATGGAAAAACTCCTTCACGAATCACGGAGAGTTGAGCTTAGGCGGCTCCTGCCAAGCGATAATCCGCGTCTGACTGGATAGATAATCCAGAAAAACAGCCCAATGAAGGAGAGCTCGGTTTCGGCTCTCACAATTCGCACCGGAAAACGAGGGCTCGCGCCATGAGCTTTCTCATGAAGATCGCCCCATTTGTTGCGCCTGCCGGGTTAGATGCCTGCGCCGCACGCCGGCACGAACCGTTGCCAGCAGAATGATCAGGTCACAAGTCTTTCAGCCTGAAATGCCGGACGCTGCATCTGCCAGAGCATCCAGACGATCCCAAGGCCCACGGCGATCGTACCGACCCAGGCCGTGCTGGTCAGCCCCATCGCCTCCAGGCTGGCACCGCCCAGCAGCGAACCCAGCGCGATACCGCCATTGAAGCCGGCGATGTTCAGCCCAGCCGCCACTGCCGGTGCCTGCGGCGCGTGGATGTGCGACAACCCGATCACCCGCGCCTGCAAGGGCGGCACCGCCGCATAGGTCAGCGCACCCAGCAGGCCGGTCAGCAACACCATCAATGGCAGCGACGGTGCCGATGCCCAGATCGCCAACAGAACGACGGCAAGGCCGACCAGTACGGTCATCACCGCAAAGTCGGCCCCCTTGCGGTCGGCCAGCCGCCCGCCCCACACATTGCCGATGGCGGCCATCACGCCGTAGCCCAGCATCAAAAGGCTCGCCGTGCTTTCACTGACGTTCGTCACTTGCAGCAGGATCGGCATAATGTAGGTGTAGAGCGCGAAGGACCCCGCATACGCCAACACGGTGATGCCGGCTCCGGCCAGCAGACGCGGATTGAACATGGCTTTCAGGCCATCCATCGCATTGGCCTGCGCCGAGGCACCGTTGCTATCTGTCGGCATCAGGGCCAGCAGGCCGACGAACCCAATGGCACCACTTGCGGCCACTGCCATGAAGATGACCTGCCAGCTCAACACGCTGCCCAGGTAGGTGCCGAGCGGAACGCCCAGCGCCAGGGCCAGAGTCAAGCCGCCAAATACCACGGCCACCGCCGCACCGGCCCGATGCCGGCCCGCCAGTTGGGTTGCCACGCTGGATGCTACGGCGAGAAATACCCCATGTCCCAGGCCGGAGGCGAAGCGGGCCACCAGCATGGGCGTCAGTGCATCGGACAGACTGACTACAGCGTTGCCCAGCGTGAACAAGCCCATCGCTACCAGCAGCAGCCGCTTACGCGGCCAGCGGGTCGCCAGCGCGGTCAGGCCCGGCGCACCAATCACCGCGCCGAGCGCATAAGCCGTGACCGCCGTGCCGACCTGGGCGACGCTGGCATGCAGGTGGGCGGAGATGGTGGACACCAGTCCGATGGTCACGAACTCGGTGAAACCCAAGGCGAACGCGCAAAGCGCGAAGACGTAGATGACGAAAGGTATGCGCTCGTTCATGGCTTAGGCCTGATCCACGGACGCCGCTACCAGCAGCGGCAGCATCGCCTCGGCCACACCCTTGGCCGAAGCGGGGTTCTGGCCCGTCACCAGCCGCCCGCTCACGACCACCTGCACCTGAAAGTTCGACGCGGGCACATGCCGGGCACCGCGTTCCTGCAAAGCATCGGCCAGCAGGAACGGCACGGCGTCGTACAGGCCGACCGCGCGTTCCTCGTCGTTGGTGAAGGCCGACACGTCCTTGCCCGCGACAAGACAACGACCATCGGACAGCTTGACGTTCACCAGCCCGGCCGGGCCGTGGCACACCGCCGCGACCACGCCGCCACGCTCGTAGATGCGCGCCGCAATGGCCGCCAGTTCGGCGTTGTCCGGGAAGTCCCACATCGTCGCGTGGCCACCGGCGTAGAAGATGGCGGCGTAGGCATCGGGATCGACCTGCGGCGGCGCCAATGTGGTTTCGGTGGCGCATCGTAGCGCCGCATCGTTCCAGAACGCGGCATTGATCGGATCGTCCAGGTCAAGTCCATCGACGTGCGTCTTGCCCCCCTGGGGACTGACGAAATCGACCGCATGGCCGGCGTCGGCCAGTACCCGATGCGGATGCGTGACCTCGGACAGATAGAAACCGCTGGGCGCGGCTTCGGTGGCGCCGGCCGGCCCCTTGCGGTCGTGGCTGGTCAAGACGAAAAGGATGCGTTGGGTCATCGAAAGGCTCCTGCATGGGGATCGAGCACCCCGCCGGGCACCTCCAGCGGGAGCGTGCGCGTTGCGGTATGCGAAGTAAGGAGCCTAATTCTGGTGAATCCGGTATATCCTTTAAATGACCACAATAGACAAACACTTTCTCCAGAATTGTCCAAATGGCTCTGCGCAATCTCGATGATCTGACGGTGTTCGTGCATGTGGTGGACAGGCGCAGCTTCTCCGCCACAGCACGCGACTTGCACCTCGCACCCAAGACTGTCAGCAAGCAAATCGCCCGGCTGGAACAGGCGCTCGGCACCACCCTGTTCGAGCGCAACACCCGCAATCTGCGCATCACCGGCGAAGGCCGCGCCATCGCAGAGCGCGCGCGGGTGGCCCTGGCGGTGCTGGAAGAAGTTCAGGAACTGGCGACCGGCGGCAGCCAAGAGCTGAGGGGCACCATCCGTCTTACCGCGCCCACGCCGTTCGGGCGCAAGTTCGTGGCCCCAGCTATCCATGATTTCTGCCGTCTGCATCCCAAGGTCGGTGTCGACCTGCGCCTGTCCGATCAGGTGCAGGACCTGTTCAGCGGCGACCTCGACCTGGCGATCCGCATGGGCGAGTTGGCCGATTCGCGTTTGGTGGCGCGGCGCGTGGCCGACAACCGGCGCATCCTGGCGGCATCCCCCGCCTACCTGGAAGCGCAGGGCAATCCCGCGCAGCCGGAAGAACTGGAACGGCACAACTGCCTAGTGTTCGCCTACCCGGGCCTGCTGCAAAGCACCTGGCCGCTGCGCAAGGGCCGCCGGGAGAAGCCTGTCGCGGTCAGCGGTACGCTGTGCAGTGACAACGGCGATGTGCTGCATGCGTGGTGCGTGGCCGGGCTGGGCATCTCGCTGCGCGAGACCTGGGACATTTACGAGGAACTGCGCGACGGGCGGCTGGTGCGCGTGTTGCCGGACTGGGAAGCAACGCCCTCGACGATCAGCATCGTGCGGGCGCGGCGAGAGCCGGTGCCGCGCAGGCTGACGGCATTCAGCGACTTCCTATTGAGGCGCTGGCAAAACGCGCCGTGGGAGCGTTGACCTTGCCTGCTGGCGCTAGTGAAAGACCGTCATGGACATCCCCGTCGTTGCGTCAGTGGGACCAACTCAGGCGCAACGCAATGGCGAGCTCAGGGGCAATGCGGGCGACCAATGCCGCGCCGATGGCTCTTCACCGCTGGCTAGCAGCTTCTTCCGCCAGGCGTGCCCGGCCCTCCGCTACCTCCTTGTTTCCCGGACTGCGAAGGCAGCACGCGACGCTGAGTTGCCTTCATCTACCTAGCACAACGTAGTCCTTGCGCAGCAGCGCTGGGTTGGTCGAGCCGGCCGACCCTGCGAGCCCCGCTTTGCTGCACAGGCCTCGCTCCCGATGAGCTAAGCCGACACGCTGAACTGCTCACGGGATCACAACATGCACCGAATCCCCGTCAAGCTATACCGTTGGCCTTCTTCCATTTGCGCAGTCGCCCCCGCGCGTTAGCATAGGGCGATGATGTGTTCAACTGGATCATCCGACCCTGAGTATACTTTTCATACCAAAGCGTGCGGTACAGCGAGGCGTCGGTCCCCCGCTCCACCAAGGCCACGATTAGTCCATGCACATCCGCGAACTGCCGGAGCAAATCTGCGTACGCAATGCCGGCATGGTCGGCATAGAATTTATCTGCCAACCTACCCAACTCGTTCCACTTGTAGCCGGTTTCAGGGAAATCGACCGGCAATCCCTTGGCTTTGCCTTCGGACCATTTCAGCACCAAGAGATTCCAGCCAATCAAATAGGCCACCAGATCGGACACGCTTATCTGCGTCCCCTGCGCATGCCCCTCCAGTGTCATCTCGTGAGCACGCTCAGGTGGCACGCTTGCAAGGCCAGCAGCCAGCTTCAAATATGTCGTGCGAATTGCATCCAGCAACTCTTGCTTGTTCTGCGGCACCGCCACGTAAATTCTCCTGCTGTCATGGCGATAGTACCGCACTGCGCTGAATTCTCCCTCCGCGAGAACATAATGAAAAGCGTGCGTGGAAAAGAGAAGCCGTTAGGGATTCGTAGCAGGTTAACTACACAGTTGCCTGCTCGCTCCGTGACCGACACAGGAGACATGCCATGATGCGGAGGAAGCAGATAGAGACCTTGGAGACACACCGACCTGCGTCGCGCGTCCGGTCTATACCCGGGTGGACGGAGACGCCACCAAGGCGCGGATCTTGGAAGGGGCCGGTGACCTGTTCGCCCGGCAGGGGTTTGCCGAAACCACCGGCAAGGCAATTGCGGAGCAGGCCGGTGTGGACTTGGCGTCCATCAACTACCACTTCGGCAGCCGCAGCGGGCTGTACCAGGCCGTGCTGGCTGAAGCCCATCGCCGCGTGGTGAGCCTGGCCGACCTGTCACTGCTGGCAGAGCGCGATCTGGCGCCCAGTGACCGGTTGCTGGCCCTGCTGCAGGGCATCGTGGGTTCGGTGACCAGCGCGGAAGGCTGGCATGTGCGCGTACTGGCACGCGAGCTCGGCTCGCCGTCTTCGCATCTGCAGGCGCTGTTCACTGACGAGATCGCGCCGAAGCTTTCGCATGTGCTGGACATTATCAGTGCCATCACCGGGCTGCCCAAGGAAGACCCTGCGGTGCTGCGCTGCCTGCTCAGAGTAGGCGCGCCGTGCCTGATGCTGCTGATCGGCAGCAACCTCCCTGGCCCACTCCAGATCATCGCGGGAATGCCACAACACGCGTTGATCCGGCACCTGCACGCGTTTGCGATGGCTGGCCTTCTTGATGTCGCCAAGCAGCGTACGCTGCCGAACTAGCGGGAATACTTCCACTCAGGCAGCGGCGCCATCGGGCAGCCTTTGCCAGAGTGGTTGACCATTCCAATGCCGCATGTCGCCACACGCCGGGACGCTCAGGAGGCACCGAGTCAGTGCCTCCTGTGGGTGTCCGGCGGGAGCATTTGCACTTCGATTTTTGGGCTCGCCATTTCCGTAAACAATGGAACGGGCACCCGATGTCCGCTTTTCGGCCATAAGCGGGCTTGTCCCAGATTTGCTTAGATCGCCGAGCACGCCCGGGGCACTTAGTGGAATGTCACTCGACAGAAGGGATCCGCATCAGGGTGCTTTCACGCTTCCCAACAATCTCTACGACTTGGTTGACCTTCAACCATGCCAGAGCGGTCTCCAGCCGCGGGCCGCGCAGCCCGGCCAACCTGATCACGTCGGCGAGCAACGCGTGCCCCAGCGTCCCGCGCACCGTCGCGAAGCACTCCAAGACCCACCGGGCGTCCTGGATTGGGCGCGGCAATTTAGGGGGCTTGGGAATCTTAATGCGGGTGGGCCACGGCTTGCTGAAGGCACCTTCTTTCCGCGATGACGTGGACTCCCGCCGGGCCGCCTCGACGAAGATCATCTGGTGCTGGGTCAACGACCACTGCACGATCGCCCAGGCGCGCTGGACCAGCTCCAGGCTGATCTCCGTGCCCTCTCCGCATACGACCTGGAACACCGCCGCTATTCTCAGCGTGTTCTCCCACGCTCGATTAACGGCCGGCTCAATCTGCTCGTCGTAGCAGGTTTCACGCCATCCCTTGAGGCGAAACTTCAACTCGGCCATGAAGGCCCTTGCCTCATCTCCGAGGACAATCTTGTCCCTGATCAACTCGCCCGTCGCCTGCTTCTTGTCGGCCTCGTCCATCAGATCCTGCAAGCGGTGATGAAACTTATTCAGTCCGCCCCCCGGCCAGCTTGGCGGCATGTTGATATCGCAGGCTCCAAACCGCTTGGGGTCATGGCAAGCCACGATGGCACGCCCCCAAATCCCTTGATGAAAGCTCTTATTGTTTGTGCGTTTCATCTCCGGATAGAACACCTCACCCTGCAGGCGAACCCCGAGCGAACAACGGCCATCAATGGCTGCAAGATCCACGCCCTTAACGACGTGATCCAAGTCGAAACCGCTGTGGAGCTTAGTGAGGCTTCCGCCCATCCTGACAAACAGATCGCTCTCCAAGAAGCTTCCGCCATCCTCGTCGTTGACGCAGACTGAACGCGCCCGGCCATCCAGGCACTCCAGCAGTGCGCGGTAGCTAATCATTGTCAACATTCGACCGTCTGGTTCCTGGAATTCCGGGCCATCTACGAGCGAGCCCGCTTTCTCAACCGAACGCTTACTCGCGCGGATCTTCCGGGCAACCAACCCGGCCTGCCGATTGTGCTCGATCAAGGGTTTGAAGAACTCACGGTACGAGGTCCCCTTGCCGCGCCCACTGGGTGCGAGCGTCAGCATAAAGATTGTCGTCGGCATATGCCTATAGTCCAGGCCCACGACGTCATACAGGCGTTGCACGGGAACCACGCAAGCGGCGATGGCATCCATCAGGAGGCACTCGGCCGGGACGTCGTCCTCAAGGCGGCGGACTTCGCAGGCAGCACTGTAAAGCAGATCAGGAAGGGCATTGATCGGGCATACCCTGGACAAGTGAGGAAACGGGTCGAGCATGGAATACCTCTATTCATGGCAAGCAGGCGCAACGCGCATGCAGCGTGGCGGTTAGCGAGTAGCGTGAGCGGCTTACGGCGGCGCACTCCTCGGCGGCGCTCGGCCTTGGAACGAGGCGGCAAAGACGGTGTCCGGCGCCTTGGCCGCCTTCTCCAACTCATCCAGGATCGCTTGGACGTGGCGGGGCTCGACCGTCAGCCGCAGGACTTTCAGTCGCTGGTTCACAGACGCACATATCGCGTCCAAAGACACGTTGCGGGCCCTAACAGCCTCAAGGATGGCCGGCTTGGCCGCACGCAGGTACAGCACCTCGAGGCCGAGGCAATCAATGTCACTTACCAATTCGGCGAGCAACTCCGGATCTAGCGTATTGTTCGATGACATAAAGGCTTCGCATTGAAGAATGCGCGAATTCAACCCTTCTTCGAAACGACAAGCCAACATTCCGCGGAATGCTCCGAACATTCCGTTAGCTGCAGTGTGCGGGTCCCCTGACCATGCGGACGTCGGTGGGCATGTCGAGTTAACCCCGTAGGCTGCGCAACACCCATCGTCAGCTCATCGCGATGACGCAAAGTGGCGTCAACTATTGACCGGAAAGATGCGGGCCGAAATGCGCACCGGACTAAGCACCAGGAGCCTGGCGAGCCTTCCGTCCGGCAACCACATTGCCTGTCGTCGCCGCGGAAGGCCGCCAGTCCGTTCGCTGGAGCCCTCTGTAACCGCCATTTAAGTTGAAACCAGCCGTCACCCCTCTCGCGGCGCCGCGACTGGTCCGACGAGGCCCTGCTAGGTGCCCACGGTTGCACGGGGCGCGAAACGCCCAAGAGCCTTTCCGGAATGTTCGGAACATTCCGCGGAATCGTCGCCTACATTGAATCTTTCGTGTTCTATAGCGATTCTTCCCACGGAGCACGTAAAAGATGTCAAGCATTCCCGCCAACAACTGGGCGCTGCACAGCTACCCGACCGACGGTTCCCGCACCTACCCTCCCGACACCATGCTGCGCCTCAACCAGGTGTGCGAGATCACGGGGAAGAAGAAGAGCTCGCTCTACAAAGCCATCGCGGATGGCGAGTTTCCTGAGCCGAAGAAGATCGGCAAACGTGCCGTGGCTTGGAGCGCGAACGTAGTGTTCCAGTGGGTGGCTGAGCGTCCGTCTGCCCGCTAAGTCGACGCGCGTCCCGGTTGCACCGCTTGTGCCACTTTGACCGATTACGGGTCTCGCGACCCCATACATGCAGCGGTCTTCGTACTTCACGGAAACCCGGTATTTATTAGCTAATTGTTTCGCTCTTACCTACTCGTTTGCACGTGTTTCTCAACTGATAAACAAGCCACTTGCTACATCCCCCCTTCATTTAGCTCGGATGAATGAACAGGGGGCAATTTCCCCCATCAACCTTTGTTCCCCCTTGCAGGCAACGCCGTTCGGGCAACAGGAAGAACAGAACATGCATTCTCAAGTCCAACGCCCCAGCAATGCGGCGAATACTCCCACCATTCTTGAGCGCTCGATCGCTGACGTGATCGAGCGCGAAAGCCGCTATCAGGACATCCTTGATACGCATGTCAAATATCATCTTCCCGACCGAGACCAGTGGGTCGGCGGCTTGGACGACCACCGCTTCAAGACGCATTGCAAAAGCCTGCTGAAACTTCATGCCGCCCTTGCTGATGGCGATGGTGTTCCCTGCTTAGACATCCGAGCCCCGTTCCGCACGGGGGGCCCGTCGTTGCCCGCGGTCAAGCTCAAGTCCCTAGGCATGCGCATTCTTAAGTGCTGCCAGGTCCATGCCGACAATCCCCACTGGAACGCCGCTTGGGCGAACCATGTCTTCCATCCCGCTATCACGGTTTTGCTCCGTTCAATGAAGCGCTACGCCACGCGGACTGCCCTGTGCCATGTCAACGGCAGTGGCATCAGTCATGACCTTGAGCTCGGCACCTTGACGCGCCATCTGGCGCGCTTCGTGCGCCGCGTGAACCGATCTTGGAAGTACATCAATGCCGTGAAGGCCTACACGCGCAAGGAGGAGGACAACTTCAAGAGCGCGCGTCACTTCGTATATCACTTTGCCGGCAAGCACACCCGTCTCTGCTTCCTACGCATCGACCTTACTCTCCGTACCGCTTGGAAGGACTTCAGCCACTCCGAGGCCGCAGACAAGGCAGTAACAGGCTTCCTCCGCTCGTTGCGTAGCAGCGCCTGCCAGCGCAACCTGCTCCCCGGCTACTTGGGCTTCATCATCAAACGCGAGAACGGCATCTCCCGCGGTACGCATTTCCACCTTCTCGTGGTGTTGAACGGCGATCATCAGGGCCTTACCAGCCGCAGCGTCGACTACATCTCCGATGCCCTTTGCGAAATGTGGCTGCGGCGCATCGGCCATGATCGCGGCAGCGCCCACAACAGCTACAAGGACCGTCGCTCCTGGCCGTTCAATGGACTTGGGCTGCAAGACTTCCAGAGCATCGAAGCGCTTGTGGGCCTGCGCTACGCTCTTTGCTACCTAACGAAGCAAGACTGTGTTTTGAAGACCAGCAACGACACGATCAAGAACTTCTGGCGCACACCGACTCCGTGCGGTACTCGCAAAAAGCGTGGTCCCAAGCGCAAGCGCCAAGACTATCTGTCTCTGCTTCACCACTCGCTGGACGGACCCCGCAGCCCATATCCGCCAGGCTTCGACCCAACGCCATATGTGCTGGCACACAAGCGCAGGCAAGACGCAAAGAAGCCGCGGTACGGCGCCTGGGACAAGGCACCCATCACGGATGATCGCCTCTCGGAATAGCCACGCCCAGCTGCACCCACGAAACAGGCAAAGGAGCCTACTCCAGCTCCTTTATCCCAAATTTCTCACGTACAGCACGCAATTTCCCCCCACGTTTCCTTACGCTTTCCTCTAGCCCTGAAACGTCATCCTTGTCGAGGCGCTCCCCGTCAATCAGATACACCAAGTCACCGACTTCCATTCCACCGAAGCCGTGCGCCATGAGCTTCTCCGCTAAAACAACTCTCGATACGCTCAGTTCCCGATCTTTGAGTTCAAACCAAAAATCGGCAATCGCCAGGATCAGGGCAAGACCGTCGCTCGTGAAGTCGAACTTGTACCTTGAATATGCGCCACCGCCGTGCAGCTCGTCTATCTGTCCAATCTTGAATTCGCCACGCTTGCCACCACCCTGATCCCGGCCAACTGTCATCCACACGAACTTCTCTGCTGTTCGGTCGGCCCTGTACCTGAAGGCCTTGGCCGCATGTTGCTTCAGCCAGGGCCCAACCCCCGTATTACCACCAACGATCGCCTGTAGCCCGTTGAGCCTGTATGCCGCCTGGAACATCCAGTAGATGCCTGGAGCACGCTCTTGATGCTCAAACGGATAAGCCACGAGACCTAGCAGATCAATTTTCTCCTGCTTCAATTTCTCGATGTCTAACACATCCAGAAATAGTTCCGATACGCTAACAGTAACACTGGCACGGAATCTATGATCATCGGCACGTATACCAGGCTCGCCGCGACGATTAGCCTTTTCCCACTCCTCTTTGTCCACGATGGCCGCGCACTCAAGCTCAACCTTCACCAGGTCGCGGACGGCTTCTATTTTCTCCTCTTTCCTGACTGGTCGACCTCTGAGATCCTGCCCGGTCACGCGATACGTCCGCGCCGGAGCCAAACCCCAGCCCATAAAATTTGGCGACGTGCAAACTTCCGCATGCCCCAATTTTTCGATCGATGCCGTGTCCAATCGCAGAAAGGCGATGCCGTCCGTCAAGTTACTGGCTTGCAGTTGAATTGCGTCCAAGTCTTCGGACGACGCCGATTCCCATGAGATTTCCTCTAATAGCTTCTTCTGGCCCTCGTCCATTGGGGGGAATTCCACTTTGGAAGTCCGGTGCACCAAGTGACGCATCTGGTCCACCTCGAGATAGAGAGGGATGTCCTTTTTCAGCAAGTAGGAAATTGGATCCTCCCCGACTGGCAGAAGTGCCTGCCACTCATTCCGGACTTCGCCTCTAAATTGCCGCATGCGGCCTTCCCTGCTTGCTTTTTTCACCAAAGCACCTCATTGCAAGATCGATTGGATATCGCCCCCTATCCTCCCCGAATGACCGGCATTCCCGCAATGGCGCCGCGAGGCTGGAAACTTGTCCCGAAGAGAAAAAAGGATCCAGCCGCATGGGGAGGACGCCTAAGCGCCCTCCCCGATCTTCATGTTGACCAGTTCATTGCAGGCCACCGTCAGCGATCCGCCGCGTGTGTGATCGTGGCTCTTATCTACAAGTGGACGGCCCGCCTTTCCGATCCCGCTTGTCCGCGGATGCGCGCATCAGTCACTCCCATGAAAAAGGGCCGCACGAGGCGGCCCTGGCATCAGACGCCAGAACGGGTCAGGGCTGCGCTTGCACCTGCAGCCACTTATTCCCATGGAGGACATACACGACGTCGTCTTCTATTGATGGGCAGCACGCCGAATCGTCCGGACCCAACGAAAGCAGCTTGAGATGTGCCGTGCTGTCCTTCAGTGAGAGGCTCTGGGCGCTACCGGAAAGCGTGGCGGTATCAGCCAGCTTCAACTGCCCGCCCGTACGCACGAAGGCGGCCAGATAGCCTACCGAGTCATTACCACCGCCAGCGCCTTCCAACGAATACAGGACGGCCACATCCGCTGCACCATCGCCGTCTAGATCACCCTTAACCGATTTGCGCGCGTCGGCGTACTCGCTTCCCCCATCCTGCGCGGCTCGTGCAGAGATAGCAGTATTGATCACTTCGGCATCCGATGTTGCGGCCATCCGAGTAGCCGCATCAAATGCCAACGCGGAAGCACTGACCATCGCCGATTCAGACATAGGTTCCGACCTGACCAAATTCGCAAATGCTTCGGGAGAGTCAGTGACTTCCGGCGTTCCGCACTCTACCTTCTCGGCCTCCTCCTGCGTGATGCCTGCCGGCGCATGACACCCGGCAAGATTGATTTCCCCAGCCTGCGTCAGTGTCGGCTCTTGCTTGCAGCCTGCTAGGGCCAGACCAACCACCAGAAGCAACCCCGTGGCGTTCAACCTCTTCATGCGTTCTCCTTTTCAATGTCCCAATATGGCTGGGAGGAATTGGCTCCGCTACTGTTGTGGCTTGCCCGATCCGTCACACACAAAGCAATCCGGATCAAGGCCCCTGGCGATCTTGTCGGCACGCCTCTGGGCTTCCTCTGCCTGCCTTTTAGCCTCCCGCTGTGAAGGCGAAAGCAGGCGGACTGCGCCATAGCGTGCTTCAGCCGCAGCGAGCAGTGCGCCCTGCTCCGGCGTCAGCACGAAGTCATCGTTTGAGGCGATGGAACGGTGGAGGTCCCACATCTGCTGTTCACTCATGTACTTCTTGCCATCCGGTTCGTAGAAGGAGTGCGAAACAACCTTTCCACCTTCGTACGTGATGCGCTCGGAGAGCGTGCCGTCTTCCTTCCGACGGCCCTCCCAGACGCCGATCGGAATGCTGTTGGCGTACTGCCCCTTCGACCTGATCTGCCCGTTCAGATGGTAGCCAATTAGCTCGCCATTGAAGACGTTGTCCACGACATCCGCCTCGAGGGAAAGTTGCTCTGGGTTCTCCACGAAGTAGATCCTGACCCGACCACTCACCTTGCCCTTCGCCATCGGCAGGACAACCACCTTGGCACCAGCTGCATTGTGGAAAACAGTCTCCCCTTCCAGTCCCCCACCACTGAGCTGCCCCTCGTAGGCCACGGCCTGTGAATCGCGGTATCGGCACACGAAGTGGTCCGCGAGAAGCCCTTCCTTGACGTCGACGTCGCACAGATACTGCATACCACTCAATAGTGTCGATATGCTTGCCGGCTGAAAGGTATTGAGGTTGCCTAGCACTGTTGTGAGTGCCCCAAGTTGTTGCTCCAATTTGCCGTGGGGCACATTCGTCACCAAGCCATCGAACGGCTCGTTAGAGCCAGCTTCGTAGATCGTCCCGTTGCTCAGGTCGGCATTGCGCCAATCCAGAACTGGCTTGCTGCATGCAGATAGAAACAACGCCACCCCTAGGGCAGTCCATCGATTGATGCCTTTCATGAATCTCCTTTTTGTTCGCAGGTTTCGTTGATATCGATGCGCCGCCCAAGCGAGACATCGGCAGTTGATTTACGTACCCTCTATCTGGCAAATAGAGTCTGCCACACCAATAGAGGTTTCGTCATGATTCGGGCCACCCCCGCCTTTCGGTTGCCCTGTGCCCGATTCCTCGCCACGCGCCTTGTTCGCCGCCCGCCTGCTCCAGGCGCGGCAACTGCGTGGTCTGAGTCAGCGCGCGCTAGGGGATCGCATGGGCTTGGGTAAGGAAAAGGGCTCCTCGCGGATCAACCGCTACGAGCACCAAGTCACCGCGATCGGCTTCGACAACCTGGGCCTGCTGGCGCAGCTGTTGGACGTGCCCGCGGCCTACCTATTGGCCGACGATGCGGCGATGGCCGATGCGATCCTTGCTTTGGCCCACGCCGACGACACCCAGCGGGATGCCTTGGCCTCGCTGATCCCCGCACTGGTCGAGGACCCTGCCCTGCTTGCTAAGGTGGTGGAACTGCTGCAATTGGCGCAGGGGCGACAAGCCAAAGGACTAAGAGCGCAGACCGACAGAGACTGATCCGCACGTACGGTGCGATGCGTCCACGGCGATCTGCCCGGCCCGTGTGGGCCGGGCGCTATGCTCATCCATCGTTTCGACCAGTTAAACCCATCCACTATCCGCATCGATACCGATTCGGCGGCTGACCACGAAATGGTCGAACGACCGGATATCCATAAGAGTCAAAGCCGCCTTCAGTCGCACCGCGAGCGCACGGTCCGCTGCAGGGGATTCGGTGTTGCCACTGGGATGATGGTGGGCCAGCAAGACGGCCGAAGCGTTCAACGCTAGAGCCCGTCGAACCACGACGCATGGATGAACTTCCGCCCCATTCACCCTGCCGGAGAACAGTCGCTCCACTGCGATGAGCTGGTTCCGGGTGTTAAAGAAGGCGGATTCGAAATGCTCCCGCTCCTCGCTGCCTAACCGCAGTCGGAAGAACGCACCGCAAGTGGCCACCTCGCTCAGGAATGGTCCCGGTCCACGGACTCTCTGCTTGAGGATCCGTAGCGCCCGGCCGATGGTCCGGTCCTCACGTGCCCGGACAGCCCCAACGCAAGGTGCCGCCCGGGTACCAGTAGTTGCATGAGAGGGTGACCGGGCCTGCATCAGGCCACCAGCTTCATCACTTCGTCCCAAGCCCGCTGTTTGATCTGGGCCCCCGGTCCGAACCAAGCCGCTTCCCGACGATGGTCTTCCGTCCGCGCGCGGCGATGGTGGTCGATGAACTCGGTCACGCTGTTAAGCAGGCCCCAGGCCGTACCGCGGCTGGAGGCCATCAGAGCGCCACGACCGCCGCCCTCGTAAAGCGAGCGTACGCTGGCCATCGCCTGTTCGTTTACCACCGTAGCCTTTCCGTCCAGCCGACTGTAGGTCAGCACCCTACGCAGCAGCCCATCCGCCGAGTCCGGATCCACTGGACGTTCCACCAACGCCTTCACCCGGGCCACGAAACCGTCCCACGATGAAACGGTGACGCCCAGCTGACGCTTCACCGCATCCGGGTCGAAGTGGCTACGGTGTGGCACCTTGATGGCCCCGCTAGCATTGCCCAGCGCGATGGACAGGGTGTTGTTGCAGACCACCCGGACCGAGGTGAACTGCGCCGTGGTCGCCAGTGTGCCGTCACAGGCCGTGGCCAGCAGCAGGTAGCCATCCACCTTGTCGCGGCCCTTCAGCGTCGTGCTCTGGCCGGTGCGGGCCAGCGCCCAGAACTTGCGGCCCTCGCGCAGCACCCCGGCGCTCTCAAGCTCGAACCCGGCGTTGGCAGTCAGATCCCTGTAAAACTCCAGGATTTGGCCCGGCTGCACCACTTGGAAGCGCTTGGAGACCACCGACAGCGGCTTGCGGGTGTCGGAGCGGTACAGCACCTTCTGCTCAGGGTACGAATGGATAGCGCCAGTGGCATCGTTGCCAGCGACATAGCGCACTTCCGCCTCCTCGATCTTCCAGTCCATGCCGGCTTGGCACTTCCAGGTATCAATGGGCTGCTGCGGTGCCAGCCGGCTCCCCAAGCCATGCCACGGCCTCTCGCCGGCGTACGCCATCGTTTCAACCAAATGCATCTCGTGCTCCTCGTTCATTGGCGGCACAAACGCATAAGGCCCGAGCAATGCTCGGGCCTTATGGGAGGTACCAAGTTGATTGGAAATCAGTCGAACGGCTCGACCATGCAGGAACATCTGCTGCAAACCGCGCTAGCCGTGCTCTTAATGATCCCCGCCAGAACAGCGGTGGCCACCGCCATAATGCAGTGGACCAACTCTACCCTGCTCCTCATCCTTCTCCGCTCCTGAAAATAGGCTCCTGCGGCAGCGTCATGCCCGAAGCCAGTTCCTACCAGCTTCGAGGGGGTAGTATGTGTTTGAAATCTTGTTCAATCCTTGTGAAGCCGGCTCATTTCACTCCCCAGCTCGTTTGTAGCCGGCGCCGGGGCGAACGCCGAGGCTGGCCAGACTTGGCACCGTCAGCCAATTGGGCAGCGTGCTGAATGGAACATCTAGGTCCCTCATAGCGTCAGGGCTGTTGGACTCTGCCACCGTGCCCGTCAGCCTCGAAGGACCGCAGGCGGCTGGCTGTGGCTCTGCGAAGGACAAGTAGTCCTCTCTAAGCAACATGCGTTCGGCAACGACACCTGCCGAAGAGCGATCGACCAAGGATGGCGCCTGGCCCCTTGGAATCACGCCAACCACCTCTACCGGTTCGGCGGGTCTAGCAACCACCAGACTCTAGCCCCTTGTCATCGCCTCGATCTTCGACATCTGCATCCTTGGTAGCCCACCGAGCTGTAGAGAGTACCGCCGGCACTCTACAGGGATGGAAAGCGACCCGATAAGGGAAACCCAGCAGTCGACACAAACTCAAAGAGGTCCGGGTCACCGCAGACAAGCGGCCATGCTCCAGCACACCCAAATTAGGAGGGCTGCCCAAGTGTCGGCACAGGACCTTCCTTACTCAGACTAGATATCCGTGGCCGTCCTTTAGCATCCAAAGCAAGCCAGCCTGCCGTGGCATACCAGATGGCACACCAGCGAGGCCAGAAATGAAAAAAGCCCCTAAAAAACAGGAGCTTAGTTCATACGTCTGGCGGAGAGAGTGGGATTCGAACCCACGGAAGGAATGACCCTTCGCCGGTTTTCAAGACCGGTGCCTTAAACCGCTCGGCCATCTCTCCGTATCGGCAGCGCTTCCGCGCCCCGCGTGCCCAGGTCATTGCAACCCAAGCAACCGGCCAGGGCAGCGCCCCGTCCGGCATGGCTCCCCGGCATGGGCCGGGGGTCGCATTCTCGCATTTCAGGTGGGATTTGCCCACCCGCCGGCTGTCGGGCTCAGCCCGCATCCACCGCCAGGGCACCCAGCGCACTCGCCTTGATCTTCTCCTTGGCCCGCTCGCACGCGCCACCGCAATCCAGGCGCGAAGCCTCCAGCTGCGGCGGCAGGTGCTCGGCCAGGAAGTCGATGAACACGCGCACCGCCGGCAGCAGGCCGCGGCGGGAGGCGAAGACGGCATGGCAGATACCCTGCGGCAGCGACCAGTCCGGCAGCACCACTTCCAGTTCGCCGTTGCGCACGGCGTCGGCGCAGACGGTTTCCGGCAGCATGGTGATGCCAAAACCGTCCTTGACCATGCTCTGCAGCAGCGGGAAATCGAAACCAGCCACGCGCGGCTGCAGGTCCACGCGGCGGACCGCGCCTTCCGGGCCGTGCAGTTCCCAGCGTTGGCGGGCTTCGTCTTCGCTGATGCTCAGGGTGACGTGGTTGGTCAGCTCGTCCGGGTCTTTCGGGCGGCCGGCGCGATCCAGGTACTTGGGGCTGGCGACCAGCAGTTCCTGGACCTGGCCGAAGCTGCGCATCACCAGGCTGCCATCGTCATCCAGGCGCGAGCGCACGCGCAGGGCGACGTCGTAGCCTTCGTTGATGATGTCCACGCGGCGGTTGCTGATGTTCAGCTGCAGCCGCACTTTGGGGTACTGCGCCAGGAAGATCGGCAGCAGCTTGGGCAGCTGCATCTGCGCGAGCGAGACCGGCACGCTGGCGCGCACCAGGCCGCGCGGCTCGGCGCTGAGGCGGTCCACCACCTCTCGCGCAGCCTGGGCCTCGGCGAGCATGGTCTGCGCGTGGCGATGCACGCTGGTGCCGACGTCGGTCACCGCGAAGCGGCGCGTGGAGCGCTGCAGCAGGCGGACGCCCAGATCAGTTTCCAGCTGGCTGATACGGCGACTCAGGCGGGATTTGGGGATGCCGAGCGCGCGTTCTGCTGCGGCGAAGCCACCATGATCCACCACCATGGCGAAGTAGTAGAGGTCGTTGAGGTCTTGCATACCGAAGTTCCAGATATAGAACAATACGTGGTATTCAACCACCTTTATTCCAAACAGGCAACAACCTAACCTGATCTCCGTCGGCGGCGCCTTGCCCCGCCCCTCCCCAGATAACAGGTGATTGCCATGAAGCTTCTTCACATCGACGCCAGCGTACTTGGCGACAACTCGGTTTCCCGCCAGCTCTCCGCCGCCGTGGTCCAGCAGTGGCGCGACCAGGTGCCGGGTCTGGACGTGAGCTACCGCGACCTCGATGCTCAGCCGGTCCCGCACCTGCGCAGCTCGTCCCTGGCCCAGTCCGATCCGGCCGAAGTGGCTGACGCCGAGCAGGTGCTGGCGCAGTTCCTGGCCGCCGACGTGGTGGTCATCGGCTCCCCAATGTACAACTTCAGCGTCGCCTCCACCCTCAAGGCGTGGATCGACCGCCTGGCCGTGGCTGGGCGCACCTTCAAGTACACCGAGAATGGCCCGGTGGGCCTGGCCGGCGGCAAGCGCGTGATCGTGGCCAGCAGCCGCGGCGGCCTGCACACCGGTGCCCCGACCGACTTCCAGGACCCCTACCTGCGCCAGGTCTTCGCCTTCTTCGGCATCGACAACGTTGAGTTCGTGCGGGCCGAGGGCATCGCCTACTCGCCGCAGCACCGCACCGATGCGATTGCCCAGGCCCTGGCCGCGCTGCCGCAGCCGGAAGAACTCGCCGCAGCCTGAGCCGCGCAGGACCCACGCCGTTCCCTCCCCCTCGTCGTGACGGTGTGGGTGTGGCAGAGATGGCCCCTCCCGGGGCCATCTTTTTTGGACGCGGCTCGGCCTTACTGCAGTTCGCAGTCGCGCGTCATCGGTGATCCCAGGATCATGCCGTTGCCCGTGCAGGCCGCGAGCACAGTGTCGCCTTTGCCGAGCGCGCCGGCCTCTTCCCTGGAGAGACCGGAGATCATCACCTGGTCGACGCTTCCGGCCTTCAGCTGCACCTGCGGCTTATCCATCAGATCCGTCTGGATGCTGGCAACTTCGCCGGTGATCAGCAGCCGCTTGCCTTTGTAGAGGACGTCGGCGGCGACCTCATTGGCCTCGTAGTCCCGATGGAGCTGGCGTGCCGTGATTTCGACAGGCGCGACAGGCGCGATGGTGATGTCCTGCTGGCGGCCCTTGCCCGCGTTGGCCTGGGCATCGAGGGCCGGCTGACCGATCGCGCTGACGGTGCCGGCGAACACCACGACGCCCACGAGGTAGACCAGCGGGGAGGCGACGAGGGACAGCAGGAGCTGGGCGATGCCTTTGCCGGCGCCGCCCTTGGCCACCGCCACGACGGCCAGGATGAAGGCGACCATATTGAGCGGCCAGCCGAGGAACATCCCGAGACCCGGGAACGGGATCAGGAAGCACAGCCAGGCAATGCCCAGCATCAGCCATGCAGCGATGCCGGCGGGATTGGAGGATGGGAGGGGTGCGGCCGCTGTGTTCACGGGGCGTCCTGTGGAAGTAGATGTCGGTGCCCAGCCTGTTCGCTGTGTGCCGGAGAAAATGGGCATCGATCACACCACCACGTGCGGGCCGTATGGGTCGCCTACCGGATGCTCATCCGCGAAGCCCCGTGCCTGCCGTCTCTGCGGCCCTCCACGCCGAGTGCCACCCACTCGGCTACCAACCTCCCCTACATTTCATCGCGGCGTTTTCTGACCTGCTTCTCTTCCTCACTTGAAGCCGCATTGCTGACGCAATCAACGCTGCAGCGTCGCGGCAATGGCCGCTAAGCTGGGGGCTCTTTACACATGGCTGATTCCGCATGGATTACCGCGTCATCCAGACCCACCGCAGCGAGTTCCCCCACCCGATCACCCTGCAGCCCGGCGATCCGCTGCAGGTCGGTGAGCGCTACCAGGGGCCCGAAGGCTGGGACAACTGGTATCTGTGCCAGACGCCGGGACAGGCCGCCGGCTGGGTACCGGCGCAGGTGATCGGCCGCAACGCGCAGGGCGATGCGGTGGCGGCCGAGGCTTACTGCGCGCGCGAACTGGACGTGGATGTGGGTCAACACGTGCGCGGTGAGCGCGAGCTCAACAGCTGGGTGTGGTGCGAGCTGGTTGGCGGCACCACGTCCGGCTGGGTGCCGTTGGGCGTGCTGGCGCCGATGACGGACGGGTAGAGCCACCCCATGGGTGGCTGCAGGTGATGCATGACCAGTACGGAAGCCACCCATGGGGTGGCTCTACCGAAGCACCAACAAAAAACCCGCCTTGCGGCGGGTTTTTTCCATGCGTCACGGCGCTGGATCAGCCGATGACATCCAGCCCGCCCATGTAGGGCTTGAGCACGTCCGGCACGGTGATGCTGCCGTCGGCGTTCTGGTAGTTCTCCATCACCGCGATCATCGCGCGGCCGACCGCCACGCCCGAACCGTTGAGCGTGTGCAGCAGTTCGGGCTTGCTGGTTTCCGGGTTGCGCCAGCGGGCCTGCATGCGTCGCGCCTGGAAATCACCACAGTTGGAGCACGAAGAGATTTCGCGGTAGGTGTCCTGCGAGGGCAGCCACACTTCCAGGTCGTAGGTCTTGATGGCGGCAAAGCCCATGTCGCCGGTGCACAGCAGCACCTTGCGGTAAGGCAGGCCCAGCTTTTCCAGCACGACTTCGGCACAGCGGGTCATGCGCTGGTGCTCTTCATCGCTCTGCGCCGGGGTACAGGCGGCGACCAGTTCCACCTTCTCGAACTGGTGCTGGCGGATCATGCCGCGCACGTCGCGGCCGCCGCTGCCGGCTTCGGCGCGGAAGCACAGCGAATGGGCGGTCATGCGCAGCGGCAGCTGCTCGGCGTCGATGATTTCATCGCGCACGATGTTGGTCAGCGGCACTTCCGAGGTCGGGATCAGGTAGCGGGTGGACTCGCCTACGGCAGTCTTGAACAGGTCGTCCTCGAACTTCGGCAGCTGGCTGGTCCCACGCAGCGACTCGGCGTTGACCAGGGTCGGGACGTTGGTCTCTTCATAGCCGTGCTCACCGGTATGCAGGTCGAGCATGAACTGCGCCAGGGCGCGGTGCAGGCGCGCGATCGGGCCACGCAGCACGGTGAAGCGCGAGCCGGACAATTTGGCCGCGGTCTCGCCATCCAGCCTGCGGTTGCGGGCGCCCAGCTCGACATGATCAAGCACCGGGAAATCGAACGCGCGCGGAGTACCCCAGCGCTTCTGCTCGACATTCTCCGATTCATCCTTGCCCGCCGGCACATCCTCGGCCGGCAGGTTCGGGATGCCCAGCGCGATGGCTTCGATCTTCTCGCGCAGCACATCCAGGGCCAGTTCCGAGGCTTTCAGTTCATCGGCGAACGCGGCCACCTCGGCCATGATCGCCGAGACGTCTTCGCCCTTGGCCTTGGCCTGGCCGATGGCCTTGGAACGGCTGTTGCGCAGGCTCTGCAGCTCCTGGGTACGCACCTGGATCCGCTTGCGATCGGCTTCCAGCGACTCCAGCCCGGAGACATCCAGCTCGAAACCGCGCGAGGAGCGCAGGCGTTCGGCAAGGTCGGCGGGCTGTTGGCGGAGCAGGGCTGGATCGAGCATGGCGGCAGAGGGGTCTACGGATTCGGAGGGGGATTATCGCCTGTTATGCGTTTTTCTGCCGCCGGTTCATCCCGGGCGTGGCAGAATCGCGGTGATCCATACGGTATGCCCCATGTCTGCTTCCCGCTCGACTTCTGGCAAGAACATCACTTTCCAGCTGCCCCGCCGCAGCCTCAAGATCGCCGCGATCGCCTTCGGTGCGGGCGTGCTGCTGTTCCTGGTGGTGTGGCTGAGCAGCCGCAAGGACGGCTTCTACAAGGCCGACCCCGCCGCGCAGACCCCTGCCCAGGTGGCCGAGGTCGAGCCCCTGCCCGAGCCACTGGCCGCTGCGGCCGGCTCCAGCGACATGCCCGACGCCAAGGCGCCGCCGGCCAATGAAGAAAAGCCGCAGCTGGTGGAGACCGCCCCGCCGCCGCCGCCGGCTGCGCCCGCCGCACCTGCCGCGCCCGCTGCGCCTGTGGCGATGGCACCGAGCGACCGCCCGCAGCCGATTGCCGACCAGTCGCCGCCGCCCAGCTACCCGCCAGCCGCACTGCGCCGGGGTGACCGCGGCACGGTTGTGGTCCGTGTGGATGTGGATGCCACCGGCTATCCCTCGGCCGTGACCTTGATCCAGCGCAGCGGTTCACGCGACCTTGATCGCGCCGCCTCCGATGCAGTGCGCCGCTGGCGCTTCCAGCCGGCGCAGAGCAATGGTGTGCCGGTGCCTGGAAGCCTGGAAGTACCGTTCGACTTCACTCCGCAGTGATTCATCACCGCATCACGCGGTGATTTTGCAACGGCTCAGCAAACTGAACCTTGATGGCAATGCAGTCGCGGCGTTGACGGTGCGCTGACACATCCGCAACCGGGTACGCGCAAGACTGCGGGTGTCACATCGACACCAGGAGTCAGCCATGAGTGTTACCCATGCCCCGGACATGCCCCGCTCGCCGCAGCATCAGCGCGACGTGATCGATGAGCCCCACAATCGCCGTACGTCACCCTGGTTGTGGGTGGCGTTGATCGTGGCGATGTTCGCCGCTGCGCTGGTGTGGCTGCGATATGCCACCCCGGGCGATACCAACGACGCGCCGGTCGGCCAGCGCATGCTGCCCGCCACCGAGACCGCACCGGTAGCGACGACGCCGGCCCCGGCGGCGCGCCAAGCGGCTCCGGCTACCGAGCAGCGCAAGGTGACCCCGGCCGTGCGCAATCGTGAGGCCCGCCCGCTGGCGAGCAATGCCAAGCCGGCCTATCCGCGTACGGCGCTGCGCAGCGGCGTGCAGGGGAGTGTTGTGGCCAGCCTCAACGTGGATACCCGCGGCCAGGTGACCGACGCCAACATCGTGCAGCGCAGTGGTACGCGTGATCGCGATCTGGACCGTGCGGTGCTGACCACCGTGCGCGACTGGAAGTTCGAGCCGGCCATGCATAACGGCCGCGCCGTCGCCAGCGTGGTGCGCGTTCCGGTGGATTTCCGCACCGAGCGCTAACCTGATGCACTGAGGCGGAAACGAAAAGGGAGGCCAATGGCCTCCCTTTTTTTGTTCCGTGAAGTACCGCGACGATGCCAGGTCAAGGTAGTGCCGGGTGCTGCCCGGCAACCACGCATACCCGACGTCTGGACGCAGCAGCGGCAGAACCCGGCATTATCTCAGCCGGCGCGAAGCCCGAAACCTGCGCCGGTCGCCAGACCATCGAAATCCGGGAACGAGGTCGCTACGTTGGCGATGTCATTGACCCGCACCTCGCCCGTGCTGAGCTGGCCGGCAATGGCGAAGGCCATCGCGATGCGGTGATCGCCATGGCTTTCGATGGTGCCGCTGCCCAGCGCCGCGCCGCCATGGATCGTCGCGCCGTCCTCAGTCTCGTCCACCTGCACGCCCAGCGTGCGCAGGCCGGTCGCCATCGCGGCCAGGCGGTCCGATTCCTTGACCCGCAGCTCGGCCGCGCCACGCACCACGGTGTTGCCCTGCGCGGCGGCCGCGGCGACGAACAACGCCGGGAACTCATCGATCATGTCCGGCACCAGCGCTTCGGGAATCTCGGCGCCGTGCAGGGGCGCGTAACGCACCACCAGATCGGCCACCGCTTCCCCACCCTGCTCGGCGTGGTTCTCTTCGGTGATGTCCGCGCCCATCAGGCGCAGCGCGGCCAGCAGACCGGTGCGGCGCGGGTTGAGGCCGACCGCGCGCAGGCGCAGTTCGGAGCCCGGGATGACGCTGGCGGCCACGAGGAAGAACGCCGCCGAGGAGAAATCGGCCGGCACCACGATATCGGTCGGGCGCAGGCGCTGGCCACCGCGCAGGCGGGCCTTGCCCGGCGAGAACTCGATATCCACGCCGAACGCGCGCAGCATGCGTTCGCTGTAGTCGCGGGTCGGGTGCGGCTCGATGACCGAGGTTTCGCCCTCGGCATACAGCCCGGCCAGCAGCACGGCGGATTTGACCTGCGCACTGGCGACCGGCGAGGCGAACGCGATACCGCGCAGCGTCTGCCCGCCCTGCACGCGCAGTGGCGGCGTGCCATTGGCCTCGGTCTCGATCTTCGCGCCCATCTCGCCCAGCGGGCCGGTCACGCGGCGCATCGGGCGGCGCGACAGCGATTCATCGCCGACCATCACCGAATCGAACGGCTGCGCGGCCAGCAGCCCGGCCAGCAGACGCATGCCGGTGCCGGCGTTGCCGCAATCCAGCGGGGCGCTCGGCGCCTGCAGGCCATCCACCCCCACGCCATGCACGATGCGCTGCGACGGCGACGGGGTGTCGATGCGCACGCCCATCTGCGAAAAGATCGCGGCCGTGGCGCGGGTGTCTTCGCCTTCCAGGAAGCCATCGATGCGCGACACGCCATCGGCCAGCGCGGCGAACATCACCGAACGGTGCGAGACGGACTTGTCGCCGGGAATGGTCAGGCTGCCCTGCAGGGGCTGGCCCTTGTGGGCGATCCAGTACGGAGATGCGGTCATCGGAAATCCTATGGGGCGGGGCCGCCGCAGCGGCGATGCAACGGTGTGCGGAAGGGCCGCAGTGCCCATGCGGGCGCCGGGCCGGGCGTAGCGCGCAGCGCGGCTACGCCGTTCGGATCAGGGCACGGCAACCGGATAGGAGCCGAGGATCTTGATCTGCGCCGAGTGGGCTTTCAGTTCGGCCAGGGCCGCCTGCATCGCCTCGTCGTCAACGTGGCCAGCCAGGTCGATGAAGAAGCCGTACTCCCACTTGGCGTTGTGCGAGGGACGCGACTCGATCCGGTTCATGCTGATGCCATGCCGCGCGAACGGGCTGAGCACATCGAACAGCGCGCCGGGCTTGTCGTGGATGAACACCAGCACCGAGGTGCGGTCGTGGCCGGAGGTCGGGAAGATGTTGCGGCCGATCACCAGGAAGCGCGTGGTGTTGTCCGCATCGTTCTGGATCGGCTTGGTCACCACCTTCTTCAGGCCGTACACATGCCCGGCACTCTCGCCGCCGATCGCCGCGGCGTCATCGGCATTGCGGGCGCGGCGCGCACCTTCGGCATTGCTGGATACCGGGATCTTCTCGGCCTTGGGCAGGTTGGCGCGCAGCCACGAGGAGGTCTGCATGAACGACTGCGGGTGGCCGTAGACGCGCTCGACATCTTCCAGCCGGCCGCTGCGCGACATCAGGTACTGCTGCACGCGCAGTTCCACTTCGCCACAGATCTTCAGGTTGGAGGTCAGGAACATGTCCAGCGTGATCTGGATCGTGCCCTGCCCGGAGTTTTCCACCGGCACCACGCCGAAATCGGCATTGCCCGCTTCCACTTCCTGGAAGACTTCCTCGATGCTGGCCAGCGGCAGGCCCAGCGCCGAGCGGCCGAAATGCTTGAGCACCGCCTGCTGGCTGAAGGTGCCTTCCGGACCGAGGTAGCCGATCTTCAGCGGCTCCTGCTGGGCCAGGCAGGCCGACATGATTTCGCGGTAAACATGCACCAGCACTTCATCGCTGAGCGGGCCCTCGTTGCGGTCCACCACCATGCGCAGTACCTGGGCTTCGCGCTCGGGGCGGTAGTAATCCACGGCGGCGGCGAGCTTGCCCTTGGCCTTGCCGACCTGGTGGGCGAAGTTGGCGCGCTCGGCGATCAGTGCCTGGATGCTGCGGTCGATATGGTCGATCTTGGCGCGCACGTCCGACAGCACGGGCGCGGCAACGGCCGGCGCGGTATCACGCTTGGCGGCCTTGGCCTTCTTCGCGGGGGCAGCAGCCTTGGGCGTGGTCGGCGCCGGCTTGGCGGCCTTGGGCTTGGCGGGTTTGGTGGCCATCTGGGTTCCAATTGCGGTGGGGCGGCAGGCGCCCCGGGAAAAACGAATGCGTCAGCCGTTGCGCTGCTGGAAATCGCGCATGAAGGCGGCCAGCGCCTGCGCGCCCTCCACCGGCATGGCGTTGTACAGCGAGGCACGGATGCCGCCGACCGCCTTGTGCCCCTTCAGCGCCAGCAGGCCGGCGGCTTTGGATTCACTGACGAAACGGGCATTGAGCGTGTCGTCGGGCAGGAAAAACGGGATGTTCATGCGCGAGCGCGCGGCCGGCACCACGTTGTTGCGGTAGAAGCCGCCGGACTGGTCGATCGCCTCGTACACCAGGCCCGACTTGACCGCGTTGCGACGCGCGAATTCTTCCACGCCACCTTCGGCCAGCATCCACTGGAACACCAGGCCGGCCAGGTACCAGTTCCAGGTCGGCGGGGTGTTGAGCATGGAATCGCGGGCGACATGCGAGCGGTAATCGAAAATGTCCGCGCGCGGCTGGCCGCTGCGCTCGAGCAGGTCGCGGCGCACGATCACGACCGATACGCCGACCGGGCCGAGATTCTTCTGCGCCCCGGCGTAGATCAGGCCGTACCGGCTGACATCCAGCGGTTCGCTGGCGATCGACGAGCTGAAATCGGCGAACAGCGGCACCGTGCCCACGTCGGGGGTGTCACGGAACTCGACGCCGTGGATGGTTTCGTTGGCGGTGATGTGCACGTACGCGGCATCGTCGGAGAGCTGCCAGCTGGCGCGTGCCGGGATGTCGTGGAAGCCGTTGGCCTCGCTGCTGGCAGCCACGTTGACCGAAACATACGGGCTGACCTGCTTGATCGCGGTCTTGCCCCAGTGCCCGGTGAGCACGTAATCCACGGTCTGGCCGGGCTGGGCGAAGTTGAGCGCGAGCAGGGCCTGCTGGGTGGTCGCGCCGCCGGCCAGGAACATCACCGCGTAGTCGTCCGGAATGCCGATCAGGCGGCGCAGATCGGCCTCGGCCTGGGCGGCGACGGCCATGAACTCCGGGCCGCGGTGACTCATTTCGACAATGGAGGCGCCCGCGCCGTTCCACTCCAACATCTCTTCCTGCGCCTGGCGCAGGACCGATTCCGGCAGGGTTGCAGGGCCGGCACTGAAATTGAACGCGCGCGTCATGTCACACCTATGGGGCAAGACCCCTAGTATGCCGCAGTGCACCAGCCTTTAGGCCTTGCAGGACAAGGCGAATTTGGTTGCAAACGAATCTAATGGCCCACGCCAGGTGTGCCTGGTTGCCGGCCAGCGGCCGGCACTACCTCGCCCCGAACCAGAGCAGGCCGCTGATCGCTGCCGCGAGCAGCAGCGCACTGACCAGCAGCCACGGCCAGCGGCTCACCCGCTTGGGCACGGCCACCGGTTCCGGGCGCTGGCGCGCTTCGAAGCCGTCGTCTTCTTCCTCGACCACGATGCGCTTGCGGCCGTCATGCGGCACCTCGAGCACGAAGCGGTGCTGGGCATCGAAGACCAGCTGGTCACCGGGCTGCAGCCAGCAGTGGCGAACGGTGACGCCATTGACCCGGGTCGACTCACCGGCGCCCAGGTCGCGCAGCAACAGGCGCTCGCCGTGCTGCTCAAGGCGGGCGTGCTGCTCGGCGAAGGCGGGGTCGTCGATGACGATGTCCGCCTCCGGCCCGCGCCCGATCACGCGCGGGCGATCCAGGGTGAAGCTGCGCCCGTGGTGCTGGCCGCCGACGCCACGCAACAGACGCTGGTCATCGCCACCGTCATCGCTGCGCGGCGGTGCGTGCGCAACGGCCTCGCAGTCGCCCTGCACCACCATCTCTACCCCATCGGCGTAAACGGCGTCGCCCGCGCGCAGCAGCGCCATCCGCCGCACCGGGCGGCCGTTGACGTGGATGCCGCGGATGCCGCTGGCGACCTGCAGCCACAAGCCGCGGTCGTCCAGGCAGAACTGGGCCAGCAACAAGGTGCCGGGAGTGTCATCGCCAAGCCGGACAGTGCCCGAAGCATGACGCACGATGCGCTGCACCCCGGGCCGCAGCGGCTGGTCGGGGTGTTGGCGTTGAGTAAAGTGGACTAGCAGGTTCTGCACGCGGCGCAGCCTAGCAGGTTGAATGTCAGGGAAGAAGAAGTGTGACGCAGACCTTGGAGTTGTGCCTGAGGATGCGCACAATGCACGCCCGAATCCGCGCCGTTGTCCGCCAGGAGACTGTATGTCCACCATCGATATCCGTCACGCCCACTCCCTGCCCGCCGAAAACGCGCGCAAGGCCATCGAAGAAGTCGCCGCCAAACTGTCCGAGCGTTTCGGCCTGCAGTCCAGCTGGGTGGGCGACGTGCTGAACTTCAGCGGCTCCGGCGTGGATGGCGCGATCGCGCTGCAGCCCGGCCAGGTGCAGGTCACCGCCAAGCTCGGCTTCCTGCTCTCGGCCATGAAAAGCATGGTGGAAAGCGAGATCCAGCGCGTGCTGCAGGAAAAGCTCGGCTGAACCGACACCCGGCCCGGCGCTGCACAGGCGCCGGCCATCACATCGCTTGAAGCCGGCGATGCATACGATCCAAGGGTGTCCACCCACAGGGATCGCCCCATGAATTCACCCAACGACTTCGACGATCGCATCCCCGGCGAGAAGCCCTCGCTGCAGGATCAGGCCGAGCGCTTCTCGCGCAAGCTGACCGATTCGGCCCAGCAGATCTGGCTGGCGGGGCTTGGCGCCTTCGGGCGCGCACAGGCCGAAGGCAGCCGGGTCTTCGACAACCTGGTCAAGGAAGGCGAGAACATCGAGGCCCGCAACCGTGAGCAGGCCGGCGATACGCCGCGCTGGCGCGACAATGTCGAGGAACACCTCGGCGAGGCCCGTGAAAAGGCCAGCGGCACCTGGGACAAGGTCGAGAAGGCCTTCGATGACCGGGTCCAGGGCGTGCTCAAGCGCCTGCACATCCCGACCGCCGAGGACGTGGCCGCGCTCAATGCCCGGATCGATGCGCTCAACACCCGGGTCAACCGCGCCGAGGCCCGCAATGCCTCCCCGTCGGCCGATCCGTCGCCGGGGACGCACCAGTCGCCGACCTCCGACGCCTGACTGAACTGATCCGACCTCGTTTGTTGCAAAGCAGCACGACTTTGTTGACAATCGAAATCGACCCGCCAATCGCTTCCACCGCCGTTTGTTCCCTCCCCTCACGGCTTTGGATTGGCGGGTTTTTTGTGGGCGCTCGATCGCCACACCGCCACAAAGTGAGACGGCCGTCACCGACGTGATCGCCCGATGCCCATGCGTGCGGCAACGACGCGCCGCTGACGTGCAAAGGCGCATATAAACTGTCTATCGCACTTCCCTGTTCATATCCCCCTGCATGCTCTCCTGGATTCTGGCCCTGCTGTTGGCCCTCATCGCCTGGTTTCTGGCCACGGCCTACTTCTGGCTGATCAAACGGAAGCGCAAGGAGACCCAGCTTGGCCTGAATGCCCTGGCCGGCATGCACTGGCGGGAATTTTCCCTGATCGTCCGGCGTGCGATGCACGAGCAGCGTGGCCTGCAGGACGTGCCCGATGAGGCCGTGGACAGCCGCCAACCCCGCAGCGATTTCCTCATGCACGACGGCCCGCAGCGCTGGCTGCTCTCCTGCAAGCACGGGCGCGCTTACCGGATCGGCACGGCGGCGGTGAATGAGCTGGGCGCCGCCGCGCGCCTGGCCGGTGCCCGCGGCGGGATCCTGATCACCGAAGGCAAGGTCGAGCGCGATGGCCGCATCGCCGCTGAAAAGCAGAATGTCGAGGTTCTGGACGGCCCGCTGCTGTGGCCGCTGCTGCAGCCGTATCTGCCCGGCGACATGGAGTCCCGCGTACAGGCCGGTGCGCGTCGCGAGGCGATTCGCCGGATTTCGATCGCGGCGCTGGGCGCGGCGACTCTGGGCTTGATGGTCGGGCTGGGCTCGCTGACCGCGGGACTGGAAAGGCAATGGGCCGACGACGAGTCCGCCACGACCGAACCTGCCGCCACGACGCCCGCCACAGCGGCCCCGGTGCCGGCCGACACCGCCCCCACCGCCGCACCGGCACCATCCGCGGCAGCGCGCGAGGGCCCTCCAGCCCCGGCGACTGACGCGGCCCCCGCTGCGATGGAGGCCAACCCCGACAACGCCACGCTGGACCGCTATCAGCACGAACTGTCACGCAACGTGGCCACCCGCCCCGGCGTGGCCAGCGGCATCTGGCTGACGCGGCAGACGCTGGCGATCAACCGCACCGGCGAGATCGATGCCATCTGGCCGCTGATCTGCGAGGAAGTGACCCGCTACCCGGCGCTGCGCACCGTGCGCATCCAGCTCAACCCGCGCCCCGGCGTGGATGAGCCGGTCCGCTGGCGGCAATGCACCACGCTGTAACAGTCAGCGCGCGCCCGGCGAGAACCGGGCGACGAGGTCGTAGGCATCGCCCAGGAACATCTGCCGCACGCAGGTGATCGGCTGCTCGCCGCGCCAGGTGAGGCGGTCGATGACCAGGCATGCCGTGCCGGGTTTGACCTGCAACAGCGTAGCGGCCGCGTCATCGGCGCCCCACGCGCTGATCCGGTGCTGGGCGCGCGTCCACGACACGTTCTGCAGCAGCCAGCTGCCGGGCGCCGTCGTCTCGAAATCCACCTCCAGCACCTCCGGCACGCCGACCGGACTGATCAGGCGATGCTCCAGTGCCAGCGGCCGGCCATCGGCCAGGTGCAGGCAGCGGATCGCCAGCAGTTTTTCGCCGCCGGCCAGGGCGGTTTCCTCCGCGACCTGCTCGCGTGGGCGACGGTAGGCGCGCTCCAGCAGCTGGTAGCCATACACATGCCCGCGCGCTTCCACCGCCATCGCGATATCGGGGATCTCCAGCGCCACCTGTTCCAGGTGCGGCGGCTGCCGGGCGACGAACGAGCCCGCACGGCGGCGGCGCTCGATCATGCCGCTCTCGGCCAGCGCGGTCAGCACCTTGTTCACGGTCATCCGCGAGCAGCCGTACTGCTCCATCAGCTCGTGTTCGTAAGGGATGCGGAAGCCAGGCTCCCACTGTCCACTGAGGATGCGGCTTTCCAGATCGGCGCGGATGCGCTGATTGAGGGTTGCTGCTTTCTTGCCCGTCACTCTGGATTCCTGCATGGGAGGGTCGGATCAGACCCTCAACAACGGTCGAAGTGCCGCGGCGAACCGTGCGGCCACCGCCTCGCGTTGCGGGTGGCGACCGTCACGGACCAACTGGCGCCCCTGGCGCCATACCGATCGCACGGCGCCATTACGTGCGGCGAACACCCAGCTGTCAAGCAAGGCATCGCCGTCGCGGGCGATCAGCGCCGGGTGATCGGGATCGAGCTCGACCAGGTCGGCAGGTGCGCCGACCTGCAGCCCGCTGGTCACGCCCAGCGCCTGCGCAGCACCGTTCAACGACTGTTCGTACAGCCAGCGGCCGGTGGACTGACCATCGCCCGGGGCCAGCACGTTGCGCCCACGCAGGTGCAGGCGCTGGCCGTACTCGAGCAGGCGCAGTTCTTCGGCGGCGTCGATCAGGACGTTGGAGTCGGAACCGACACCGAACCGACCACCGGCGCGCGCGAACGCCTGCATCGGGAACAGGCCGTCGCCCAGGTTCGCCTCGGTGATCGGGCACAGCCCGGCCACCGCGTGGCTGGCCACGATCTGCTGCAGCTCCGCCCCGGTGATGTGGGTGGCGTGCACCAGGCACCAGCGTGCGTCCACCGGCGCGTGTTCGTACAGCCATTGCACGGGGCGCATCCCGCTCCAGGCCACGCAGGCATCGACCTCGCGGGTCTGTTCGGCGATGTGGATGTGGACCGGGCCGGTGTTGAGTGGCAGCAGCGCCGACAGTTCCTCGCCGGTCACCGCGCGCAGGCTGTGCGGGGCGAAACCGAGCACCGCATCGTCCTGGCCTTGCAGCGCGCGCGTGCAGCCCTGCAGCAGCTCGGCAAAACCATCCACATCGTGGATCAGCCGGCGCTGGGCCGGGTTCGGCGCGGCGCCACCGAAATCGGCATGTGCGTAGAACACCGGCAGCAGGGTCAGGCCGATCCCGCTGGACCGGGCGGCAGCGGCGATGCGCTCGGCCATTTCGGCACGGTTGGCGTAAGGCGCACCGTCCGGCCCGTGATGCAGATAGTGGAACTCGCCAACCCGGGTGAACCCGGATTCCAGCATCTCCACATAGGCCTGCTCGGCGATCGCCTGCATGGCCTCGGGCTGCAGATGCGCCAGGAAGCGGTACATCAGCTCGCGCCAGCTCCAGAAGCTGTCGCCGCTGTTGCCGCCGATCTCGGTCAGCCCGGCCATGCCGCGCTGGAAGGCGTGGCTGTGCAGGTTGCCCAGGCCCGGCAGCACGATAGCCAACGCGGCATCGCCCGGCTCGGCCGGCACCCCCGGGGTCACCTCGACCAGCATGCCGCCCTGGCTGGCGATGCGCACATCGCGCGCCCAGCCCTGCGGCAGCAGCGCGTGGGCGGCGTGGAAACGAAGGATCGGTGCGGGGTTGGCTGGCATCACTGGACATCCCGGAAGAGGCGCCTATATTGTATAGACATATACACCGATGTGGTTGCTGCCATGCACTGTGACACCCTCTGGTACCACGCCAACCTGATCACCGTCGATGGCCCGGGGCTGGGCGTGATCGAGGATGGCGTCATCGCCGCGACCGATGGGCGCATCGTGCATGTCGGCGCGGCCGGCTCGGCCGATCATCTGCAGCCGGCCCAGCGCATCGACGGTGACGGGCGCTGGATCAGCCCCGGCCTGATCGACTGCCACACCCACCTGGTCTATGCCGGCAACCGCGCCGGTGAGTTCGAGCAGCGCCTGCAGGGCGTGAGCTATGCCGACATCGCCCGCGCCGGCGGCGGCATCGTCTCCACCGTGCGCGCCACCCGCGCCGCCAGCGAAGCCGACCTGCTCGCCGCCAGCCTGCCCCGCCTGGACGCCATGCTGGCCGAAGGCATCACCACGCTGGAGATCAAATCCGGGTACGGGCTGACCCTGGCCGACGAGACCAAGCAGCTGCAGGTCGCGCGCGAGCTGGGCCGCCAGCGCGCGGTCGAGATCGTGCTGACCTTCCTCGGCGCGCATGCGATCCCGCCGGGCCGCGAGGCGCAGGAGTACATCGACGAGGTCTGCAACGTCATGATTCCGGCCGTTGCCGCCGCCGGGCTGGCCGAAGCGGTGGACGTGTTCTGCGAGAACATCGCCTTCAGTGCTGCGCAGGCCGAGCAGGTGTTCGTCGCCGCGCAGCAGCACGGCCTGGCGATCAAGATCCACGCCGAGCAGCTGAGCAACCAGCACGGTGCGGCCCTGGCGGCGCGTCACGGTGCGCTGTCGGCCGACCATATCGAACACCTCGACGGCGACGGCATCGCCGCGATGCGCCGCGCCGGCACCGTGGCGGTGCTGCTGCCGGGTGCGTTCTATTTCACCCGTGATACCACCCTGCCTCCGATCGCCGAACTGCGCGCGGCGGGTGTGCCACTGGCGCTGGCCACCGATTCCAACCCCGGCACCTCGCCCCTGACCAGCCCGCTGCTGGCGATGAACATGGCCGCCACCCTGTTCCGCATGACCGTGGAGGAATGCATCGCCGGCTTCACCCGTGAAGCCGCACGCGCACTCGGTCGCCAGGATCGGATCGGCCGGCTCGCCGTCGGCCTGGACTGCAATCTGGCCGTGTGGGACATCGAGGCGCCTGCCGACCTCGTCTACCGCATGGGCTTCAACCCCCTGCACACCCGCGTGATGCGCGGTCGACCCGTCTGAACCTAGTGATGTCTGGAGATTTCATGAGCACTACCCTGACCCTGCACCCCGGCGCCGTCACGCTGGCGCAATGGCGCGCGATCCATGAGGGCGCGCGGGTGCGGCTGGACCCGGCTTCGGCCGCCGCCGTGCTGCGCAGTGCGCAGACCGTGGCCGACATCGTCGCCAAGGGCGCACCGGTGTATGGCATCAACACCGGCTTTGGCAAGCTGGCCAGCGTGCGCATCGAGCGCGAGGATCTGGAAACCCTGCAGCGCAATATCGTGCTCTCGCACGCGGCCGGCGTGGGTGAGCCGATGCCGGCGCCGGTCGTGCGGCTGATGATGGCGCTGAAGCTGGCCAGCCTCGCCCAGGGCGCCTCGGGCATCCGCCCGCAGACGCTGGCCCTGCTGGAAGCGTTCCTGCAGCACGATTTCATTCCGGTGATTCCGTGCCAGGGCTCGGTTGGCGCCTCGGGCGACCTGGCCCCGCTTTCGCACCTGGCCAGCGTGATGATCGGTGTCGGCGAGGCCTTCGTCGATGGTCAACGCCTGCCCGCTGCCGAGGCACTGGCCAAAGTCGGCCTGTCCCCGCTGGTGCTGGGTGCGAAGGAAGGCCTGGCCCTGCTCAACGGCACTCAGTACTCCACCGCCTACGCACTGGCCGGCCTGTTCGCGATCGATACCGTGTTCCGTGCGGCGCTGGTCACTGGCGCGCTGTCGGTGGAAGCGGCCAAGGGATCGGACACCCCGTTCGACCCGCGCATCCACAGCATCCGCGGCCAGCGCGGGCAGATCGCCACCGCCGCCGCGCTGCGCACCCTGATGCAGGGCTCGGCGATCCGCGAATCGCACCGCGACAACGACGTGCGCGTGCAGGACCCCTACTGCCTGCGCTGCCAGCCGCAGGTGATGGGCGCCGCGTTCGACGTGATGCGCCAAGCCGCGACCACGCTGGCGATCGAAGCCAACGGCGTGTCCGACAATCCGCTGGTGTTCACCGATACCAACGAGGCGCTGAGCGGCGGCAACTTCCATGCCGAGCCGGTGGCCTTCGCGGCCGACATGCTGGCCATGGCGGTGTGCGAGATCGGCTCGATCAGCGAGCGCCGCACCGCGATGCTGGTCGACCCTGCGCTCTCCGGCCTGCCGGCCTTCCTCACCCCGAAGCCCGGCCTCAACTCCGGCTTCATGATTCCGCAGGTCACCGCCGCTGCGCTGGTTTCGGAAAACAAGCAGCGCGCCTATCCGGCCAGCGTCGACTCGATCCCGACCTCGGCCAACCAGGAAGACCACGTCTCGATGGCCGCCCACGGTGCGCGCCGCCTGATGGCGATGGCCGAGAACGCGGCCAACGTGATCGGCATCGAGCTGCTCGCCGCCGCGCAGGGCTGCGATTTCCACGCCCCGCTGCGCTCCAGTGATGCGCTGGAAGCCGTGCGCCAGCGCCTGCGCGCACAGGTGCCCACGCTGGAAGACGACCGCTATTTCCATCCGGACATGGTGGCCGCGACCGATCTGGTCCGCAGCGGCGTGCTGGCCGACGGCCTGGGCGACATCCTCCCGCCGCTGGAGCCGCTGTCATGACCGCGCACCCGGACTGGCTGCAGATCCACCGCGGCGATGCACCGTTGATCGTCAGCTTCCCGCATACCGGCACCGAGCTGCCCGATGCACTGGCCGCGCAGTTCATCTCGCCGTGGCTGGCCCGCCGCGATGCCGACTGGTGGGTGCACGATCTGTATGCCTTCGCGCAGCAGATGGGCGCCACCACGATCCGCTCGGCGGTGTCGCGCTCGGTCATCGATCTCAATCGCGACCCCAGCGGCACCTCGCTGTACCCGGGCCAGAACACCACCGGCCTGTGCCCGCTGACCACCTTCGACAACCAGCCGCTGTACCGCGATGGCGACGGCCCGGACGAGGCCGAGATCGCACGGCGCCGCGCTACCTGGTTCATGCCCTACCACGACGCCCTCGCCGCGGAGATCGCGCGCCTGCGTGCACGGCACGGCACCGTGGTGGTGTACGACGCGCACTCGATCCGCTCGCACATCCCGCACCTGTTCGATGGGCAGCTGCCGCAGTTCAACCTGGGCACCAATGGCGACACCACCTGCGATAACGCGCTGACCGATGTGGTCGACAACCTGTGCGCGATGAGCGGCATGAGCCATGTCCGCAACGGCCGTTTCAAGGGCGGCTACATCACCCGCCATTACAGCGACATCCCTGGCGGCGTGCACACGCTGCAGATGGAGCTGGCCTGCCGCGGCTACATGCACGAGCCCGAGGCCGTGGATGAGCACAGCTGGCCCACGCCGCTGGATCCCGATCACGCCGCCCCGCTGCGCGCCACGCTGCAGCAGGTCCTCGATGCCTGTCTCGACTTCGCTACGTCCCGGAGTGCTGCATGACCCGTCTCGATTCCACCCGCACCATCCTCGCCCCGACCGGCACCACGCTCACCTGCAAGAGCTGGCTGACCGAAGCCCCGCTGCGCATGCTGATGAACAACCTGCACCCCGACGTGGCCGAGCGCCCGCAGGAGCTGGTGGTCTATGGTGGCATCGGCCGCGCCGCGCGCGACTGGGAAAGCTACGACAAGATCGTCGAGACGCTGCAGCGGCTGGAGGATGACCAGACCCTGCTGGTGCAGTCCGGCAAGCCAGTCGGTGTGTTCCGTACCCACGTGGACGCCCCGCGGGTGCTGATCGCCAACTCCAACCTGGTGCCGCGCTGGGCCAATTGGGACCACTTCAACGAGCTCGATAAGAAGGGCCTGGCCATGTACGGCCAGATGACCGCCGGCAGCTGGATCTACATCGGCGCGCAGGGCATCGTGCAGGGTACCTACGAGACCTTCGTCGAGATGGGTCGCCAGCACTACAACGGCAACCTGGTCGGCAAGTGGCTGTTCACCGGTGGACTGGGCGGCATGGGCGGCGCGCAGCCACTGGCCGCGGTCATGGCCGGCGCCTCGTGCCTGGCGGTGGAATGCCGCAGGAGCAGCATCGAAATGCGCCTGCGTACCGGGTATCTGGACACCTGGACCGACGACCTCGACGAAGCGCTGCGCCTGATCGAAGAATCCTGCACCGCGAAGAAGCCGCTCTCGGTGGGCCTGCTCGGCAACGTCGCCGACGTGCTGGACGAGCTGCTGGTGCGCGGCGTCAAGCCGGACCTGCTGACCGACCAGACCTCCGCGCACGACCCGGTCAACGGCTACCTGCCGCAGGACTGGACCGTGGAAGAGTGGGATGAAAAACGCGTCTCCGCGCCGAAGGACGTCGAAGCCGCCGCGCGCGCCTCCATGGCCAACCACATCCGCGCCATGCTCGCCTTCCACGCACTCGGCGTGCCGACCGTGGATTACGGCAACAACCTGCGCCAGATGGCACTGGAAGAAGGCGTCGAGGATGCGTTCGACTTCCCCGGCTTCGTGCCCGCCTACATCCGCCCGCTGTTCTGCCGCGGCATCGGCCCGTTCCGCTGGGCGGCGCTGAGCGGCGATCCGGAGGACATCGCCAAGACCGACGCGAAGGTCAAGGAACTGATCCCGGACAACCCGCACCTGCACCGCTGGCTGGACATGGCCGCCGAGAAGATCAAATTCCAGGGCCTGCCCGCGCGCATCTGCTGGGTCGGCCTGGGCGATCGTGACCGACTCGGTCTGGCCTTCAACGAGATGGTCGCCAATGGCGAGCTGAAGGCACCGGTGGTGATCGGCCGCGATCACCTGGATTCGGGCAGCGTCGCCTCGCCGAACCGCGAAACCGAAGCAATGGCCGACGGCTCCGATGCCGTCTCCGACTGGCCGCTGCTCAACGCACTGCTCAACACCGCCAGTGGCGCCACCTGGGTCTCGCTGCACCATGGCGGCGGCGTCGGCATGGGCTTCTCGCAGCATTCGGGCATGGTCATCGTCTGCGATGGCACCGACGCGGCGGCCAAGCGCGTCGCGCGCGTGCTGTGGAACGACCCGGCGACGGGCGTGATGCGGCATGCCGACGCGGGGTATGAGATCGCGGTGGAGTGCGCGAAGGAGAAGGGGCTGGATCTGCCTGGGATTCTGGGCTGATGGGTGGGCCCCGGCCGACGGTCGGGGCCGCAGCTCAAGGTAGTGCCGGCCGCTGGCCGGCAACCCGATCAGGGCGCCATGCGGCGCGGTTGCATGGAGCCTGAAGAGCCGGCCAGCGGCCGGCACTACCGAGTCCGGTCGTCGGCAACACGTCCCCCATACGCCCCACAAGGGTGACGAACACCCCCACATCCTGTTAACTTGCGCGCCCCACATGAAGTTGACAGGGTGCCGCGATGTCGCGCGTCGTGTCAGCACTGATATCGCGCACGAATGACTGCCCTCACGAATCGCTCCACCGCCCCTGCCCTGTCGCTGCTCGCCGCCGCCCTGCTGGCCAGCCTTGCCACCACTGGCATCGCCCACGCCGCGCCTGCTGGCCAGGCCGTCACCCTCGACGCGGTGAACGTCACCGCCGCCGATGCCACCGAGGCTGTGCGCCGCGCGCTCGACCGGGTGCCCGGGGCAGGCAACGTCGTCGATATGACCCAGGTCGGTCAGGGCCGCGTCGCCGGCACCGCCGATGTGCTGGCCTACCAGCCCGGCATCAGCGCGCAGAGCGCTGGCAATGAAGGCGTCAAGGTCTCCATCCGCGGTTCGGGCCTCAACCGGGCGCCCGGTGCGCATGCCTCCGGCCTGTCGGTCTCGCTGGATGGCCTGCCGCTGACCGGCCCGGGCGGTACGCCCTACGAGCTGCTGGAGCCGCTGTGGCTGAGCCGCGTCGAGGTCCTGCGCGGCGCCAACGGGTTCGAGCGCGGCGCGCTGGCGCTGGGCGGTGCGGTCAACTACATCACCCGCAGCGGCCGCGACACGCCCGGGCTGGAGTTGCACTACGAAGCGGGCGCACGCGGTTACCAGAAGCGCGGGATCAGCCTGGGCGGAGTGCGGGACGCGGTTGATTACTTCCTGGCCTACACCGATACCGAGTACGACGGCTATCAGCAGCACGCCGCCGGCAAGGGCAAGGGCGCCGTGGCCAACATCGGCTGGCAGCTCACGCCGGATCTGGAGACGCGCTTCTTCCTGCGCTACCGCGAGACCGATCACGAAACCCCGGGGCGCCTGACCCGCGCACAGATCCGCAGCGACCCACGTGCCGCCAATCCGGCCAACCTGGCCATCGATGCGCGCCGCCCGCAGCCGGGCAGCACCTGGATCGGCAACACCACCACCTACACCATCGATGCAGATTCGTCGCTGCAGGCCGGCCTCGTGTACCACAAGTACCCGATGGACTTGAACGAAAGCCTGTTCCGCCAGCAGCTGGACTACGCCAACCTCAACGGCACGCTGGACTACCGCCGCCGGCACGCGCTGTTCGGGCATGACAGCGTGACCACGATCGGCCTGCGCGTGACCCATGATCTGGACGCGAACGTGCGCGAGACGCTGCGCTTTGCCAGCAACGGTTACGCCGCCGGCACGCACACCCGCGACTTCCAGCATTACGGAACCGACAGCGTGCTGCACCTCGGCAACGACCTGGCGCTGAGCGAGACGCTGCGCCTGCAGACCGGGCTGGCGTTGATCCACACCCGCCGCGATGTGCAGGTCACCTGGCCGGCCACGCCGGAACGGCTCTCCGAGCGGCAATGGGATTACGCGCCGCGGCTCGGCTTCACCTGGCAGCAGACGCCGCAGACACAGTGGTTCGGCAACCTGAGCCGTTCGGTGGAACCGGCGCATCCGTGGTCGATGATCTGGGGTTCGAACCAGTACTTCGCCGCCGGCAATGGCGCCTCCACCGGCCGCCAGCGTGCGCCGGTGAACCTGGACAACCAGACCGCGACCACGCTGGAACTCGGCGCGCGCGGAGACAGCGCACTCGGCCGCTGGGAGCTGACCGGCTACTACGCGCGCCTCAACCACGAACTGCTCACCGTGGAAGTGCAGCCGGTGCCGAACCTGTTCATCGCCGAATCCAACGCCAGCCCGACCGTGCACCGTGGCATCGAAGCCGGCCTGGACAGTGCGCTGTGGCAGGGCGTCGGCGGGCGGCTGTCATTGCGCCAGGCCTACACCTTCAGCGACTTCCGCTACCGCGATGATGCACGCTTCGGTAGCAACCGCCTGCCCGGCCTGCCGCGCCACTACTACCAGGCCGAACTGCGCTACGACCACCCGGCCGGCTTCTACGCCGGGCTGAACACCGAGTACGCGTCGAAAATGTTCGTCGACTATGCCAACAGCATGGCCGCCGACAGCCACGTGATCTTCGGCACCCGCATAGGCTACGACGCCCCCGGTGGGCGCTGGCAGGCCTGGGCGGAGCTGCGCAATCTGAGCGACCGCCACTATGCCGCCACGGTGACCCCGGGCTACGACGATGCGGGCAAGGATGTAGCGCGTTCCAGCCCGGGTGATGGGCGCGGTGTGTATGCCGGGGTGCGCTGGCGCTTTGACTGAGCGCCGCGGCCCGCTGCGGTATGCCGCGCTAGGCCGCCTGGTTGCGGACCTGCACGCCGGCTGCAGCGCTCCGCCGCATGGGGTCGGCGGCCGCCAATACCTGCAGGCGGTCGCGGCCGCGTACTTCGACATCGCGCCCCTCTACATTCACCAGCCCTTCCGCCTGGAAGCGGCGCAACAACCGGCTCAGGGTTTCCGGTGCGAGCCGCAGGTAGCTGGCGATATCCATCCGCGACATCGTGAGCTGCCACCGGTTCGCAGCATAGCCCCGCGCCGCCATGCGGTCGGCCATGTCGATCAGGAACGCGGCCAACCGCTCGTCGGCCATGCTGTTGCACGCCAACTGGGTGGCGCGGGCGATGTCGCGACTCATCAACCGGAACAACGTGGCCTGCAGCATCGGCATTCTCGTGGCCAGTTCCGCGATCTCGTGGAACGGCAGCCGGCACAGGCTCACGGTATCCAGCGCCACCGCATTGCAGGGGTAGCGCTCTTCATCGATGGCACTGAGGCCGAGGAAATCACCCGGCATGTGGAAGCCGAGGGTCTGCTCGCGGCCTTCGCGATCCACTGCATAGGTCTTGACCGTGCCCAAGCGGATCGCCGTGAGGTACTGGAACCGATCACCTTGCCGGAACAACAGATGGCCGGCATGCACGGGCATCGTGTGCTCGACCAGCCTCTCCAACTCCTGCAGATGGGCCGCATCGGCGGATCCCGGAAAGCACCCCGGACCCAGCGGGCAGGAACAGCATGCGCAGCGCAGCGCCGACGGCGTGCCAGAGAGGATGCGCATGATCGTGGGCCTCCTGCGATGCTGCGTCACCCGGTGCGCGGGCGCGTCTGGCAGGTACTGCACCTGCCGCCTTTCCCCCTGTGACTGACACACCCCATCCGCACTGATACTGCCGCCCTTGCCGGTGGCGGATTCATACTGTTTCGAGCCGCGGCGTTGTGCAATATCCGAACGATCAGTATTTCTACTGGTTTATGCCGTCGGGCCCTCTCAGGGCGCGCGGCAGGCTGAAGCGTTCAGTCCCGCCGTCGAGGAAATCCGGCGAAGCGCTGCGCGCTTGACCCACATCAAGCTGACCGTTCCCAGGCGGTCGTAGCGTGTCCCCTACCGGACGCAGCGGGGTACGGTCCGGACGTCCTGTCCTTTCCGGAGTCGATCCCATGAAGCCTCATTCCCTTCTCGCCCCCCTTGCTCTGGTCGGCGCCCTCGCCCTCGCCGGGCTCGCCCTGGCGCAGGCGCCCACCGTCAACATCGGCGAGCGCCATGGCAACCTCCGCACCGCACAGGAACACATCGTGCAGGCCTATCAACTGGTCGGTGTGGCACAGCAGGACAACAATTCGCGCCTCGGCGGCCATGCCGAGCGTGCACGCCAGCTGCTGATCCAGGCGGATCAGGAATTGCGGATGGCGGCGAATTCGGCCAACGACCACGGCCGCCCCTGATCATCGCTGCCGGGCCGCGTGCGCTCGAGGCGACGTCCCGCCCAGCCCGGCGACGATATCGCCTGCCACCGCGGCTTCGTCGGCGGTGCGCCCGAAATGGTCGACATAGCGGCCCTCGCGATCAAGCAGGAACACGAACGTCGAGTGATCCATCATGTACTGGCCCTGCTTGCCGTAGGGCACCTTCTGGTAATACACGTGATAGCGATCGGTGACCGCCGCGATCTGCGCGGGGGTACCGGTCAGCCCGATCACATCGGGACCGAACAGCGATACATACGCCTTCATTTTCGACGGTGTGTCGCGTGCCGGATCGACGCTGACGAAGATCGTTTTCAGCGCGGGCCCACCGAGCGCGCGCACCCGCCTGGCGATGCGTACCAGCCGTGCGAGGTCAGTCGGGCAGACATCCGGACAGGCCGTGAAGCCGAAGTACAGCAGCACCGGTCTGCCATGGAAACTGCGATCGGTGACTACCTTCCCGTGCTGGTCGACCAGCGTGAAACCACCGCCGATCGGGTTGTCTGGCGAGGCTGACCACGCCGGTAGCGCCAGAAGCGCGATCCCCACCCACGCCAGTGTCCACAGAGTGCGCCCCATCTCAGTGCGCTCCGTTGTAGGACAGCGCCATGCCGACCAGGTTGGCCTCCCGCCCACCCACTGCCTGGCTGCCGATGGAGAGCCCGATACTGAGTTGGCCAGTCACGCGATAGCCGCAGCTCACTTCATTGAGATAGTCATGCCGGCCCGCACCGGCCGCCCACGGGCGGCGCTTGTCGGTACGTGTCGCCCCGAAGACCCAGCGCCCGTAGTCGACGGTGACCGAGGTCGTCAGATAGCGCGTGTCATTGTCGGCGATCGCATTCTCATTCTGCACATCCGCGTACTCGACCAGCGGCACGATATCGAAATAGCGGAACCGCAGCGTCGTATCCAGGTCCGCGCTGGAATCGGGCGCCCAGATGTAGCGCGCGGACACAATGCGGATAACTTCGTCATCGGCCGGCCCACTGTTGGGCTGCGCGACGCCGGCGCGGTTGCGCATGTAGCCGGCCTGCATCTCCAGGAACGGCAGCGCCGGCATCGCATCCCAGTTCACGGTGACCGCATAGGAATCGAGCTTGCCGGTGTTGGCCGGCCCGCCGTCCGAGCGCTGCGCCCGCGCACCGCTGCGCAGGAAAGGCCGGCTGAGTTCGGTGGTGTCAGCGGTGTACAGGTTGAGCCCCCCTTCGATCATCCCGACTTTCTGGCCGAACCAGCGGTAGGCGTACGTGGCGCCCAGCATCCCGCCAAGGTCGTAGGCGGCGACGAAATCATTGGTATACAGGCCGGGCGCAGCGTCCATCGCACGCCCGAACGGCACCTGGAGTTTGCCGATCTGCAGCTGGGTGTGCTGGGTCAGCTTGTAGTAGTTGAGTTCGTTCACCACCAGCCCGAGATCGCCGAAAGTGCGCTTTTCACCGGCGGCTGGCGGATTGACCGGGTTGAACTCGGTGGACAGCCGCAGCTGGTCATTGGGGCTGAAGCGGATGTAGAAGCTGCTCTGGATGTCCGGATAGAAATCCGTGGTGTTGCGCGGGGAGGTCACGCCACTGCCTTCCGTGCGACTGACGTCGTACTGCATCACCGCGTTGTAATCCATGCCCAGATTCGGGTAATAGCCCTTGTCGGCATGCGCGCCCGGGCTGGCCAGCAGGCCCAGCCCGGCAACAAGCCCGGCACACAGAGGGGATCTGCACACGATGCGCATCACGGCACCTCCGCAGGCAGCTGCACGTTGGGCGGCAGCGCGAAGTCGCGCCCGGTGTTCCTGAGATAGCTGCAGGTCTGGTTGTCGCCGTAGATGCCACCCAGCGGCGCCAGCTTGACCGCCTGCGCGTAGTCCTCCGGGCGTACCACCTGGATCACCTGCATCATTCCGCCGTCCTCGTGCTCGAGGATGTGGCAGTGGTAGACGAACTTGCCCAGCATCACCGGATCACGGAACGGAATGCGCAACGTGATCGAACCGCGGGTCGGGATGAACACCGTATCGCGGTACCCACTGAACGGGACGGGCTTGTCGTTGATCGCCACCACCTGGAAATCGGTCTGGTGGATATGGAACTGATGCAGCTCCTGGGACGGGTTGTACAGGCGCCACTCCTCGACATCGCCGAGTTTGACGGTGGTGTTCACCCGGCGTGGATCGAAGCGCTCGCCATTGATCAGGAAGGCGTCGCCGTCAGTCGCCGAATCCTGGAAGGCGAACTGGCGGACATTGGCCACACGCACGTTGCTCAGATCTTCCAATACCGGATATGCGCTGGTGATCGCCCGGATGGCCACAGCTGCTCCGCCGGCACGCAGGGTCGCGATGCGCGCGCCCTTGTACTGGTCACCTGCCGCACCCGTATTGCCGGCGGCCAGCTCGACCGGGTAATCGCCCGCGGACGGGCCGACCACCAGAATGCTGAAACGCGCGGACGGCCCGATCAGCAGTTCATCGGTCATCACCCGCTTGTTCACCGTATTGCCGTCGCGCGACAGGATCTGCACGTTCTGCCCGTTGATGCGGATGCGGAAGTACTGGTTGGCGGAGATGTTGAGCAGGTGCCACAGCTGGGTTTCGCCGGGCTGGATGGCGATCACCGGATCGCCCTGCCCGTTGACTGTCCGGATCGATGGCGCGCTCGTCACGATCTCGCTGGCCAGCCTGCCGGTACGGGTCTTCTGGAAATTGCGCAGGACCAGAACGCGCTCCTGGATGCCCTTCAGTTCCGGGAACGGATCGAGGATGCCGTCGACCAGGATCGGCCCGGCGATGCCCGACTCCACCTGGCGCTGCGCGCCGCCGTGGAAATGGCTGTGGTACCAGTAGGCGCCCGGGCTGTGATCGGGGGGCAGCTTGAAACGGTACAGCCCTTTCTCGTGCGGGCCGACCTCGCGGAAGATGCTGTCACCCGAGTCCAGCGGCGTGACCGTCATCCCATGGAAGTGGAGATTGGTCTTCTCGTCCATCTGGTTGTCCAGCGTGATCGCCACCGTGCCACCGGGTCGCGTGCGGATCAGCGGGGCGTCGTAGTTGCCGTTGAAGACCAGCGCGCGATACGGCTGCCCACCCACGGATACCGCCGACATCGCCGCGCGCAGCGTGCCCGCACTGATGCCATCGGCGCCGTAGCGGATCTCAATGGGGGCCTGCAGCGCTGCGCCCGGGTCCACGCTGTTCGGCGGTGCCTGCGCCATCGTCGCGCCCACCCACAGCAGCACGCCGGTCAGGGCAACGAAACAGGCATCCAGCAGCCGGCGCCACTGCCGGCTGCACGGGGTAATCGCTGCGGTGCGGAACAGAGCCATGGCGATACCTGCTGGAGAGAAGAAGGGACCGGCGCGTCAGGTGCCGGCGATGGCCCAGGTGATGAAACCGGTGGCAATGGCGCTGACCACCAGGCCGACCAGGAACAGCCAGTCGGCCATCCCCTCCAGGAACTGGTTGCGCCTGCGTCGCCGCGTACGCAGCGCCCAATAGGCGCTCAGGCACGCGGCCAGGTAGATCAGCGAGTTGATGCTGAGCAGGTCATCGCCGAGGGTGTCGACCTGGCGCAATACGGTGACCACGTGCAGCACGCCGACCACGGTCATGCACACGCCCAGCATCGCGGCCGAGGTGGTGAAGATGTGGACGCAGATGTCCTCGTCCAGGGAGGCCGCATGTGTTGGCGGCTTGTCCGCTGCAGGTGGGGGAGAGGCTGGCTCGTGCATGGGTCTCGCTCGGAGCGTTCGGACCTGCGCCGGTCACAGGCCACCCCACGGTAGCGAGTGCTGCCGTCCCGACGCATGACCTAGATCAAGCCGGGACGCCTTGCCGTGCGCGACGGGCGCATTCAGCCCCTTGACCAGGATCAAGCCGCCTTCATCGCCGTGGTCGCATCGTAGGGCGCGGCTCCCCGCGTGTTGCGAGCACCCATGGCCATGTGGAACGACTTCAGCCATACCTTCCTGGTGATCTTCACCAGCCTGCTCCCGGTGATCAATCCGCCGGGCGCGGCGCTGATGGTGCTCGGCATCGTGCCTGAAGCCACCACTGCCCAGCGGAGCCGGGTGGCCCGCGCGGTGGCCTTCAACAGCCTGGTGATGCTTGCCGCCTCGATCGGCATCGGGGCCTATGTGCTGTCGTTCTTCGGCATCTCGATCCCCGTGCTGCGGCTGGCGGGCGGGCTGGTGATCGCGGTGACCGGGTGGCGCCTGCTGCAGGCACCCGCGCAGGGCGAGCATGGCTCGCTGGCCGGCGCCGCCCAGCAGGAGGCCCGCGACGATGCGGAGGCCTCGCTGGACTCATTGCTGTTCTATCCCTTCACCCTGCCCCTTACGGTGGGACCGGGATCCATCGCGGTGGCCATCGCGGTTGGCACGAGCTCACCGGCACAGGGACCGGAGGCCGTGCACATCGCAGCCGCCGCGTGCGCATTGCTTGCACTGTGCGCCTTGATCTACCTGTGCATGCGCTACGCCGGGCGGCTGCAGTCACTGCTGGGTCGCACCGGCACCCAGGTCGTGCTGCGGCTGCTGGCATTCGTGATTCTGTGCATCGGCGTGCAGATCGGGTGGCTCGGTCTGTCCGAGCTGCTAGCGCAGCAGGCGGCACAGTAAGCCGCGACCCGGGGATTGCTTCAGCGCCCCTGTGCCCGGGCAATCGCCGCTTCGGCCAACGGCACCATCTTCGCGTAACCGGCCGGCGTGGGATGCACGCCATCGGCAGCCAGTTCCGGGTCCAGGCCGCCATCCTTGTTTGTCATGGCCGTGTGGTAATCCAGATAGACCAGCCCCTGCTGCGCCGCATAGGCGCGCAATGCCCGGTTGAGCGCGGTGACCTTGCCGGCGGGCTGCACGCCGGGTTGCCACGGGTAGTCGCTGACCGGCAGTACCGAGGCCAGCACGACGCGGAGGTTGTGCGCCTGCGCCAGTTCCACCATCGCGTGCAGGTTGTCTTCGATCATCGCCTGCGTCGTCGGCCCGGTGTTGCCGGCGATATCGTTGGTGCCCGCCAGGATCACCACCGCGGCCGGCTTCAGCGCGATGACATCCTGCTGGAAGCGCACCAGCATCTGCGCGGTGGTCTGCCCGGAGATGCCGCGGTTGACGTACGGCTTGCCCGGGAAGAAACGCTCGCTACCGGTCGGTCCCCAACCTTCGGTGATCGAGTCACCGTAGAACACCACGCGCTTGGCACCCGGGGCGACCGGCGGCAACGCCGCGTTCTCGTCGCGATAGCGCTGCAGTTGCGGCCAATCCAGCAGGCGCTGCTGCATCTGCGTGACCTGCGCGGGTGTCGCCTGGTCTGCCGGCATGAGGTACAGGGGATTGATCGCCGGGCGATCCTGCGCCTGCGCCACCGGTTGCAGGGCACACAACGCGAGCGTCGCGACGAGGGTGGAACGGATCAAGGCTGGCACGGCGTGGCGCTCCGCTGAGGGCAAGCGGACAGTCTCAGCGATCGGCGACCAGGGATTCAAGCTGCGCTGCGACGCGATCGAAGGGTCCGATGTCACGCGTGGCCCGGCTCATCGCCACCGCGCCTTCAATGCTGGCGATGATCATGGTGGCAATGCCGTTGGCCTGCTCGGGCGAGCGGCCACCCCGACCCAACGCTTCGGTCAGACGGGCTTCCCAGCGCGCGAATACCTCGGCCGCGGCCCGCCGTGCATCGTCGGGTGCATCGTCGATCGGCTCTTCGACCGCCGCCGCAAGCACCGGGCAGCCGACATGGAACGCCGAGCGGATCAGGCGCTCGCGCCACGCCGCCAGGAACAAGGACAGCCCGTCGGGGGCCGCTCCCTGCAGGCAGGTATCGAGCAGCGCATCCACCTTGGTGCCCGCCAATGTCGTGGCTTCGGCCAGGACCTGCTGCTTGCCGCCGGGAAAGTGGTGGTAGGTGGAGCCGAACGGCGCCTGCGCGCGCTTGGCGACCTCACGGACGCTGGAGGCATTGAGTCCGTAGGTGGCCAGCATTTCCGCGGCCGCAGCCACGACGCGCTGCGGCGCATCGGAATGACGTGCACTCATGAGCCGGACTCCTTGCTAAGACGAGTGTCATAGATTAGCGTATTTCCATTATGACACCTGTTATAGATGAGCGCCCCTGCCCATGAATCTCTGGTTCCGCCTGCTGTTCCTGCTGCTGTCCTCGCCATTCCGCCCGAAGCTGAGCGCGCCGTTCGCGGTGTCGCGCTTGAACTTCCGGGTGCTGCCCAACGACATCGACAGCAACCTGCACATGACCAACGGCCGCTATTGGACGATCTTCGACCTGGGCCGGCTCGATCTCGTGTTCCGCATGGGCCTGGGCCGGGTGGCATGGCGCTCGAAGTGGGCCCCGATCGTCAGTGGCGGCAGCATCCAGTTCCGGCGCGAGCTCAAGCCTTTCCAGCGCTTCGTCTTGGAAACGCGGCTGGCCGGTTGGGTCGGCACGCGCATCATCATGGAGCAGCGGGTACTGATCGGCGACGAGGAAAAGGTCGCCACGCGTGCCCTGCTGATCACCGGCATCTACGACCGCCGGCACCGCCGGTTCGTCTCCACCGATCAGATGATGGAGGCCATCGGTGCGCCGGTGGTGCCCTCGCCCGAGCTGAGCAAGGCGGCGCAGGCGCTGCTTGCCGCGGAACTGGCGATGAAAGAGGACTGAGGCGGCGCACCCCGACCGGGCATCCCAGCGGTCAGGCTGCGCGCCACGGCAGGATGTCCGCCTTCGTCATCATCGCCTGCTCGATCACGCGCAGGCACGTTTCCCCGGGCTGACCAGATACCACTGCTCGCTGTTGCGCAGCAGCGGGAGGTCGGCGCGATGATCGGTATAGGCGATGCGCCACGGCGGCGGATAGCCACGTTCGGTCAGCATCGGAATCTTGTTCTCGCCAAGACAATGGTGCTCGCTGATCCACCCGCCCAGGAACGGCCGCAATGTCGAGGCGACCAGCGGCACGTCCTGCAGACCTTCGCGCTCAAGCAGCGCACGTGCGAGCGGCTCCCAGCAGCCGGTGGCGATGACGACCTCGTCGCCCTGCGCCAGATGCTGACGCAGTCGTTCCACGCCCTGCGCCAGGAACACCGGCTCCGGTCCTGCGAACACCTCGTCGGCATGCGCGACCGCCAGCGCCACCAGCGCCTCACGGCTGCGTCCGAAGGTGGCCATCCAGACCGCAAAGCGCACCGGCCGCCGGCGCGTGCGCGGCAGTGCCCAGAGCGGAACCAGCACCGGCAGTGCCAGCAGCACCCCGGCGATCCGCCATGGCTGGCGCCGCAGCAGCGTTTTGAAGAACCGGCTGGCGGTCTCCCAGCGGGTCAGCGTCAGATCGAAATCGAAGACCACTACGGTACGTTCGGACATCCGTGTCACTCCGTTCAGAAGACGCCCTGCACGCGCAGGTTGCCATCATCGGTGGGCGTCAGTACCAGCCCATAAGCCTCGTTTTTGCGGCTGAATCCTGCCGAGCAGATCGCGTCCCAGCCCTGCCCGCAATCCACCTCCGGATGCGCGGCGAAGCTGGGGTCGCCCTCGTTGTCGGGCGCTTCGGCGACCCACCCTGCCTCGAGCAACAGCGCTTTGGCCTGCGCGTATGGCATGCCGACGGTGACGCCGATCGCGGTCCACGATGGTGGCAATTCGGGCGTCTCCGCCGCGAGGACGTGGCCAGCAGACAACAGCAGCAACAACGCCAGGAACACGGATTTCATCGGCATTACATCGAAGGCGGGGCTGCACAGCATAGAACGCGCGAGCGCCCCCGTGCTGGCACCGGGATGGCCGGTCTCATAAGTCACGCCTCATCAGCCACCAGGAACAAAGCCCACCATCGCCACGACGAGGCAGACCAGGCCGCCTGCCAGCGGCAGATACGTTGCCCATACCGGCGCGCCCTGGCCGAGCGCGAACGCGACGAACGACTCCCGCACGCTTCGGCCGGTCAGAAACGGAATGATGACCAGCGCAGAGAGGGGCAACAACGAGGCGAGCCCGAACGCCAGGAATGCCGGGCGGTGATCGTTGCTGGTGAATCCACCCAGCGGGTACAAGGCCAGCCCCCCCAGCAGTCCCACGAAGAGCAGGATGTTGGCGGTCCAGATCGTGGTCCGGTGACGGCGCCGCAGGGCGGCCCGGGACCAGCCACGGTAGTGCGTCTGCAACCCCCTCGCCCAGTACGCCACCAGCCACGTTGCGATCAGGCCGCCAGCGACACCGCTGACCGTCGGTCCCCAAGCGTGGATGTCCATGCTCACGTCCTTGTGCGTTTTTCGGCAGTGTAAGGCTGCGGCCGGCCTTGTATGTAAAAACGGCCGCCCATCACGGGCGGCCGTTACTCTGATGCCAGGCGATGCCGAGGGCAGCCGACGTTACCGATGCCTCGGCTCAGCGTTTGGCCGGCGGCGCATTCTTCACATAGGTGTCGAACCAGCTCAGCATTTCCGACACTAGCTGCTCATTGGATTCCAGTGCGGTGTACCAATGCGGTTCGTGCGGCAGCATCACCAGGCGGGTGGTGCCGCCATTGCCGCGGATCGCCTGGAACAGCTTGCGCGACTGGAACGGCTCGGTGCCCGGGTTGGCATCATCCTCGCCGTGGACCAGCAGCAGCGGCAGCTTGATTTTGTCCGCGTAGAAGAACGGCGACGCCTTCAGGTACACGTCCTGCGCCTGCCACACCGAGCGACGCTCGTTCTGGAACCCGAACGGCGTAAACGTCTTGTTGTACGAGCCGCTGGTGGCGACGCCGGCCTTGAACAGGTCGGTATGCGCGATCAGGTTGGCGGTCATCAGGCCGCCATGGCTGTGGCCGGTGACGCCGATCCGGTTGCGGTCGACCACGCCCAGGTCCACCGCCTTGTCCACCGCGGCTTTGGCATCGGCCTCCAGCTGTTCCAGATACGTGTTGTAGGCGGTTTTGGGGTCGCCGACGATGGGGAACGAGGCGTTGTCGATGATCGCGTAGCCGGCCAGCAGCATCAGCCGGTACGGCGCCAGACGGGTGAAAGTCTGCTGCGAACCGGACACCTGCCCCGCCTGTGCCGCGTTGGCGAAATCGGCCGGGTAGGCATACAGGATCGCCGGCACGCGCTGGCCCTCCTTGTACCCCGGCGGGGTGTACAGGGTGAACGACAGATCCACGCCGTCGGCACGCTTGTAGGTGACCAGGCGCTTCTGGATCTGGCGCACTTCCGGCGTCGGATCCACCAGGTGGGTCAACGCGGCCGGCTTGGACACGACCTGCGCTTCGCCCGGCTTGGCGTCGGCGACGTCCTCGCCAAGCAGGCGCACGAACGCATTCGGCGCATCGGTCACCGACTGGTGCCACGTGAGCAGGTGGCCCGGGATGGCGCTGAAGCCGATGAACTGCTCGTAGGCATCGGCATCGCTGCGGAAAAGACGCTCCGTCTTCAGGCTGCGGAGGCTGAGCGCATCCAGGAAGGGCCGATCCCCCTGCGGCGAAGAGCCCTGCCCGCGCAGGAAGACCGTGTTGCCTTCCTGACGCACCACGTAGGCGCCGTTGGGCAGGCGCTGGTACACGAAACTGCCCGGGTCCTCGTACAGCTCATCACTGGAGAGATCCCACAGCAGCCGGCCCTCCTGCTTGGGGTTGTCGACGTTGACGATGCGGGTCTGGCGCCAGTGGCGGTTCTCGTCGTTCTCGTCGAGGAAGGCAACGTCCGGCTGCGCGGTCCAGGCCAGGCCTTCGAAACGCTGCGCGGTGCGGGCGATCTCGGTGGGCTTGGCGGTGAACGGGGCTTTGAGCATCAGCACGCGATCACGATGCGGAACCGTGACTTTCCAGTCGCCCTTGTCCAGGGCTTCGGCATAGACCAGCGTGGCCGGATCGGTGGCGCGCCAATCGAAATCGCGCGGGCCTTCCGGCACGCCGTGCACCGGCACGCGGTCGGCCAGCGGCAGGCTGGCGATCGGCGTGCTGCGGCCGCTGGCGATATCCAGCACGGCCACGTCATTGGCGAAACGCTGGTAGGTCACCGCATGCGAGAACGGCGCCTTGAGTGTTGTGGTCAGCACATGCACGCCATCCGGGGCGGCCCCGATGCTGTCCAGCAGCGCCGGGGCACCGACGGTGCGCACGGTGTTGGAGGCGGTATCCACCACCGCCAGCTGCGACTGGCCGTAATAGGCGAACAGCGCTTCATCGTAGGCACTGGTCAGCGTATCGCGGGCTTCGTAGGTGCTGCTCTCACCGGCTGTGCCCAGCGACTCCTGGATGTCCGGGCCGATCGCACCTTCGGCGCTCGGCGCCGGTCCCTGCTTGGCAGGCACCAGCTTGACCAACAGCTGCTGGCTGCCGCCGAGCCACTGCACGGTGCTGCCGAAGATCGGGTTCAGCGCGACGTTGGGCACCTGGCGGACCTGGCCAGTGACCGCATCACCGATCCACAGCTGCACGCTGTCATCGACCACGTTCTGGAACGCGAAGCGTTGGCCGTCGGCCGACCACTGCGCCATGCCGGCGCACCCGCCGGGCAAGGCGACCTTGGTGGAGCGGCCACTGGCGGTATCGACCACGGTGAAGTCGCCCACGCACGGTGGAATGCCATAACCACCCGGGGTGTCGTGGCGGCTGCGGTTCTTCGGCTCCAGACGCACGCCGGCCAGCTTCAGATACGGCTGGGCGACGCGGGTGATCGACGGATAGGTCTGCGTGGTGGTCAGCAGCAGGCGCTGGCCAGTCGGGTCGACGCTGGGCGTCGGCGGCGGCGGTGCCTTGAGCACCTTGAGCAGGCTCTCCGGCGGCGTGGCGTAACCGGCAAAGGCCGGTGCAGCGAGCAGCAGCCCGAAGGTGGCAACGGCAACGGCCGCAGCCAGCGAAGTACGACGGATCAGCATCCTTATCCCCTTGCAGTGTCAACGAATGCCCGCAACAGGGGCATGACCCGAATCTAGCACCGCCGGGACCGGTGTGAATGGGCCGGAAGGGCCAACCGCCCGACACTGCAAAGCGAGGCGCTCCACCGTGCCGGGTAGCGCCCCCTTACGCGTCACGCCCGGCCTTGGCCCGGCTAGAATGCCCCATGCGAACCGTGCACGCCCTCCGATATGTCACCCCGCTGCGCGAAGGCGGCTCCCTGCCCGCCGTAGTCGAGACCGACGACGACGGCATGGTGGTGCTCAAATTCCGTGGCGCTGGCCAAGGGCCGAAGGCCCTGATCGCCGAACTGATCGCCGGCGAGATCGCCCGCACGCTCGGCCTGCCGATCCCCGAGATCGTGTTCGTGGAGCTCGACCGCGAGTTCGCCCGGACCGAACCGGACCCGGAAATCCAGGATCTGATCCGTGCCAGCGAGGGCCTGAACCTCGGCAGTGATTACCTGCCCGGGGCGATCAACTACGACCCGGCGGCCATGCAGCCCGATGCCGAGCTGGCCTCGAAGATCGTGTGGTTCGATGCCTTCACCAGCAACGTGGACCGCACCGCGCGCAATCCCAACCTGATGGTCTGGCATCGCAGGCTGTACCTGATCGACCATGGCGCAGCGATGTATTTCCATCACGACTGGGCCAGCGCCGGGGAGGCCTGCAGTAAGCCGTTCGTGCTGATCCGCGATCATGTACTGCTGCCCTTCGCCACGCAGATTGCCGAAGTGGATTCTGCGCTCGCGGTGATGCTGCCGGATGCCGAAATCGAGCGGATCGTCGGCCTGGTGCCGGACAGCTGGCTGGTGGACGAACCCGCCTTCGACAGCCCGGCGGCTTACCGCCAGGCGTATATCGATTATCTGCAACACCGCCTTCGCGTACGCGCGGCTTTTGTACAGGAGGCCGTCCGTGCCCACACTGCACACCTATGACTATGCGGTGATCCGCGTAGTGCCCCGCGTGGAGCGCGAGGAATTCATCAACGTCGGGGTGATCGTGTCCTGCCCGGGCGCAAAGCACCTGGAAGCGGCGATCGAGCTGGATGTGGAGCGGCTGCGTGCCTTCGCGCCGACGCTGGATATCGAGGGCCTGCAGCCGTGGCTGGATGCGATCGTGGCGATCTGCCGCGGTGACGCGAACGCCGGGCCGATCGCGCAGCTGCCTGCGCGTGCACGTTTCCATTTCCTCACCGCCAAGCGCAGCTCGGTGGTGCAGATGTCGAGCACGCACGTGGGCCGTACCGCAGAGCCGACAGGCGTGGTCGAGCATCTGATGCGGAAGATGGTGCGGGTCCCGGCGTAGCACCGTCGGCGCGGCGGCCCCGTCACCATTCAGACCGGCCAGCGGCACCACGAAAACGGATAGCCATGCAGACCGCTGGCCAGCCCCGCCCGCATCGGGAGGGACAGCCAATGCACGCGGTCGGGCATGATGGCCCAGGCGAAAGATTCCGTGCGCCTTTCCGCATCGGAAGCACGCAGCCAGCGCGCGACATCCTGCGCATTACCGTGATGATGAAACAGCGGGAATTGATGGGTGGCGACAGCGGTGACGATGTAGCAGGCATTTAACAGCGGACATCGCCCATATCGAACAGAGGAACTCGGCATCCGGCCAGCATGGCAGTGCGTGCCGTCCAGGCTCACCGGGAGAGAACGCGGCCCGTTGTCAGATTTCTGCGGGAAGCGCTGTAGTCGCGCAACGAGCGGCCGGGCGCTGCCCGGCCTTGCGTCAATGGAACGCCGGCCACATCCGACGCGGCGTCCCTCACCCCTTCGGCAACGCGTAGGCGATCACGTAATCGCCGGCCGGGGTTTCCATGAAGTGATGACCACCGGCCATGATGACCACGTACTGGCGCCCACCGAACTCGTAGATCATCGGGTTGGCCTGGCCGCCGGCCGGCAGCTTGGCATGCCAGAGTTCCTTGCCGGTTTTCAGGTCGATCGCGCGCAGCAGATCATCGGTCGCCGCGGCGATGAAGATCAGGCCGCTGGCCGTGACCACCGAACCACCGTTGTTGGGCGTACCGATCTCGATCGGCAGGCCGGAGCGGATGCCGAACGGCCCATTGCCGCGGGCGCTGCCGAACGGGCGGTCCCACAGGGTCTTGCCGGTACGCAGGTCGACCGCGCGGATGCCACCGTAGGGCGGCTGCTTGCACAGCAGCTTGGTGAACGGCAGGCGCCAGCCGGCGTTGACGTCGATGGCGTACGGCGTGCCCACCTGCGGATCGCCCGCGCCTTCGGCGCCGCCCTTGTCGGCGGTCACATCCTCGCGCGGCAGCCACCCCAGTTTGTCCGCCTTCTCGCGCGGCACCAGCCGGTTGTAGTTGGGCATGTCGTTGTAGTTGGCAACGATCACGCCACGGCGCGGATCCACGGCCACGCTGCCCCAGTCCGAGCCCCCGTTGTAGCCGGGATACTCGATGGAATGACGGTCCGCGGTCGGCGGCGTGTAGAAACCTTCGTAACTGGCCTTGCGGAACTGGATGCGGCAGACCAGCTGGTCGATCGGGGTCATGCCCCACATGTCGCGCTCGGTGAGGTCCGGCTTGCGCAGCGTGTGATACAGCGAGAACAGCTGGGTGGGCGAGCGCTGTTCCGGCTCGACGCCGCCCGTGGGCACCTTGCGCTCTTCGGCTGGGGTCAGCAGCCTGCCGGTGCGACGGTCGAGGATGTACATGTCGCCCTGCTTGGTCGGCAGCAGCAGGGCCGGGACTTTGCCGGCGGCGGTCGGATAATCGATCAGGGTCGCCTGCGAGCCCATGTCGTAATCCCAGACGTCCTTGCGCACCGCCTGGAAGTGCCAGGCCGGCTTGCCGGTGTTGACGTCGATCGCCACCAGCGAGGTGGCGTAACGGTTTTCGTTTTTGGTGCGCGAGCCACTCCAGTAATCGCCGGCCGAGTTGCCCATCGGCAGGTAGACCAGCCCAAGTTCGTCGTCGCCGGTCGCAGTGGTCCACATGTTGGGGGTGCCGCGGGTATAGGTCTCACCCGGCGGCGGTGCGCCGTTGCGCTCCGGGCGGACCATGTCCCAGGCCCAGCGCAGTTTGCCGGTGACGGCATCGTAGGCCTGGATCACGCCGGACGGCGCGTCGCGGCGCTGACCGTCCAGCACCTGGTGGCCGGTCACGATCACGCCCTGCACGATCGCCGGCGGCGAGGTGATGGAGACATAGCCGGCCGGGCTGTCGCCCATGCCCACGGTGATGTCGACCTGGCCGTTGTTGCCGAAACCGGCGCACGGCTTGCCGGTGGCGGCATCGACCGCGATCAGGCGGCCATCCAGGGTGCCTTCGATGATGCGCGCCGCACAGGCGCCACGCGGCACCTGGGTCAGCACGGGCACGCCGCTGGGGACGGCGAGATCCGCTGCGACGTCATTGAATGCAGCATCCTGCGCGGTGGCCGGCACTTCGTAATAGGAGACCCCACGGCAGGCGGCGGTGTACGGGATCGACTTGTCCTTGATCTTCGGGTCGTAACGCCAGCGCTCGGTGCCATCGGCGGCGTTGAGCGCGACCAGTTGGTTGCGTGCGGTGCACAGGTAGAGGCTGTCGCCGACCTTCAGCGGCGTGGTTTCCGCACCCCAGCGCTTCTCCGGCAGGTCGCCAGTGCGGAACAGCCAGGCCTGCTCAAGCTTGGCCACGTTGTCCGGGGTGATCTGCTGCAGCGGCGAGAAACGCGTTGCCGCGTTGTTCCGACCATAGGCGGCCCAGTCGCCGTCCACCGGGCGGTCGGCCGGTTGCAGGGGCGCGTCGGCCGTGGGTGCCAGGCCGGTGCTGGTCATCGGTTCGGGGAAGGCGCCCTGTGCCTCGGTAACACCATGTGGCACGAAGGCCAGGGTGAAGGCCGCAACGAACACCAGCGCCAGCACGCCGGCGATGCCCCGCGAGACCTTGCGCGACACCGGACGATCCAACGTCGGCAGCAGCAGCGACAGCACGAAGCCGATCGCCACGATCAGGCCCAGGCGCGGCACCCAGCGCCAATAGTTGCTGCCCGACTCCCACCACGTCCACAGCAGCGTGCCGACGAACACCAGCGCGAACCACAGCGCGCCGCTGTAGCGGCCCCGCCACAGCTGCACGCCGGAGATCAGCAGGCCGACGCCGGCCAGGACGTAGTACCAGGAACCACCGAGGCTGGCGAGCCAGGCGCCGCCCGCGGTGAATACAACGCCCAGCAACAGAATGACAATTGCCAGCACAGCCACCAGCCAATGGCGGGGGCGGCGGGTCTGCGTCGTGGTGGACATCGGTTTCTCCTGAAGCGCGAAGATCGCCGACGTTGCCGCCGGCCCCGCGGCTCTTATCCCACCGGGGTCGTGAACGTTGCGCGTTCTTTGCTGCAGCCGCCAGCGTCGGCACAGCCGACGATGAAAGCGTGCAATCTCCCTGCCCCACAACGAAAAACGCCGGCATCTGCCGGCGTTTTCCGTGTCACTGCCGCAGGGGCTTACGCCTCCGGCGGTGCCACCACCGGGCTGGCCTCGACGGCCGCCGGTGCATCTTCTTCCACACCCTCATCCAGCGAGGCATCCATGCGTTCAACCGCCTGGAGCTTCTCTTCCTTGGACAGACGGATCAGGGTCACGCCCTGGGTGTTGCGGCCGACGCGCGAGATTTCCGAACCGCGGGTACGCACCAGGGTGCCACCATCGGAGATCAGCAGCACTTCGTCGCGCGGGCCCATCAGCACCGCACGCACCAGCTTGCCGTTGCGCTCGGTGGTCTGGATGCCGATCACACCCTGCGTGCCACGGCCCTTGCGCGGGTAATCCGGCAGCGGGGTGCGCTTGCCGTAGCCGTTCTCGGTCGCGGTCAGGATGTAGAGCGCGTTGTCATCGTCGGCGCCGTTCTCGATCACGGCATCGCCGCTGTCGATCACGGTCTCGTCGACCTGGCTCTCATCCTCGTTCTCGTCTTCGCTGCCGCCGGCACTCTCGGCCACGATCAGGCTGACCACTTCCTCACCCTTGGGCATCTTGATGCCGCGCACGCCGGTGGCGGTACGGCCCATCGAGCGGACCTTGTCCTCACCGAAGCGCACGGTCTTGCCATTGGAGGCGAACAGCAGGATGTCGCGCTCGCCATCGGTCAGGCCGACGCCGACCAGCGCATCGCCCTCATCGAGGTTGATCGCGATCTTGCCGCGCGCCAGGCGGAAGGCGAATTCGCTGAGAGGGGTCTTCTTGACCGTGCCGTTGCGGGTGGCGAAGAACACGAACTGGCCTTCGGCGTACTCGCGTACCGGCAGCACGGCCTGGACCCGCTCACCGGCTTCCAGCGGAATCCAGTTGATGATCGGGCGGCCACGGGCGTTGGAGCCGGCCTCCGGCAACTGGTGGACCGGCAGCCAGAACACCTTGCCCGCACTGGTGAAGGTCAGCAGCGTGTCATGCGTGTTGACCAGCCACAGCTGTTCGATGAAATCCTCTTCCTTGGTCGAGGCAGCGCTGCGGCCACGGCCACCGCGGCGCTGGGCCCGGTAGGCACTGACCGGCTGGCGCTTGGCATAGCCGGCGTGCGACAGGGTGACCACCACGTCTTCCGGGGCGATCAGGTCGAGGATGTCCAGGTCTTCTTCGCTGTGGCGGATCTCGGTGCGGCGCTCGTCGCCGAACTCCGTACGCACGTTGATCAGCTCTTCGCGGATGACCTGCAGCAGACGGTCCGGATCTTCCAGGATATGGATCAGCCCGGCGATCGTTTCCAGCAGCAGCTTGTACTCGTCGGTCAGGCGGTCCTGCTCCAGCCCGGTCAGGCGATGCAGGCGCATTTCCAGGATCTGGGTCGCCTGGATCTCGGTCAGCTGGTAGCCGCCCGCAAGCAGGCCCACACCCTTGGGCAGATCATCCGGACGCGAGGCTTCGGCACCGGCGGCGCCCAGCATCGAGCCGACCAGGCCCGGCTCCCACAGGCGGGCGAGCATGCGTTCGCGCGCCTCGGTGGGGTTCGGCGAGGTCTTGATCAGTTCGATCATCTCGTCGATGTTGGCCAGCGCGACGGTCAGGCCTTCCAGCACGTGCGCACGCGCACGCGCCTTGCGCAGTTCGAACACGGTGCGGCGGGTGACCACTTCGCGGCGGTGGCGCACGAAGGCCTCGAGCATCTGCTTGAGGTTCATCAACTGCGGGCGGCCATCGACCAGCGCCACCATGTTGATGCCGAACACCGACTCCATCTGGGTCTGCTGGTAGAGGTTGTTCAACACAACTTCCGCCGACTCGCCGCGCTTGATCTCGATGAAGATGCGCATGCCGTCCTTGTCGGACTCATCGCGCAGTTCGCTGATGCCTTCGAGCTTCTTTTCCTTGACCAGCTCGGCGATCTTCTCGATCAACCGGGCCTTGTTCACCTGGTACGGGATCTCGGTGACGATGATCGATTCGCGGCCGTTGTCAGCCACTTCGACCTCGGCCTTGGCGCGGATGCGCACACGGCCACGACCGGTCCGGTACCCGGCGACGATGCCGGCGGTGCCATTGATGATGCCCGCGGTCGGGAAGTCCGGGCCCGGGATGAACTCCATCAGGCCGTCGACGTCGATCTCGGGGTTGTCGATCAGCGCGATGCAGGCGTTGATCGATTCGGTCAGGTTGTGCGGCGGGATGTTGGTCGCCATGCCCACCGCGATACCGGCCGAACCGTTGACCAGCAGGTTCGGGAACCGGGTCGGCATGACCGTCGGCTCCAGTTCCTTTTCGTCGTAGTTGGGCTGGAAATCGACCGTTTCCTTGTCGATGTCGGCCATCAGCTCATGGGTGAGCCTGGACATGCGGGCTTCGGTGTATCGCATCGCCGCGGCGGAGTCGCCGTCGACCGAACCGAAGTTACCCTGGCCATCGACCAGCATGTAGCGCAGCGAGAACGGCTGTGCCAGACGCACCAGCGTGTCGTACACCGACTGATCGCCATGCGGGTGGTACTTACCGATGACGTCACCGACGATACGCGCCGACTTGAAGTAAGGCTTGTTGGCGTGCGCGTTGAGTTCACTCATCGCGAACAGCACGCGGCGATGCACCGGCTTGAGGCCATCGCGCGCATCCGGGAGTGCGCGCCCCACGATCACGCTCATCGCGTAATCGAGGTAACTCTTGCGCATCTCGTCTTCCAGGTTGACCTGGATGATTTCCTTGGCGGTTTCTGCCATTCGGGTTCCGTTGTCTGGTAGCGGTCCAGTCCGTCACGACCGCCCTTTCGGGGCGGTTGCGCCGGAATCTCGATTAACCGTTGGATTCTACCACAGCGGGCCATTTTCCGCCCGCTTTTACGGGGGTTTTACCGGCAAGAATCAGGAACTTACGGGGGCGTTGGCGGGCGCTTGGGCAGGCCACGACCGTCGGTCGTGGCACGCGCCGCAGCCGGCCTCAGCCGAACGCGGCCTGCATGTTGGCCATCGTCGGGTTCAGGATCACCCCGCGCTCGGTCACGATGGCGTCGATCAGGCTGCCCGGGGTGACGTCGAACACCGGGTTCCAGGCGGCGATGCCCTCGGCCACGGTGCGGGTGCCGCCCACGCCGTAGAGCTCGCCAGGATCGCGCTGCTCGATCTCGATCTGCTCGCCGTCGGCAGTGTCCATGTCCACCGTGGAGGACGGCGCCACCACCATGAACTTCACGCCGTGGTGGCGGGCGGCGATGGCCAGCTGGTAGGTGCCGATCTTGTTGGCGGTGTCGCCGTTGGCGCAGATGCGGTCCGCGCCCACGATCACCCACTGGACCGCACCAGTCTTCATCAGGTGCGAGGCGGCCGAATCGGCGATCAGGGTGGCATCGATGCCATCCTGCTGCAGCTCCCATACGGTCAGGCGAGCGCCCTGCAGCCACGGCCGGGTCTCGCCGGCGAACACGCGGGCGATGCGGTGCTGGGCCATGCCGGCGCGGATCACGCCCAGCGCGGTGCCGAAGCCGGCAGTGGCCAGCGAGCCGGTATTGCAGTGGGTGAGCACACCGCTGCCGGCCTCGATCAGGCCGGCGCCCAGCGCGCCCATGTGGCGGTTGGCGGCCAGATCTTCCTCGGCGATTGCCTGGGCTTCGGCGGCCAGCACCTGCTGCCAGTCGGCACCGGCCGGGGCCAGCGCGCGGCGCATGCGGGCCAGCGCCCAGGCCAGGTTCACGGCGGTCGGGCGCGAGGCGTTCAGGCGTTGCAGGGCCGGCTCCAGCTTCAACAGCGCTTGGGCGCCATCGTCGGCCTGGACCTCATTGGCCGCCAGTACCACGCCCCAGGCGGCGGCAATGCCGATCGCCGGTGCGCCGCGCACGGTCAGCGCATGGATGGCCTCGGCAACCGCGTCGCTGTCGCGGCACTCCACGTGCTCGACGATGAACGGCAGTTTGCGCTGGTCGAGCAGCTGCAGGCTCTCGCCGGTCCACAGGATCGGGCGGATATGGTCGTAACGGGCGTAGTCGATGTCGGTGGATGCGTTCATCGGGCCATTGTAGCGGCGTGCCGATGCAGGCGGAATCGCGCGCTCAGTTGACCGCGAACTCGGCGCGGCAGCCCTTGTCGACCCAGACCCCACGGCTGTCCCAGCCCCAGCTGCTGCCCTGCTCGCAGGGGGTGCCGGAGAGCTGCTTGTTGAGCGTGACACCGTGGGTGATCCCGGCGCCACAGAAGCGGCGCTGGCGCGACTTGGATTCGCAGACCAGGATGCGTGGCACGTTGAGGAACCCGCTGCCATCGGCGGCACCGACCTCGAACTCGCCCTGGCAACCGCGGGTCACCCAGATCTCATTGCGGCGATAGCCCCAGCTGTGGCCTTCGCGGCACGGCAGCGAGGTGAGCTGGCGCAGCAGACGCACCGGCGCGCCCTGCAGCACAACCGGGCAGCTCTGCGGGCGCCCGTTGGATTCGCAGCGCACCACCCGCCGCGTGCGGCGTTCGCCGTCGGCACGCGGCGCGGCAGCCGCGGTACGCGCGCGGAACTCGGCGCGACAGCCCAGGGTCACCCAGACGCCGGAACGGTCGGTGCCCCATTCCGAGCCTCGCACGCAGCTGTTGTCGGAGAGCTGGCGGATCAGATCGACACCGCCTTCGGTGGGGACATCGCAATGCACCCACCCCATGTCGCGCGATTCGCAACGCACCACCTGACCGGCATAGCCGCCGGCCTGCGCGAGCGCCGTTTCAGGCATCAGCGCAGTCCACAGCAACACCGGCCACAAGGGCATGCCCGCGCCTACCAACAGCTTCATCAACACGATCCCCGCCACGCCTGAACAATCACATGACCCACCTTCGGACATCCGGTGTGATCAGAGCATCATCATGCAGCCCGTGCAAGACGCGGATGCGTCAAAACGCCTCAGGCGTGGGCGAAATCGAAGGCCAGCACATCGGCGATGCGGCCGGTGCGGTTCATCGCCATCAGCAGCCGGTCCACGCCCACCGCCACCCCCGCGCAATCGGGCAGCGCCGGCAGGGCCGCCAAGAGGTGTTCATCCAGCGGGGGCAGCACGTCGCCGCGCGCGGTACGGATGGCATGGTCGCGCTCGAAACGCGCGCGCTGTTCAGCCGCGTCGTTCAGCTCGTGATAGCCGTTGGCCAGCTCCACGCTGCCCAGGTACAGCTCGAACCGTTCGGCCAGCGGCGGCGTGCCCGGCCGAATTCTCGCCAGTGCCGCCTGGGTGGCAGGCCAGTCATGCACCACCGTCATGGTGTCGTCACGGAAGTGCGGTTGGATGCAGTGGGTCATCAGCAGATCGAGCCAGTCATCCCGGGTCAATCCGTCCGCATCGATGCGGACCTCGGCCAGCGGTACCTGCAGGTCTTCCAGGCTGGCCTGGAACGGGTCCAGCCCGACGTGCTGCTGGTAAAGACCACGGTAATCGATGACCTCCAGCGTCGCCTCGCGCTGAACCAGTTGCAGCGCATCGCGCACGAGAGCGGCGGTCTCGTCGATCAGGCGACGGTGGTCCCAGCCGACCCGGTACCACTCCAGCATGGTGAACTCGGGATTGTGGCGGCCGCCGGCTTCGCCGTTGCGGAACACACGACCCAGTTCGTAGCAGTCCCCCACCCCTGCCGCGAGCAATCGCTTCAGCGGGAACTCCGGCGAGGTGCGCAGCCAGCGTTGCGCAGTGCCCGCATCCACGTGCCCGCTGAAGCGGGTATGGAAGCTGTCGATGTTCGGCTCGGTATTGCCCGCTGCGGACAGGATCGGCGTTTCGACCTCGAGCACGTCGCGTGCGGCGAAGAAGCGGCGGATCAGTGCGTTGAGCGCGGCACGCTGGCGCAGCGCGGCGATCACGCGCGCGCGTCCTTCAGGCGCTTCGCCAGCGGCAGGGTCAGCAGATCGCGGGTGTCATCGACGTAGCCGGTGGCCAGGTACAGGCGTCGCGCCAGTTCGTTGTGATGGTTCACTTCCAGGCGCATGCGCTCCACGCCACGTGCGTTGGCGCGCTGTTCGAGGATGGCCAGCGCCTGCTTGCCGCGGCCCCGCCCACGCGCGGCATGGCTCAGGTACAGCTCATCGAGCAACGCAAAGTGGCCGCCCTGCTCCAGGCTGAAGCCCATCGCCAGTGCTCCATAGCCCACCACCGCGCCGGCCTCGTCCAGCCACAGCAGCACTTCACCGTTGCGCGGATCTTCCAGCAACGCGGCCAGCGCGTTCCGCACACGGGTGTCTTCGAAGTCGAGGTTGTCTTCGGCGTAGAAATCACGCATCAGCCCGATCAGCAACTCGGTGTCGGCGACGGTGGCCAGGCGGAAATCGAGGGGAACGGTCTGCATGCGGTTTCTCTTGTTCAGTGCTGCGCGAGGAAGGCGATCAGCTGGTCTTCGTCCCAGACCGGCACGCCCAGCTCCTGCGCCTTGGTCAGCTTGGAACCGGCCTCGGCACCGGCAACCACGAAGGAGGTTTTTTTCGACACACTGCCAGCCACCTTGGCGCCGAGCGCTTCCAGCCGGGCTTTGGCCTCGTCGCGGTTCATCTGCGTCAGCGTTCCGGTCAGCACGGCGGTCTGGCCGTCCAACGGGCCGGCGACCTGGTCGGCCTGCTCCGGCGCCAGTGCCAGCAGCTTCTGGCGGTACTCCTCGGCCTTGAGCAGCATCGGGCCGTGGCCTTCGCTGTCGAGCCAGTCGGCCAGCCCGAGGGCTACCTCGTTCGGCAGGCCGGCGGCCACGAACCGCACCGGCTCGGCATCCAGCACCGAGGCCGCATCCGGCAGCATCGCCACCAGCTTCTCCGCGCGCAGCCGGGTGATGCCCGGAATCTCTGCTTCGACCAGCAGCTGCGCGAAATCCAGCCCCTCGCGCAACTTGGCGATCGGTGGATGCACATCGCTGATGCGCACCTGCCCGACCTGCAGCAGCGCGTCGATCGCCTCCTGGTTGCCGGCCTGTTCGAAGAAGTGGCCGAGCGATCGCGCCACTTCGCCGCCGATGTCGGGCACGCGCTTGAACAGCGGCCACGGCAGATGACGGATCAGTTCGAGATCGCCGAACCAGGTCGCCAGCGCCTTGGCGGTGCTCTCGCCGACATGCTCGATGCCCAGCGCGAACAACAGCCGCTCCAGCGTGGTGGTGCGGCTGGCGTCGATCGCGGCGATCAGGTTGTCGGCCCACTTGGTCGCGATCTTTTTCGTGTTCCAGGCGAACGTGGCCGGCATCGCCAGCGCCTGCGCGCGCCATGCCTCGTCGCTGCCATCGAGCTTGAGGATGGCCCTCAGGTAATCGCCGCTGCCTTCCGGCGGCAGGTGCAGGCCGATCTGGCTGGCCAGCGCCTCGGGCGATTCGGCATCCAGCACCAGCTTGAGCTGCAGCAGTTGATCGCGCTGCAGGCGGTACAGATCGGCCACGCCGCGCACGATACCGGCGTCGACCAGGGTCTCGATGTACTTGCTGCCCAGGCCGTCGATATCCATGGCACGGCGCGAGGCGAAGTGCGCGATGGCTTCCTTGCGCTGCGCCGGACAGCTCAGCTCACCCGAGCAGCGCCAGGCGGCCTCGCCCTCTTCGCGGACGATCTCCGAGCCGCACACCGGGCACTGCGAAGGCATCTGCCACGGCGTGGTGCCGGCGGGACGACGGTCGGCGATCACGCTGACCACTTCCGGGATCACATCACCGGCGCGGCGCACGATCACCGTATCGCCCACGCGCACATCCAGGCGCGCGATCTGGTCGGCATTGTGCAGCGTCGCGTTGGACACGATCACGCCGGCCACGGCGACCGGCGCCAGACGCGCGACCGGGGTCGCCGCACCCGTGCGGCCGATCTGGATCTCGATCGCCTCCACAGTGGTGGTCTGTTCCTGCGCCGGGAACTTGTGCGCGATCGCCCAGCGCGGTGCGCGCGCGACGAAGCCCATCTGTTCCTGGCCGGCGCGATCGTCGAGCTTGTAGACCACACCGTCGATATCGAAAGCCAGACCGTCGCGGCGTTCGCCGATGTCGCGGTAATAGGCGAGCAGCCCGTCGGCGCCCTCCACCACCTGGCACAGGTCACTCACCGGCAGCCCCCACGCGCGCAGCTGCGCCAGCGTGGCCGAATGCGTGGGCGGCAACTCGCCGCCTTCAACCTGGCCGGTGCCGTAAGCGTAGAAGCTCAGCTTGCGCCTTGCGCTCATCTTCGGATCGAGCTGGCGCAGCGAGCCGGCGGCGGCGTTGCGCGGATTGGCCAGCACTTTGCCGTCATGCAGGCGCGCATCGGCGTTGTAGGCCTCGAAGTCGGCACGGGCCATGTAGACCTCGCCGCGCACTTCCAGCACCGCTGGCCAGCCCTCACCCTTGAGCACCTGCGGGATCACACTGATCTGGCGGAGGTTCGCGCTGACATCCTCGCCGGTGGCGCCATCGCCACGGGTCGCCCCCTGCACGAAACGGCCCTCCTCGTAGCGCAGGCTGATCGCCAGGCCGTCAAGCTTCGGTTCGGCGGAAAAATACAGCGTGCTGCGACGCAGGCGCTCGCTGATGCGGCGCACGAAATCCTGGACTTCCTCATCATTGAAGGCATTGCCCAGCGACAGCATCGGCACCGCGTGACGGACCTCGGCGAAACGGGAGGACGCCTTGCCACCGACCTGCCGGGTCGGCGAATCGGCCGCGGCCAGCTCCGGGTGTGCCTGCTCGATCGCCTCCAGCTCGCGCACCAGCAGGTCGTACTCGACGTCGGGGATCAGCTGCTCGTCGCGCTCGTGGTATGCCTTGCCGGCATCCTCGATCTGGCGGCGCAGGACGTCGGCACGTGCGGCGGGGCTGGGGGTCATGCGGGAGGCGATCCTGGTGGGGCATTCAATTTTACCCCTCCCCCCGCTCCTGCGCGCAGTGAAGAACGCTTGCCGCCGATCCGCCGTGGCGCTAGCGTGCGCCGAACCCCTTGTTTCCGGTGCCCCGTGACGCCTGCCCCCACCACTTCCCGTCGCTCGTTCCTGCAGTTGGCCGGTGCCGGCCTGGCGTTATCCGGCCTGGGCGTGCTGCCTGCATCCGCCGCGCCGTCGCGTGCGCTCCCCGCCAGCACAGGACCGGTGCTGCTGAACTTCAACGAATGCCCGTATGGGCCATCACTGGCTGCGCAGGCGGCGGCGCGCGACATCATCGCCAGCAGCGGGCGGTATCTGTTTGCTCTGGCCGGCGAGCTGCGCGATCTGTTCGCCCAGCAGGAAGGCATCGACAAGGATCACGTGCGGCTGTATCCGGGCTCGAGCGAGCCACTGAACCGGGCGGCCGTGCTGTGGACCTCGCCTGGTGCGGGGCTGGTGGTCGCCGATCCCACCTTCGAGGCGCCGGGCGATCTTGCCGCGGCGCGTGGGGCCACGGTGGCCAGGGTGCCGCTGCGCGCCGACGGGGCACACGACGTGCATGCGATGGCGGCGGCTGCCGCGACGGTCAATGCCGGCCTGCTGTATCTGTGCAACCCCAACAATCCCACCGGTTCGATCACCCCGGCGGCCGACATTGCCTGGCTGCTGGCCAACAAGCCGGCCCAGACCCGCGTGCTGGTGGACGAGGCCTACCTGCAGTACAGCGAGCAGCGCTCGGTGATCGGCCAGGTGATGCAGCGCGACGATGTGATCGTGCTGCGCACCTTCTCCAAGCTCTACGGCATGGCCGGCCTGCGCCTGGGGGTGGCGGCCGCGCATCCGGACCGGCTGAAGGAACTGGCCAGCCTGGGCGACAACCCGCTGCCGGTCACCGCGATGGCGGCGGGACTGGCGAGCCTGCGTGATCCGGGATTGATCGCGCAGCGCAAGGCGGAGAATGCCCTGGTACGGCAGGAGACCATCGGCTGGCTCGGTAAGCGCGGCTTTAGCTGTGTGCCGTCGGAAGCAAACTGTTTCGTGGTCGATGTGCAGCGCGACGGCGCGGCGTTCTCTGCGGCGATGGCCGAACAGGGCGTGGTCATCGGGCGCAGCTGGCCGATCTGGCCGCAGCGGGTGCGCGTGACGGTGGGCACCGCGGCCGAAATGGCGCGGTTCCGTGCGGCCTTCGACACGGTGGTCAGCCAGAACAGGTAGAGCCGACCGTTGGTCGGCTCTACGGCAATCACCAGCGCGGGGCCTTGGTCAGCGGCGGGGCCTGGTGCTGGCGGTCGTAGGCGCGCAGCTCATCACGGATGTGCGCGATGCGCTGGCGACCCAGGGCATTGCGGCTGTCATCGAGCACGACGCCATCGAGCAGCTCGCCCATGCGCTGCACGGTCGGCAGCATCTTTTCCCAGGCGTCCAGCGCGGTCAGCGGCGCCGGCAGGGTCAGGAAGAAGGCGATCGCCGGGGTTTCCATCTCGCGGATGTTGGCCATGTCGAAACTGCCCGGCTTCATGATGCTGGCCATCGAGAAGATCGGGCCGCGCTCGGGGTGGCCTTCGACCAGGCGGTGGAAGACATTCATGTGGCCGAACACCAGGCCGGTCTTTTCCGCAGCAACGACGATGTCCTCGCCACGCAGCTGCTCGCCCGCGCGCGCAGCGACGAACAGCGAGACGATCTTGTCGAAATCCTGCGTCGCACGCTTGCCCAGGTCGCTGGCCGGCGCGGCGTCCACGTCCGGCAGGCCCAGCTCGGGCTGGGTGACGCCGTCTTCGCCGACAACGGGAGCAGCGCCCTCGGCCGGGCTCTCGCCCTCGCCCAGCACGGGCTCACGGCGCTGGCCGCTGGTGCTCTCGGCACCTTCGACGCGACGGCCCTGCACTTTCTTTTTCGGACGGCCAAACAGGAAGATCGCAGCGATCAACAGCAGGCCGGCGGCCAGGATGCCGATGCGGAGCAGTGCCATGTCGGACATTCGGGGGGGTCTCCGGCTAAATCATTCAGGTACTTAAGGATGGCACGTCAAGCCGCGCCCGCCAATCGTGCGGCTTCCTCCAGGTCGACACTGACCAGTCGGCTGACGCCCGGTTCGCGCATGGTCACGCCGGAGAGCTGGTGTGCAGCTTCCATCGTGGCCTTGTTGTGGCTCACAAACAGGAACTGAACCTTCTCGCTCATTTCCTTGACCATGTTGGCCAGGCGACCGACGTTGGCTTCGTCCAACGGCGCGTCCACCTCGTCCAGCAGGCAGAACGGTGCCGGGTTGAGCTGGAAGATCGCAAACACCAGCGCCACCGCGGTCATCGCCTTCTCGCCACCGGAAAGCAGCGAGATGCTCGACACCCGCTTGCCCGGCGGCCGCGCCATGATCGCAACACCGGTGTCGAGCAGGTCTTCACCTGTCAGCTCGAGGTAGGCGTGGCCACCACCGAACAGGCGCGGATACAGCTGCTGCACACCGGCGTTGACGCGGTCGAAGGTGTCCTTGAAGCGGCCGCGGGTCTCGCGGTCGATCTTGCGGATCGCGTCCTCCAGGGTTTCCAGCGCGGTGGTGAGGTCGGTGTTCTGCGCATCCAGGTACTCCGAACGCTGCGACGCCTCGCCGTATTCCTGGATGGCGGCCAGGTTGACCGGCTCCAGCCGGCGCATGCGGCCATCGATCTGGTGCACGGCCTGCTCCCAGTCGGTGACCCGCGCATCCTCGGGCAGGCTGTTGATCACATCCTGCAGCACGAAGCCGGCCTTCTCCACCGAGGCCGACAGCTGGTCGGCACTGAGCACCAGTGCCTGCTGGTCGAGCTTGCGCTGGGAAATGCGCTCGCGCTGCGCCAGCGCCTGTTCGTCGCGCTGGTGGCGGGTCTGCTCGAACGTGCGCAGTTCGGCATCGATGCCATCGAGCAACGTACGGGCTTCGCCCAGCACGCGGTCGGCACGCACGCGCTCGCCCAAGGCGTTCTGGTGTTCGGCTTCGAGCGCCTTGACCGGCGAATCACCTTCGTCCAGCTGCGAATGCAGTTCACCCAATCGCGTATCCAGCTGCCCACGCTGGGTACTCATGCGCTCCAGCGCCTGGCTCAGCGAGGCGATCTGCGCGCGCTGCGATTCCAGCGTCAAGGCGAGCGAGTGCGCCGCCTCGCGCACGTTGCGGGCCTGGTCGCGGGCCTGGTCGCGGGCATCGGTAAGCTGGCGACGCTCGCCTTCCAGCGCGGCGCGGACCGATTCCAGGTCGCCCATGCTGGTGACCGCATCGTCCAGCCGCGAACGTGCTTCGCGCACCTGCTCGCGACCGGCATCCAGCGTCTCCAGCAATTGCACCAGCTCGCCTTCGATGCGGTCGATGCGGGTGCGTGCGGCCTCCACCTTGCCCTGCTGGCTCTGCAGCTGGCCACCGAGCTCGGAAACGCTGCGATGGGCCAGGTACAGCTGGCGCTGCGCGTCTTCGCGTTGCTGCTCACCGGCCAGCAACTGGTCACGGAAGCCGGCCAGCTGCTCTTCCAAGGCCGCTTCGCGGTCCTGCAGTGTTTCAATCTGCTCGCGCAGGGTGACTATCTCGCGTTCGCGCAGCAGCGCGCCCTGCTTGGCCGCGCCGGAGCGCGACACGCGCACCCAGCCCTCGCCCAGCCGCTCGCCACCGCGGGTGATGACCGAGTCGCCCTCGCCCAGCGTCGCCTGCAGCGCACGGGCGGACGCGAGATCCTCGGCGGCATGCAGGCGTGCCAGCAGCCGACGGATCGCAGTGGGGCCCTGCACTTTCGCCGCCAGCGAGGTTGGCGCGACATCCAGCGCGTCCTGCTCGGCCGAGACCAGCGCGATACGGCCTTCGCCCAGTTCGCCCAGCGCGTCCACCAACGATGCCGGGGAATCGACCAGCACGCCCTCGATCAGCTGGCCGAGCGCGCTTTCCACGGCGTTTTCCCAGCCGCTCTCCACGGTCAGGCGTTCGCCGACACGCGCGCCCGAATCCAGCCCGCGTGCCTTCAGCCAGGCCACCGCGGCGCCCTGCTCCTGGCCTAGTGCGGCCTGCTGCAGGGTCTCCAGTGACGACAACCGGCCGCGGGCGGCCTGGGCCTGCTTGCGGATCTCGGCCAGCTCGGTCTGCCCGGCGCGCTGGCGGTCCTGCAGCCCGGCCACGGCATGCTTGCGTTCTTCCACCTGCTCGTTGAGCGTGTCCAGCGAGGCCTTCTGGGTCTCGTGCTGGAGGTGCAGTTCTTCGAACACCTCGGCCAGGGCGTCCAGATCCAGCCCGGCGCGCTCGGCCTGCAGCGACTCGCGGCGGCGATCGGCTTCCAGCACCTGGCGATCCAGATAATCCACGCGGGTGCGCTCGACTTCGCCGGCGCGCGAGGCTTCGGAGGTGCTGCGGGTATGGCTCTCCCAGCGCTGCTGCCAATCGGCCAGCCGGGCCTCGGCATCACGCAGGGCTTCCTGCTTGATCTCATTCTCTTCCTGCAACTGCTCCAGGCGCGGCTCGGCATCGTCCACTGCCTCGCGCAGCACCATCAGCTTGGCCTCATCGCCACTGATGTGCTGGCCCAGATCGGCCAGTGCCTGCTGCGCTTCATCGCGCGCCTTGTTCAGTCGCTGCGACATCTCGCGCTGATGCTGGATCTGCTGCTCCAGGCGGGCCAGCGTGCTGCCGACCTGGTAGACCTCGGCCTGCGCGGTGTTGAGCGCATCGGAGGCCTCTTCGCGGCGCAGGCGGCTGGTTTCGATGCGGGCTTCGGCATCGCGCTGCTCGGCGATCAGCTGCTGCAGGCGGGTCTCCTCGCGCGAGAGTGCTTCGCGCAGGCCGCCCAGGCGGCCATCCAGCCCACGGTATTCCAGCGCCTTCCACTCGGCGTCCTTGACCTTGCGCTCTTCCTGCAGCGCCTGGTACTGCTCGGCCTGGCGCGCCTGGCGCTTGAGGTGCTCGAGCTGTTTGCCGATCTCCTCGCGCAGGTCGTTGAGGCGGTCCAGATTCTCGCGGGTATGCCGGATGCGGGTCTCGGTTTCCTTGCGGCGCTCCTTGTACTTGGAGATGCCGGCAGCTTCTTCCAGGTAGACCCGCAGATCTTCAGGCCGCGCCTCGATGATCTTGCTGATCATGCCCTGCTCGATGATCGAGTAGCTGCGCGGCCCAAGGCCGGTGCCGAGGAACAGGTCGGTGATGTCGCGGCGGCGGCACTTGGTGCCGTTGAGGTAGTAGTTGCTGCTGCCGTCACGGCTGACGGTGCGCTTGACCGAGATCTCGTTGAACGAGGCGTACTCACCGGTGATGGTGTGGTCGGTGTTGTCGAAGATCAGCTCGACGGCGGCCTGCGAGACGGGCTTGCGGGCGGAGGAGCCGGAGAAGATGACGTCGGTCAGCGAGTCGCCACGCAGGCGGCTGGCGGAGCTTTCGCCCATGACCCAGCGCACGGCGTCGATGATGTTCGATTTGCCACAGCCGTTTGGGCCCACCACGCCGGTCATGTTGGTCGGCAGGTGCAGCGTGGTCGGATCGACGAAGGATTTGAATCCGGACAGCTTGATCGTGGACAGACGCATGGCGTGATTGGGTTCCGGGCGAAGGCCTGAAGCGACCCCCACCATGGTGGATTACGGAGCGGATTTACCCCTCAAGCCATTGATATTGCAGGACTTCAATGACCCCGGGGGCGACGCGATAGCCTGAGTATAACGGGGCCGGTGTTCAGCGCGCTGCGGGGGCGGCTCCAGCCCGCATTTCCAGCGTGGGGCCAGGCGGGACGGCACGGGCGGGGGTTCAGGGCGCGTCCCGGCCCGGGCTACCCGGCGCCCTCCCCCCTCTATCGTCACGGCGCCAAGCCGTTGCGGTTGCCGTTGCCACAAACAAAAAACGGGCACCCTCGCGGGTACCCGTTTCAGTGACGCCCGCCTTTCGGCAGGAATCAGGCCTTTTCGGCTTCCACAACCACCTTGACGGTGGTTTCCACGTCGGCGTGCAGGTGAACAGTCACCTCGTACTCGCCCACGTTGCGGAAGGCGCCTTCGCCCAGGATCACTTCGCTCTTTTCCAGCGGCAGGCCGGCAGCGGTGAAGGCTTCGGCGATATCGCGCGGGCCGACCGAACCGTACAGCTTGCCTTCCGTCGAAGCGTTGGCAGCGATGGTCACGCTCTTGCCTTCCAGCTGCGCCTTGCGGGCTTCGGCATCAGCGTGGATCGACTGGGCCTTGGCTTCGTAATCAGCGCGCTTGGCTTCGAACTCGGCCACGTTGGTCGCGGTGGCCGGAACGGCCTTGCCGGTCGGGACGAGGAAGTTGCGGCCGTAGCCCGGCTTGACGTCGACCAGATCGCCCAGACCGCCGAGGTTGGTGACCTTCTGAAGAAGAATCAGCTTCATGGTGTAGCTCCAAATATGTATTCGTTAGCGAGGCCCAGGCCCCGCAGCGATGGCTGTCCGAATATCCGAACGGCAGATCCTTCACACCGCCCGACGCTTCACAGCGCGGGCGGCGGGATCTGCGAAAGCGGCGACCAACAGGCCGCCCGCCTTCATCAGACGTCGTGGTTGTCGGTGTACGGAATCAGGGCCAGGAAACGGGCGCGCTTGACGGCCGTTGCCAGCTGGCGCTGGTACTTCGACTTGGTACCGGTCACGCGGCTCGGCACGATCTTGCCGTTCTCGGTGAGGTACTGGCGCAGGGTGTTGAGATCCTTGTAATCGATCTCCTTCACACCTTCGGCCGTGAACTTGCAGAACTTGCGACGACGGAAGAACTTGGACATGTCAGTGCTCCTTAAGCGGCCGAAGCGGCGTCTTCGCCGGCATCGGTGTCAGCGGCGGCGGGGGTGGTTTCACCTTCTTCGTCATCACGACGACGACGCTCGCCACGCTCGGGCTTGTCACCCTTCTCGTCCTTGCTCTTCATGATCAGCGACTGCTCGGTGTCAGCTTCGTCACGCTTGATGACGAGGTTGCGCAGCACGGCGTCGTTGAAGCGGAAGCTTTCCACCAGCTCGCTCAGCACGGCCTGGTCGCACTCGATGTTGAGCATGACGTAGTGGGCCTTCACCAGGTTCTGGATCGGGTAAGCCAGCTGACGACGGCCCCAATCTTCCAGACGGTGGATGGTGCCGTTGCCGTTCTCGACCAGCGCCTTGTAGCGCTCGATCATGGCCGGGACCTGTTCGCTCTGGTCCGGATGGACCAGGAACACGACTTCGTAATGACGACTCATGTGTTTTTACCTTTCGGATGTGGCCCTTTGAGGGCCGGACAGCCCCCCGCAGGTGAACGCGGTGGGGCAAGGGTCCTGCCCGGAATCAGGCAGGAAGCCGCGCATTGTGGCAGCAGAAGGGGTCACAAGGCAAGCCGGGCGGGCTGAACAGGCCCGGCGCACGGGCGATCAGGCCTTGTCGGCCTCGGTCGTGAAGCTCTCGCCGCAGCCGCATTCAGCGGTGGCGTTCGGGTTCCTGAACGTGAAGGTCTCGCTCAGCCCGTGCTTGCCGAAGTCGATTTCGGTGCCGTCCACCAGCTCGAGGCTGGTGGCATCCACATAGATGCGGACCCCATCCTGCTCGAAGACGGTGTCGCCCTCGCGCTCATCGCGGGCCAGATCGGTGATGTGGCCCCAGCCGGAACAACCGGTGCGGGTCACGCCGAAACGCAGGCCCAGCGCGCCGGGCGTCTGCTCGACGAACTTCTGCACACGGGCAAAGGCAACAGGGGTAAGGCTTACGGCCATGACAGGCAACTCCAGCGGATCGTGATCATTATATGCGCCCCGGACCGCAAGAAATGCCTCGCAAGCCGAACACCGCACCCGTTAAACTCCGTGTTCAGAGATCGAGTCGATCAACAGAGGATTCAAGTCATGACGGTGGTCAGCGTTGAACATGCGCTTGCCGGGAAGATCCCGGAAGGCGGCGAGGCAACAGTACGCGGATGGGTCCGCACGGTGCGCGGCTCTGCGGCGCTTGCCTTCGTCAATGTCACCGATGGCTCCTGCTTCGCCCCCATCCAGGTGGTGGCCAATGACACCCTGGCCAACTTCGACGACATCAAGAGCCTGACCCCGGGCTGCTCGGTGATCGCCCGCGGCACCCTGGTCAAATCCCAGGGCAAGGGCCAGTCCTTCGAGATCCAGGCCAGCGACATCGAGATCGTCGGCCTGGTCGAAGACCCGCTGACCTACCCGATCCAGCCCAAGCCGATGAGCCCGGAGTTCCTGCGCGAAGTGGCGCACCTGCGCCCGCGCACGAACCTGTTCGGTGCGGTCACCCGCATCCGCAACTGCCTGGCCCAGGCCGTGCACCGGTTCTTCCACCAGAACGGCTTCAACTGGATCAGCACCCCGATCGTGACCACGTCCGATGCCGAGGGCGCCGGCCAGATGTTCCGGGTCTCGACGCTGGACATGGCCAACCTGCCGCGCAACGAAAAGGGCGAGGTGGATTTCAGCCGCGATTTCTTCGGCAAGGAAACCTTCCTGACCGTGTCCGGCCAGCTGAACGTCGAGGCGTACTGCCTGGCGCTGAGCAAGGTCTACACGTTCGGCCCGACCTTCCGCGCCGAGAACTCCAACACCACCCGCCATCTGGCGGAGTTCTGGATGATCGAGCCGGAAATCGCCTTCGCCGATCTGGCCGAAGATGCGCGCCTGGCCGAGCAGTTCCTGAAGTACCTGTTCCGCGCGGTGCTCGATGAGCGTGGCGACGACCTGGCCTTCCTGGCCGAGCGCGTGGACAAGAACGCGATCACCAAGCTGGAAGGCTTCATCAATGCTCCGTTCGAGCAGATCGACTACACCGAAGCGGTGAAGCTGCTGCAGAACTCGGGCAAGAAGTTCGACTTCCCGGTCGAATGGGGCCTGGACCTGCAGACCGAGCACGAGCGCTGGCTGACCGAAGAACATATCGGCCGCCCGGTGGTGGTGACCAACTACCCCGAGCACATCAAGGCGTTCTACATGCGCCTGAACGACGACGGCAAGACCGTTGCGGCCATGGATGTGCTGGCCCCGGGCATCGGCGAGATCATCGGCGGCAGCCAGCGCGAAGAGCGCCTGGATGTGCTCGATGCACGCATGGCCCAGTTCGGCCTGGACCCGGCACACTACGGCTGGTACCGCGACTTCCGCCGCTACGGTTCGGTGCCGCACGCCGGCTTCGGCCTCGGCTTCGAGCGCCTGGTGGTCTACGTCTGCGGCCTGAGCAACATCCGCGACGCGATCCCCTACCCGCGCGCACCGGGCAGCGCCGAATTCTGATCGACCTACGGAGGCACTGAACCATGACCCTGTTCTTCGCGCTGTGTTTCGTCGGCGTGGCGATCGCCGGGTTCAGTGCCTTCGTGATCTTCTGGCCGCTGACCCTGGTCCACATCCGCGACCGCCACCCGGCGCTGGCCAATCGCTTCGGCGCGGGTGCCTTCCTGCGCCCGGACGCGCTGCGCTGGCTGCTCGGCCGCGACTATCGGCAGAGCAGCGACCGCTCGCTGACCGGCCTGGCCACGCCGGCCTGGCTCTCGCTGCTCACCCTTCTTGCCGGACTGGGCATGGCTGCCCTGCTCTGGCTGCTTTCGATGGTACTGACATGAACGACGCTACTTCCCACCACGACGAGTGGTTCCTGGCCAGCCTGGGCAACACCCTGATCTGGGCGCGCCTGCGCGTGCGCCCGGCCGGTACCGCCGAGGTGCTGGACAGCGACGGCAACACGCTGAGCTACGACAGCGAAGACACGGCTCGCTCGCAGCTGTTCGACGCCGAGTTCGTCGCCTACGACGGCCTGGATGAAGAGGACGCGCTGGTGCGCGGCTTCTCGCTGCATGAAGTGCAGCCGCCGCAGGCCGACAGCGACGATGCCCTGCACGGTCGCATGATCCAGAGCCTGGGCGCCCGCGCGTAACCGACGATGTTCATCCCGTCCGCCTTCGTCGAGACCGACCTGATCTGGCTGGACCGGCTGCTGGCGCGCGATGCGTTCGTCACCCTGGTGACCAACGGCGCCGACGGCTACCCGCAGGCCACGCGCCTGCCGGTGGTGTACACGCGTGATGCTGGCGGCATCCTGATCGAAGGGCACTGGGCCAAGCCCAACCCGCAGGCGGGCCATGCCGGCCCCGCGTTGATGCTGGTGCACGGCCCGCATGCGTATGTGTCGCCGGGCTGGTATCCGGACAAGGACGCGCAGGCACGCGTGCCGACCTGGAATTACGCCGCCGCCGAACTGCGTGGCGTACTGGAACCGGTCACCGATGATGAGGCACTGATCGCGATGCTGGACGGCCTCAGCGCGCACTATGAGGCTGGCGTCGGCGGCGACTGGGACCTGCTGCCGATCGAGCCGCGCCAACAGCGCATGCTTGGCGGCATCGTCGGCTTCCGTTTCCGCCCGGCGCAGGTGCAGATCAAACTCAAGCTCAGCCAGAACCATCCCGAGGCCAACCAGACCAGCGTGATCGACGCGCTGTCGGCACTGGACGCCCCGGCATCACGCGAGCTGGCGCAGTGGATGCGCTGGCGCCGCGAGGGCGGCCCAGCCGCCGACTGACCCTCCCCACTCCTGCGACGACGCGGCCACCCTGGCCGCGCCTTGCCCCCACCCGACGTCAGGGACCCCGCACGATGAAAGACATCCACAAGCTGCTGCAGAACAACCGCGAATGGGCGGACCGGATCGAGAAAGAGGATCCGGAGTTCTTCCATCAACTGGCCAAGCAGCAGCACCCGGAATACCTGTGGATCGGCTGTTCCGATTCGCGCGTGCCCGCCAACCAGATCATCGGCATGGCGCCAGGCGAAGTGTTCGTGCACCGCAACGTGGCCAACGTGGTGGTGCACACCGACCTGAACTGCCTGAGCGTGATCCAGTACGCCGTGGATCAGCTGAAGGTGAAGCACATCCTGATCGTGGGCCATTACGGCTGCGGTGGCGTACACGCCAGCTTGAACAACACGCGCGTGGGCCTGGCCGACAACTGGCTGCGGCACGTGGGCGATGTGGCGCAGAAGCATGCGGCGATCATGGATGCGATCGAAGAGCCCGAACTGAAGCATGCGCGCCTGTGCGAGTTGAACGTGATCGAGCAGGTGGTCAACGCCTGCCGCTCGACGATCGTGCAGGACGCCTGGGCGCGTGGCCAGAAGCTGATGGTGCACGGCTGGGTGTACAGCCTGAAGGACGGCCGGGTGCGCGAGATGGGCATCGACGTGGGCGCACCGGAAGAGCTGCAGGCCGCATACGAAAAGGCCCTGTCCTATGTTCCGCGCCACGGTCGGCGCGACTGATTCTTCCTCTTTCGGACAGCGCCCATGCTTGCCTCCCCCATCAATCTGCTTGCCTGGATCGAAGAGCACCGGCATCTGCTCAAGCCGCCGGTCGGCAACAAGATGATCGAGAACGGCGACTTCATCGTGATGGTGGTCGGCGGCCCGAACAGCCGCACGGATTTCCATTACGACGAAGGCCCGGAGTGGTTCTATCAGCTCGAGGGCGAGATGACGCTGAAGGTGCAGGAGGATGGCGCGGTGCGTGACATTCCGATCCGCGCGGGCGAGATTTTCCTGTTGCCGGGCGGCGTGCCGCATTCGCCGCGCCGCCCGCCGGGCGGTGTGGGCCTGGTGGTGGAGCGCAAGCGGTTGGCGCATGAGCGCGATGGGTTGATGTGGTTCTGCGAGCAATGCAATCACAAGCTGTACGAGGAGTTTTTCGCGCTGGAGAACATCGAGACGGATCTGCCGAAGGTGTTCGATCGCTATCACTCTTCGCTGGAGCTGCGTACGTGCGATGCGTGCGGGCATGTCGATCCGCTGCCTGAGAAGGTGGCTGTTGAGGGGTGATGGTTCGCTCGCTTCAAGGCGTCAGAGCTTGAGAGCTTGAGAGCCGGCGGTTGAGGTGACTGCGAGTGCATGTAGCAACTGTGTTGCTGGAGGGAGTTCGGCCCTTCCAGCAGACCCACCCACATCGGCCCGTCCACTGGAACGTCACTGCATACGCTTTGGCTTTGGCTTTGGCTTGGCTTTGGCTTTGGCCCCGGCCTCCAGCTTGAGCGCCAGCAGGCAGCTGGCAGCCCACGCCAAAGCAGCACAGCAAGCCTGATTCAGCCCACACCCCCACCACCCGGATAAACTGTCGGCTCACTGACACCGCCGGTTGCACCATGTCCGAGATCCTCAGCCGCACCCATGCCGTTGCCCTGGACGCCGCCGATCCGCTGCGCAGCCTGCGCAACGAATTCGTCTTTCCCCAGCACAACCACCGCGACCAGACCTACTTCGTCGGCAACTCGCTGGGCCTGCAGCCGCGCGGGGCACGTGCGGCCGTCCAGGAAGTCATGGACAAATGGGCCTCGCTGGCCGTCGAAGGCCACTTCACCGGCGACACCCAGTGGCTGCACTACCACCGCCTGGTGAGCGAACAGCTTGCCCGCGTCGTGGGCGCCCTGCCCAGCGAAGTCGTGGCGATGAACACCCTCAGCGTCAACCTGCACCTGATGATGGTCAGCTTCTACCGGCCCACGGCCGAACGCCCCGCCATCCTGATGGAGGCCGGCGCCTTCCCGACCGATCGGCACGCAGTGGAATCGCAGCTCCGCTTCCATGGCTTCAGCCCGGAGACCGATCTGATCGAAGTGCAGCCCGATGAGCCGAACGGCACCATTTCGCTGCAGGCGATCGAGCGCGCCATCACCGAACACGGCCCACGCCTGGCGCTGGTGCTGTGGCCCGGCGTGCAGTACCGCAGTGGCCAGGTCTTCGATCTGGAGGCCATCACCCGCATGGCGCGCCTGCAGGGCGCCCGGGTCGGCTTCGATCTGGCCCACTCGATCGGCAACGTGCCGCTGCAGCTGCACGACATCGCACCGGATTTCGCTGTGTGGTGCCATTACAAGTATCTCAACGCGGGCCCGGGCGCCGTCGCCGGTTGCTTCGTGCATGAGCGCCACCACCGCGACGCCACCCTGCCGCGTTTCGCGGGCTGGTGGGGCCATGAAGAAGCCACGCGCTTCAAGATGGCTCCACAGTTCGTGCCCGCCGTCGGCGCCGAAGGCTGGCAGCTCAGCAACCCGCCGGTGCTCGGCCTGGCCCCGCTGCGCGCCGCGCTGGACCTGGTCGACAAGGCCGGCGGCATCGACGCGCTGCGGGTCAAATCGTTGCGCCTGACCGGCATGCTGGATGCGCTGGTGCGCGCGCGCCTGTCCGGCGTGCTCGAGGTGCTGACCCCGTCCGAACCGGAACGCCGCGGCTGCCAGCTCTCGCTGCGCGTGGCCGGTGGCCGCGAGCGCGGCCGCAGCCTGTTCGAGTACCTGCAGACCGTGGGCGTGCTCGGCGACTGGCGCGAGCCCGATGTGATCCGCATTTCGCCGACCCCGCTCTACAACCGCTACCTCGACCTGCACCACTTCGTCGAGGAAGTGGAAGCCTGGGCTGGCCTCTAAGCCGCCCTCCCCGCCCCCACGGACATTGACTTGATCGCTACCCCCTCCCGCTCGCTGAGCATCATCGGCGCAGGTCTGGCCGGTTCGCTGCTTGCCATCCTGCTGTCCCGCCAGGGCTGGCAGATCACCTTGTATGAGCGCCGCGGCGATCCGCGCGTGAGCGATTACGAGTCCGGTCGCTCGATCAACCTGGCGCTCGCCGAGCGTGGCCGCCATGCGCTGCGCCAGGCCGGTGTCGAAGACGCGGTCATGGCCAAGGCGGTGATGATGCGCGGGCGCATGATCCACCCGCGCGAGGGCGAGCCGCAGCTGCAGCGCTACGGTCGCGATGACAGCGAAGTGATCTGGTCGATCCACCGCAAGGACCTCAATACCACGCTGCTGCAGCTGGCCGAGGATGCGGGCGCCACCGTGCATTTCCACCGCCGCCTGCACACCGTGGATTTCGATGCCGGCTACGCGCGCTTCATCGATGACCGCGACGACCAGCCACACGATATCCGCTTCGATACCCTGATCGGCGCCGACGGTGCCGGCTCGGCGCTGCGCGCGGCGATGAACCGCAAGCAGCCGCTGGACGAACGCATCGCCTTTCTGGATCACTCCTACAAGGAACTGGAGATCCCGCCGACGGCTGACGGTGGTTTCCGGATCGAGGCCAATGCGCTGCACATCTGGCCGCGCGGGCACTACATGTGCATTGCGCTGCCCAACGACGAAGGCACGTTCACGGTCACGCTGTTCCTGCCCAACGAGGGCGACCCGAGCTTTGCCACCACCAACAGCGGCGCCGAGGCCGAGGCGCTGTTCGCGCGCGACTTCCCCGATGCACTGGCGCTGATCCCGAACCTGCGCCGCGATTGGGAGCAGCACCCGCCGGGCCTGCTCGGCACGCTGCACCTCAAGCATTGGCACATGAAGGGCCGCGCGGTGCTAATCGGCGATGCCGCGCACGCGATGGTCCCGTTCCACGGCCAGGGCATGAACTGCGCCTTCGAAGACTGCATCGCACTGGCCGCGCACCTGCTCGAGCAGGACTCGCTGGCCGAGGCGTTCGCGGCCTTCGAAACCGACCGCAAGCCGAACGCCGAGGCGATCCAGCAGATGGCGCTGGAGAATTATCTGGAAATGCGCGACCGCGTGGCCGATCCGCAGTTCCTGCTGCAGCGCGAACTGGAACAGGCGCTGCAGGCGCGATGGCCGACCCGCTTCGTGCCGCATTACACGATGGTCACCTTCCTGCGCACCCCGTATGCCGTAGCGCTGGCCCGCACCGAGCTGCAGCGGCGCATGCTGGAGGATGCCACCGCCGGGCACGACAGCCTGGCACATATCGACTGGGCCGCCCTGGAGCGCCTGGTCCACGAACAACTGCCAGTCCTGGAGGGCGCGCACTGATGGCCGACAGCTTCCTGTTCTATGACCTGGAAACCTTCGGCCAGGACCCGCGCCGCACGCGCATCGCGCAGTTCGCCGGCATCCGCACCGATGCTGATCTGAACATCATCGACGAGCCGGTCAGCTTCTACGTCAAACCGGCCGACGACCTGTTGCCCTCGCCGGTCGCCACGCTGATCACCGGCATCACCCCGCAGCATGCCCTCAGCGCCGGCGTCACCGAGGCCGAGGCGTTCGCGCGCATCAACGACCTGATGTCGCGGCCGGGGACCTGCACGCTGGGCTACAACACCCTGCGCTTCGACGATGAGTTCGTCCGCCACGGTCTGTTCCGCAACTTCTACGACCCCTACGAGCGCGAATGGCGCAACGGCAACTCGCGCTGGGACCTGCTGGACATGATGCGGCTGCTGCACGCGCTGCGCCCGGACGGCATTGCCTGGCCGCAACGCGAGGATGGCGCGACCTCCTTCAAGCTGGAACATCTGGCCGTGGCCAACAACGTCCGCCAGGGCGATGCGCACGAAGCATTGTCCGATGTGTACGCGACGATCGGGCTGGCGAAGCTGTTCAAGCAGGCGCAGCCGCGGCTGTGGGACTACGCGCTGAAGCTGCGCGACAAGCGTTTCGTCGGCGGCCTGCTGGATGTGGACGCGATGCAGCCGGTGCTGCACATCTCGATGCGCTATCCGGCCCAGCGCATGTGCGCCGCGCCGGTGCTGCCACTGGCGCGCCATCCCTTCATCAACAACCGCATCATCGCGCTCGACCTGGACGGTGATATCGAACCGTTGCTCGAGCTGCCGCCGGAAACCATCGCCGCGCGCCTGTACACCCGCGCGGCCGACATGGCCGAGGGCGAGCAGCGCGTGCCGCTCAAGGAAGTGCACCTCAACAAGGTGCCGGCGCTGGTCGCATGGAACCATCTGCGCCCGGCCGACCATGCACGCCTGGGGATCGACCCGGCCGCGATCGAGGCCAAAGCCGAGCGGCTGCGCCAGATCGGACCGGCGCTGGCCGAGAAGGTCCGCCAGGTGTATTCGGGCGAGCGCAGCCTGGCGCCCAGCGATGTCGATGCCTCGCTGTACGACGGCTTCCTGGCCGACGGCGACAAATCCCTGATGTCGCGGATCCGCACCAGCCCGCCGGCCGAGCTGGCCAGCTTCGCCGAGCGCCTGCGTGACCCGCGCATGCCCGAACTGCTGTTCCGGTACCGCGCCCGCAACCATCTGGACACCCTGGACACCACCGAGCGCTCACGCTGGAACGATTATCGTCGCCAGCGCCTGCTCGGCGATGCGTCGCTGGGCGAACAGACCCTGCCGCAGTTCACCGCGCAGCTGGATGCACTGGCCGCAGAGCATGCCGACGATGCCGGCAAGCTCGCCCTGCTGCAGCAGCTGCGCGACTGGGGCACCCACCTGCAGAGCAGCCTATGAGCACGTATTTCAGCCCGGCCACGTTCACGTTCCTGCGTGGCCTGGCCCGCAACAACGACAAGACCTGGTTCAACGAACACAAGCCGAAGTACGAAGAACATGTCCGCCAGCCGTTCCTGGGCCTGATCACCGATCTGCAGCCGGACCTGGCCGCGGTCAGCGAGCACTTCCGCGCCGACCCGCGCACCGTGGGTGGGTCGTTGTTCCGCATCTACCGCGATGCGCGCTTCTCCAACGATAAATCGCCCTACAAGAGCTGGCAGGGCGCGCGCCTGTTCCATGAGCGGCGCAAGCAGGTGCCGGCCCCGTCGTTCTACATCCACCTGCAGCCAGGCGAGAGCTTCGTCGGCGCGGGGCTGTGGCATCCCGAGCCGGCCACCCAGCGCAAGGTGCGCCACTTCATCGTCGACAATCCCGGCAGCTGGAAGGCGGCCGCGCATTCCCCGGTGCTGCGTAAAAAGTTCGATTTCGAGGAAAGCGAGAAGCTGGTCCGTGCCCCGCGGGGTTTCGAGCCGGATTTCGAGTTCATCGATGATCTCAAGCACCGCAACTGGGTGTTCTGGCGTTCGCTGGACGATGCCACGATGACCGGCCCGCGGCTGCGCCAGACCATCGCGGCCGACCTGGTCACGCTGGCGCCATTTGTGGACTACCTGTGCGCGGCGCTGGACCTGGAATTCTGAGCTTCACGTGTGCTGACGTCCGCTGCGGCAAGCTGGGCACCATGACGACAAGGCAGACCCGATGAAGAAACTGCTCTGGTTGCTGGTCACCGTGCTGCTGGTGCTGGCCGGCATTGTGTTCAGCGGGCCCTACGTGACCGTGCACGGCCTCAGCCGCGCGATCGAACAGCGTGATACCGCCAGGCTCGACCGTTACGTGGATTTCCCGATGCTGCGCGCCAACCTGCGCGCCCAGCTCAGCGACTACGTGGTCCGTCGCGCCGGTCCGGACATGCAGTCCAGCCTGTTTGGCGCGTTGCTGCTCTCGGCCGGCGATCGGCTCAGCGCGACCGCCGTGGATGCGCTGGTGACGCCGACCGGCATCGGCGCGCTGCTGGAGGGCCATACCCTGTGGAAGCGGGCCAGCAATGACCTGGACAGTCCGAGCAACGATGCCTACGCGGCGCCACGGCCGGCGCGCCCGCTGAAGGGGGCGACCCACCATTTCGACTCGCTGTCGCGCTTTACCGCCACCACCTACACGCCGCAGGGCGCACCGGTGGTGTTCATCCTGCAGCGTTCGGGCCTGCGCTGGCGGCTGGTGGACATCCGCCTGCCGCTGAATCCGGACACCACCGCGCCGTCGGTCCTGCCGATCCGGTAGGTACCCACCGTTGGTGGGTACATCGGCGCCATCGTTGGCGGATACCTGGGCCCCACGTGCATCCGGGCGCTGCATCAACCGCCGTTGGCGACGCCATGCGGCACATGCCCAGCCGCCACGCTCTGGTGCTGCAGCGCGCTGTCGATGTTGTGCTGGGAATCATCGAAGAAGATGTCCGCGCCGAACGCTTCCAGGAACGGCCCCTTGTGGCGGCCGCCAAGGAACAGCGCTTCGTCCAGACGCACGCCCCACTCGCGCAGGGTGCGGATCACGCGCTCGTGCGCCGGCGCCGAGCGCGCCGTCACCAGGGCGGTGCGGATCGGGGCATCCTCGCCCGAGGGAAACACGGCCTGCAGCGTATGCAGGGCCGAGAGGAAATTGCGGAACGGGCCACCACTGAGCGGCTCGCGGGCGTTTTCCCGCTCGTGGCGACCGAACGCTTCCACGCCCTGCTCGCGCGAAATGCGCTCGCTTTCATCGCCGAAGATCACCGCATCGCCATCGAAGGCGATGCGCAGCTGGCCCAGCGGACGGCCCAGATCGACCTGCTCGGCCGCGGCAATCGTCTCGCCCGGCGGCTTGGGCAGGATGGTGGCCGCGGCGATCCCGTGCAGCAATGCGCGGCGCACCGATTCCGGGTTGGCCGACAGGAACAGATCGGTGCCGAACGGCTTCACGTACGGCCAGGTCGGCTCACCTGCGGTGAAGGTCGCGCGGATGATGCCCAGGTCGTAGTGCTGGATCGAATTGAAGATGCGCAGGCCGGTGTCGGCCGAGTTGCGCGAGAGCAGGATCACTTCCACCCGCGGCTGTTCCGGCGACTGGCCCTGGTTGAGCGCCAGAAGCTTGCGCACCACCGGGAAGGCCACGCCGGGGCGCAGCACGTCGTCTTCGTGCTTGCGCTGATACTCGGCATAGGCATCGACGCCTTCGGCCTCGAACAGCGCATGGCCCTCTTCCAGATCGAACAGGGCCCGCGAGGTCACGGCAACGGTCAGCAAACGGGGGGTGTTGTCGCCCATGGCAATCAGCAATCCAATGCGGCCGCAGCGGCCGGCCATCCATTCTCCCACAGAGCATGGCCGCCACGGCCAAGCGCCCTCAGAACATGAACTGCTCGCTCAGGATCCGGTCTTCCAGATTGTGCTCCGGGTCGAACAGCATGGTGACGCGGCGCTCGCGCGATTCGCGGATGGTGACTTCCACCACATCGCGGGTTTCGTGCGAATCGGCGGTGACGCTGACCGGGCGCTTGTACGGGTCGAGCACGCGGAACCGCACTTCCGTGTCGGCCTTGAGGATCGCACCGCGCCAGCGGCGTGGGCGGTACGGGGCCAGTGGGGTCAGTGCGATGGTGTGCGAGCCCAGCGGCAGGATCGGGCCGTGCGCGGAATAGTTGTAGGCGGTGCTGCCGGCCGGGGTGGCCACCAGCACGCCGTCGCCGATCAGCTCGGCCACGCGTTCCTGGCCATTGAGGTCGATGCCGATGTGCGCGGCCTGGCGGGTCTGGCGCAGCAGCGAGACGTCGTTGTAGGCCAGCGAGCCGGTGGTGGTGCCGGACTCGGTCAGCGCCAGCATCTCCAGCGGGCGCAGGTTGGCCGGCTCGGCCGCAGCCAAGCGTGCCGGCAGGTCGTCATCACGGAACTGGTTCATCAGGAACCCGACCGTGCCCAGCTTCATGCCGAACACCGGTTTGCCCAGCGCGCCATAGCGATGCAGGGTCTGCAGCAGGAAGCCATCACCGCCCAGCGGGCACAGCACCTCGGCCTGCTCGGGCGCGAAGTCGCCATAACGCGCCCGCATCTGTGCCAGCGCAAGCTGCGCCGCTTCGGTGGAGCTGGCCAGGAAGGCGATACGAGGGGAAGCGCTCATCAAACATCCGGTGGGGCGGGTTCGCCAGAGCATACCCGCCACGTCCCCGGTAGGCCACGACCGTTGGTCGTGGCGTAGTGTTGCGGTCATGTCGACGTCCGCACCGACCAACGGTCGGTGCCTGCCGGATGCCGGCCACCGACATAAAAGAACGGCCCCGCGTGAGCGGGGCCGTTGATCAGTCATGCACCTGCCAGATCCAGAAACACACCTCTGGAGCAGAGCCCCCCTGAGTCAGGGGGGCGCGCCGAAGGCGCGGGGGTCTGGACGCAGGGTTTGCATGGGGCCCACGGTTTGCAGGGCAAACCGTGGGGCGTCAGCGCGAATGCGCTTACGCACCATGCTTACGCACCATGCGAAGCCAGCTGGCCCAGGCGCTGCACCGCGACCGAAACGGTCGGGTAGTCCAGGGTCTTCTGCTCGGCCAGTTCGGCCAGCATCGCCAGGGTGAAGCGCAGGCTGCTGTCATCGCGGCCCATCCAGGCGGCGACCTTGGCTTCGGCGCTGTTGCCCTTCATCGACAGGACCTGGGCAGCCAGGTTGCGATGGTGGGCGGCCAGCTCGTCGCGCAGTACGCCACGGGCCACGGCGTGCCAGCGGCCATTGACCTCCAGCGCGTCGATCTGCTCGAACAGCCACGGCAGCTGCAGGGCATCGCCCAGGCGGAAGTGGACCTTGGAGACGTCCACCGGCTTGAGCTTGCGGGTGCGGGCCAGCTCGATGATGTCGAACGCCGGCTCCAGGAACTGCAGTTCCGAGAGCTGCTGCGACAACGCCGGCGGCAGACCCTTGTCCTTCCACTCCTGCACGCTCGCCTCGTAGGCCGGGCGCTGCGAATCCGGCAGCACGCCCGAGGCGTCGCGGATGTCGTTGAACGCGGCCTGGTAGCGGTTGACGGCTTCGGTGATGCCCGGCATGGCGCCCGGACGCGACAGCAGCCAACGCACGAACGAGCGCTGCAGCTTCCAGATCACTTCCAGTGCGTCGATCTGCACCGACTCCGGCAGCGTGCCGTCGAGGGCGTCGATCTGTGCCCACAGGGCGCGTGCGTCCAGCGTTTCACGGCTGATCGTGTACGCCTTGGCGACCTCGGCCACGGTGCGGCCGGTGTCTTCCTGCATGCGCATCAGGAAGGTGGCGCCCATGCGGTTGATGGTCTGGTTGGTCACGGCCGTGGCGATGATTTCGCGCTTCAGGCGGTGACGCTCCATCGCGTCGGCGTACTTCTTCTGCAGGGGCGTGGGGAAGTAACGCTGCAGTTCCTTGGACAGGTACGGATCTTCCGGGATGTCCGACTCGAGCAGCTGCTGGAAGGCCACCAGCTTGGAGTAGGACAACAGCACCGACAGCTCCGGACGGGTCAGGCCCTGGCCACGCGCCTTGCGCGCGGACAGCTCCGCATCCGAGGGCAGGTACTCGATCTGGCGATCCAGCAGGCCCTGCTGTTCCAGCGTGCGGATGAAGTGCTGCTTGGAGCCCAGGCGCTTGACCGCCATGCGTTCCATCAGGCTCAGCGCCTGGTTCTGACGGTAGTTGTCCATCAGCACCAGCGCGGCCACTTCGTCGGTCATCGAGGCCAGCAGCTTGTTGCGCTGCTCGACGGTCAACTTCTTGGCCCGCACCACATCATTGAGCAGGATCTTGATGTTGACTTCGTGGTCGGAGGTGTCCACACCGGCCGAGTTGTCGATGAAGTCGGTGTTGAGCAGCACGCCGGCCTGGGCAGCTTCGATGCGGCCCAGCTGGGTCATGCCCAGGTTGCCGCCCTCGCCCACCACCTTGCAGCGCAGCTCGCCGCCATTGACGCGCAGCGCGTTGTTGGCACGGTCGCCGACGTCGCTGTGCTGCTCGCTGGCCGCCTTGACGTAGGTACCGATGCCGCCGTTCCACAGCAGATCGACCGGCGCCTTCAGGATCGCGCTCATCAGATCGTTCGGGGCCATCGACTTGATGCCCTCGTCCAGGCCCAGCACTTCACGGACCTGCGGGGTGATCTCGATCGACTTCAGCGTACGCGGGTACACGCCGCCGCCCTTGCTGATCAGCTTGGCATCGTAATCGGCCCAGCTGGAACGCGGCACGGTGAACAGACGCTCGCGCTCGACGAAGGTCGTGGCCGCATCCGGGTTCGGGTCCAGGAAAATGTGGCGGTGATCGAACGCGGCGACCAGGCGGATGTGGCGCGACAGCAGCATGCCGTTGCCGAACACGTCGCCGGACATGTCGCCCACGCCGACCGCGGTGAAATCCTGGCTCTGGCTGTCACGGCCCAGCGCACGGAAGTGGCGCTTGACCGACTCCCACGCACCGCGCGCGGTGATGCCCATGCCCTTGTGGTCGTAACCGACCGAGCCACCGGAGGCGAAGGCATCGCCCATCCAGAAGCCATGCGCCACGGCCAGGCCGTTGGCGATGTCGGAGAAGGTCGCAGTGCCCTTGTCGGCGGCCACCACCAGGTACGGGTCGTCCATGTCATGGCGCACGACATCCACCGGCGGCACGATCTTGTTGTTGACGATGTTGTCGGTGATGTCCAGCAGGCCCTGGATGAACAGCTTGTAGCAGGCCACGCCGTTGGCGAAGATCGCATCGCGGTCGCCGTTCACCGGCGGGGTCTTGGCGAAGAAGCCACCCTTCGCACCGACCGGCACGATCACGGTGTTCTTGACCATCTGCGCCTTGACCAGGCCCAGCACCTCGGTACGGAAGTCTTCGCGACGGTCCGACCAGCGCAGGCCACCACGGGCCACCGCACCGAAGCGCAGGTGGGTACCTTCCACGCGCGGGCCGTACACGAAGATTTCGCGGTACGGGCGCGGCTTGGGCAGGTCCGGCACCAGCGCCGAATCGAACTTGAAGCTGATGACGTGGCCCGGGCGGCCCTCGGCATCGGTCTGGTAGTAGCTGGTGCGCAGGGTCGCATCGATCACGCCCATGAAGCTGCGCAGGATGCGGTCTTCATCCAGGCTGGAGACACGGTCCATCAGCTTCAGCAGCGCATCGCGCGCGGCATCCATCTGCACGGTGCGGTCGCCCTTGCGTGCATCGACCACGGTCTTGAGCACTTTCAGGGTGGCTTCGTCACCACCGGCAAGCACGGTCAGGTGTGCGCGCAGCTGGGCCTGGCCCTCGGCGATCGCATCCTTGCTCTCGTTGCCGGTGGCCGGGTCGAAGCGGGCTTCGAACAGCTCCACCAGCAGGCGGGCCAGCAGCGGGTAACGGGTGAAGGTGCCTTCCACGTAGGCCTGCGAGAACGGCACGCCGGTCTGCAGCAGGTACTTGCAGTAGCCGCGCAGCATCGCCACCTGGCGCCAGTGCAGGCCGGCAGCGAGCACGAGGCGGTTGAAGCCGTCGTTCTCGGCATCGCCATGCCACACGCGGGCGAAGGTCTCGCCAAAGGCTTCATCGACGCTCGGTGCATCGATCGCACCGGCCACCGATTCGACTTCGAAGTCCTGCACGTACACCGGCGCGTTGTCGACCGTCAGGCGGTACGGACGCTCGGCAATCACGCGCAGGCCCATGTTTTCCATCATCGGCAGCGCGTCGGACAGCGGGATGTCATCCAGCTGGCGATACAGCTTCAGGCGCAGGCCTTCACCACCTTCGCGCTGCACGGCCTGCAGGCTCAGGCGCAGATCGTCCGGGCCGGTCAGCGCATCCAGCTGGCTGACGTCGTTGGCGGCGATTTCGGTGCTGGAGTCTTCGATGTAACCGGCCGGCAGCGCCTTGCCGATACGCGCGGCGATGCGCAGGCCTTCGCTTTCACCATGACGGGCGACCAGCGCTTCGCGCAGATCGTCCTGCCAGTTGCGCAGCACCTGGGCAAGCTTCTGCTCCAGTTCGCTGGTGTCCACTTCCAGGGACTGGCCAGCCTTCGGGCGCACGATCAGATGCACCTGGGCCAGCGGCGATTCGCCGAGCACCACGGAGCTGTCCACGTACTCACCCTGCAGGGCGTCCTTGAGCATGGCTTCGATGCGCAGGCGCACATCGGTGTTGAAGCGTTCGCGCGGCAGGTACACCAGCGCGGAGATGAAACGGCTGTACTTGTCACGGCGCAGGAACAGGCGGCTGCGCACGCGCTCCTGCAGGCCCAGCACGCCCATGGCGGTGCGGAACAGTTCGTCCTCGCTGGACTGGAACAGTTCTTCGCGCGGCAGGGTTTCCAGGATGTGGCGCAGGGCCTTGCCGCTGTGGCTGCTCGGCGCCAGGCCGGACTTGCTCATCACGTATTCGTGGCGCTGGCGCACCAGCGGGATTTCCCACGGGCGGCGGTTGTAGGCGCTGGAGGTGAACAGGCCCAGGAAGCGCTGTTCGCCGATGATCTTGCCCTTGGCGTCGAACTCCAGCACGCCGATGTAATCCATGTAACCGGAGCGATGCACGCGCGAACGGGCATTGGTCTTGGTCAGGATCAGTGCGTCCTTCAAACCGGAGGTGGCATTGAGCCCCTGCGCGGCGAGGGTCTTGACCGGGCGCGCGGCGGACTTGTCCTGCCCGCGCATCAGGCCAAGGCCGGTGTCGTTCAACGGCGCCAGCACATCTTCCTTGCCCTGCTTCTCGACGCGGTACTCGCGGTAACCGAAGAAGGTGAAGTGATTGTCGGCGGCCCAGCGCAGGAATTCCTGTGCTTCGGCGCGCGAGGCGGCATCAACCGGCAGCTGGCGGCTGCCGAGATCGTCGGCCAGGCTCTGCGCCTTGGCACGCATCGCGTCCCAATCGCGGACGATGGCACGCACCTCGTCCAGCGCCTTGATGATCGCCTTCTCGACGTCGGCCATGGCTTCGGCCGGCTGACGGTCGATTTCCAGCAGCATCACCGATTCGGCGGTGCCGTCGCTGACCGTGGTCAGCTTGCCGGCCTTGTCACGCGCGAAGCGGATCACCGGGTGACCCAGCACGTGCACGCCAACGCCGTGTTCGGCCAGCGACATCGTGACGGTGTCGACCAGGAACGGCATGTCGTCATTGACGATCTGCAGCACCGTATGCGGCGACTCCCACCCGTTGCCCTTCAGCGTCGGGTTGAACACGCGGACGTTGGCCTTGCCGGGCTTGCGCACACGCGCGAATTCCAGCGTGTCCGCTGCCAGTGCGGCCCACTCCTCGGCGCTGTGGTGCGGGAACTCGTCCGCCTCCATGCGCTTGTAGAAGTCGGCGGCAAAAGCCACTGCCTCGGCCTGCCCGGCCGACGGGTAGCGCTTGCGCAAGGCCGTGTACACCGGCTCCAGCGAGAAGCCCACTGGCGAAACAGTCTGCGTATCGGCTGGTTTGGATTTGTTTTTCACGGTCTTGGCTGCTGGTTTTTGCGGTTTCATGACGGAGCGGTGCGTGTTGCTCAGTTGGGAAAATGAAATTGTAGGCCTACCGCACAGAAATACCTTGCTGCAGGACGGAATAAGGTGATTCGGGTTGGGTCCCGTTTACATCGGCGATGTCAATTCGGCGACGTACGGATCAGCGCATGGCGCTCCCTCCGTCGCAGCATCGGCCGCTTCGGTTGCAACTTGACGTTGGTCATCAAAACGCACCGAAAGACAAGGCTTCTACAATTCTGAACTGGACGGTATAGTCCACCGCGTGACTCCCCCACACCCCGCCGCCAGCACGATGGACGCGCGCGATCATCGCGTGTTCGATGCTGTGCGCGAGTTGCTGGCCAGCCAGGGGATGCAGCTGAGCATGGACGCGGTGGCCCAGCATGCCGGCTGCTCCAAGCAGACCCTCTACAGCCGCTATGGAAGCAAGCAGGAACTCCTGCGCCGGGTGATGCAGCGGCATGTGTGCCGCGCGACCGCCGGGCTGCGCTCACTGGACGGTGATGACCTGCGTGGCAGCCTGCTGCAGTTCGCCAACGATTACCTGGATCACTTCAATCAGCCTCACGTGGTCCAGGCCCGGAGGCTGATCGCGACAGAATCCAGCCAGTTCCCCCAGGAAGCCCGCACCCTTTACCAGGACGGCGCCGGGGCACTGGCGCTTCATGTTTCTGAATGGATGGCAACCCGGTCCGCGCAAGGCCAATTGAGGCATGACGACCCGCACTTCATGGCTGAACTGCTATTGAGCATGATCGCCGGCTTGGATTTCGAAAAACAGCGCTTCCACATCCCCCATCGCGCTGACGCCACCGTGCGGCGCCGCTGGGCAGAATTCTCCGTCGACAGCTTCCTGCGCGCGTTCGCTGCGCCCGAAGCCGCCACGGCTTCGCATTCAAACCAACACCGGAGCTTCTCCTGATGATCGCCCCACTCCGCACCCTTGCCCTGACGTGCGCAGTCGCCCTTGCGTTGACCGCCTGCAAGAAGGAAGAGCAGCAGGCCCCGCCGCCGCCGGAAGTGGGCGTGATCGAGGCCAAGCCCCAGACCCTGCCCCTGCAGCGTGAGCTGGTCGGCCGTCTGTCGCCGTACCGCAGTGCCGATGTCCGGGCCCGTGTGCCGGGCGTGCTGCTCAAGCGCGTCTACCAGGAAGGTTCGGATGTGAAGGAAGGCCAGGTGCTGTTCCTGATCGATCCGGCACCGCTGCGCGCTGCGCTCAACGCCGCGCAGGCCGAGCTGACCTCGGCCCAGGCCACCGCCGCGAACGCCAAGGCCGCGGCCAACCGCGCCCGCTCGCTGGCCCCGCAGGCCTATGTCTCCAAGTCCGATCTGGACGCGGCCGAAGCGACCGAGCGTACCGCCGCCGCGGCGGTGCAGCAGGCCCAGGCCTCGCTGGCCAGCGCGAAGATCAACCTCGGCTATGCCGAAGTGCGTTCGCCGATCAGCGGCCGCGCCGGCAAGCAGCAGGTCACCGAAGGCGCACTGGTCGGCCAGGGCGATGTCACCCTGCTGACCACCGTGGACCAGCTCGACCCGCTGTACGTGAACTTCTCCATGAGCGTGGATGAGCTGACCCAGATGCGCGCGGCCCAGGCCAAGGGCGCACTGGCCCTGAGCGGGGACGGCAAGTCCACCGTGCAGGTGAAGCTGGCCGACGGCACCGTCTACGACCAGCCGGGCACGCTGGACTTCTCCTCGACCACGGTCGACCCGGCCACCGGCGCGGTCTCGCTGCGCGCGGTGCTGCCCAACCCGCAGCAGATCCTGCTGCCGGGCGCCTTCGTCAGCTTCCAGGCGACTCTGGGTGAGCGCAACAACGCCTACCTGGTGCCGCTGCAGGCGCTGCAGCGCGACACCACCGGCGGCTACGTGCTGGTGGTCGGCAAGGATGGCAAGGTCATCCGCAAGAACGTGAAGAGCGAAGGCCAGCAGGGCAGCAACTGGCTGGTCAGCGGTGGCCTGGATGCCGGCGACCAGGTGATCGTGGCCGGCGTGCAGAAGGTCAAGGAAGGCGCCCCGGCCAAGGCCGCCCCGTGGAACCCGGCCGCCGGCAACGGCAATGGCCAGGCTCCGGCGGGTGCTGCTCCGGCAGGCGCCGCTCCGGCCGATGCCGCCCAGCCTGACGCCGCTGCCGCCCCGGCCGATGCCGCCGCCACGAAGTCCGACGCCGCTCCGGCTGCCGAACCGAACAAGCAATAACGGGAATCCTCCGTCATGCCTAAATTTTTCATTGAACACCCGGTATTCGCCTGGGTGGTCGCGATCCTGATCTCGCTTGCGGGCGTGATCTCGATCCTGGGTCTGGGCGTGGAGTCCTACCCGAGCATCGCACCGCCCCAGGTGACGGTGAGCGCCACCTACCCCGGCGCCAGCGCCGACACCGCCGAAAAGTCGGTCACCCAGGTGATCGAGCAGCAGCTGACCGGCATCGATCACCTGCTGTACTTCAGCTCCTCCTCGGCCTCCAACGGCCGCGTCACCATCACCTTGACCTTCGAAACCGGCACCGATGCCGATATCGCCCAGGTCCAGGTGCAGAACAAGGTGTCGCTGGCGACCCCTCGCCTGCCGACCGAGGTGACCCAGCAGGGCGTGGTGGTGGCCAAGGCCAACGCCGGCTTCCTGATGGTGGTGGCCCTGCAGTCCGACAGCGCCTCGATCGACCGCGATGCCTTGAACGACATCGTCGGTTCGCGCGTGCTCGACCAGATCTCACGTATCCCCGGCGTGGGCAGCACCCAGCAGTTCGGTTCCGAGTACGCCATGAACATCTGGCTCAACCCGGAAAAGATGCAGGGTTACGGCCTGTCGGCCACCCAGGTGCTGGCCGCGATCAAGGACCAGAACGTGCAGTTCGCAGCCGGTTCGCTGGGCTCGGACCCCTCGCCTGAAGGCCACTACTTCACCGCGACGGTCTCGGCCGAAGGCCGCTTCAGCTCGCCGGAAGAGTTCGAGAACATCATCCTGCGCGCCAACACCGATGGCTCGCGCGTGCTGCTCAAGGACATCGCCCGGATCGCCTTCGGTGCGAACAACTACGGCTTTGATACCCAGTACAACGGCAAGCCGACCGGTGCCTTCGCGATCCAGCTGCTGCCGGGCGCCAACGCACTGAACGTGGCCAACGCGGTCACCGCCAAGATGGACGAACTGGCCCCGAGCTTCCCGGCCGGTGTCAGCTGGTTCTCGCCGTACGACAGCACCACCTTCGTGAAGATCTCGATCGAGGAAGTGGTCAAGACCCTGATCGAAGCGGTCGCGCTGGTCTTCCTGGTGATGCTGATCTTCCTGCAGAACTTCCGCGCCACGCTGATCCCGACCCTGGTCATCCCGGTCGCGCTGCTGGGCACGTTCCTGGGCATGAGCATCATCGGCTTCACCATCAACCAGCTGACGCTGTTTGCGATGGTGCTGGCGATCGGCATCGTGGTCGATGACGCGATCGTGGTGATCGAGAACGTCGAACGCATCATGACCGAGGAGAAGCTGCCGCCCAAGGCCGCCACCCAGAAGGCCATGACCCAGATCACCGGTGCGGTGGTCGCCATTACCGTGGTGCTGGCGGCGGTGTTCATTCCGTCGGCCCTGCAGGGCGGCGCCGCCGGTGAGATCTACAAGCAGTTCGCGCTGACGATCGCCATCGCGATGGCCTTCTCGGCGTTCCTGGCGCTGGGCTTCACCCCGGCACTGTGCGCGACGTTCCTCAAGCCGACGCACAACGACAACCCGAACATCGTCTACCGCACCTTCAACAAGTACTACGACAAGGTCAGCAACACCTACGTGGGCCACATCACCTCGGCGGTGAAGCATGCCCCGCGCTGGATGATCCTGTTCGTGGTGCTGACCGTGCTGTGCGGCTTCCTGTTCACGCGCATGCCGGGCAGCTTCCTGCCCGAAGAAGACCAGGGCTATGCGCTGGCGATCGTGCAGCTGCCGCCGGGCTCGACCAAGTCGCAGACCAACCACGCCTTCGCCCAGATGCGCGGCATCCTGGAAAAGCAGGATGGCTTCGAAGGCATGCTGCAGGTGGCCGGTTTCAGCTTCGTCGGTTCCGGTGAAAACGTGGGCATGGGCTTCATCCGCCTCAAGCCCTGGGCGGACCGCGACATCACCGTGCCCGAGTTCATCAACAACATGAACGGCGCGTTCTTCGGCATCAAGGAAGCGCAGATCTTCGTGGTCAACCTGCCGACCGTGCAGGGCCTGGGCCAGTTCGGCGGCTTCGACATGTGGCTGCAGGACCGTGGCGGCGTGGGCTATGAGCAGTTGACGCAGGCCCGCAACATCCTGCTCGGCAAGGCGGCGCAGGAAAGCGACCTGCTGACCGGCGTGCGCCCGAACGGCCTGGAAAACGCCCCGCAGCTGCAGTTGCACGTGGACCGCGTGCAGGCGCAGACCATGGGGCTGTCGGTGTCGGACGTGTACAGCACCATCCAGCTGATGCTGGCCCCGGTGTACGTCAACGACTTCTTCTATGAAGGCCGCATCAAGCGCGTGACCCTGCAGGCCGATGGTCCGTACCGCACCGGTGCGGAGTCGTTGAACAGCTTCTACACGCCCAGCACGCTGCAGACCAACGCCGACGGTACGCAGGCGATGATTCCGCTGAGCACCGTGGTGAAGTCCGAGTGGGTGTCCGCCCCGCCGTCGCTGAGCCGCTACAACGGTTACTCGGCGGTCAACATCGTCGGCTCGCAGGCGGAAGGCCGCAGCTCGGGCGAGGCGATGCAGGCGATGGAACGGATCGTCAACGACGACCTGCCGGCCGGCTTCGGTTACGACTGGTCGGGCATGTCCTACCAGGAAATCCTGGCCGGCAACGCCGCGACCCTGCTGCTGGTGCTGTCCATCGTGGTGGTGTTCCTCTGCCTGGCCGCGCTGTATGAAAGCTGGTCGATCCCGGTGGCGGTGCTGCTGGTGGTGCCGCTGGGTGTCCTGGGCGCGCTGGCCTTCTCGCTCGCACGTGGCCTGCCGAACGATCTGTACTTCAAGATCGGCCTGATCACCGTGATCGGCCTGGCCGCGAAGAATGCGATCCTGATCGTGGAGTTCGCGGTGGAGCAGCGGGCCGCAGGCAAGAACCTGCGCGAAGCGACCATCGAAGCCTCCCGCCTGCGTTTCCGCCCGATCCTGATGACCTCCTTCGCCTTCATCATGGGCGTGGTGCCGATGGCCATCTCCACCGGTGCCGGCGCCAACGCACGTCACGCGATCGGTACCGGCGTGATCGGCGGCATGGTGTTCGCCACCTTCCTGGGTCTGCTGATGATCCCGGTGTTCTTCGTGGTGGTCCGCCGCATGCTGGGCGACAAGCTGGACGAACCGTCCAAGGAGTTCCTGGAACGCCAGGGCGAAGCCAACACGGCGCACCGTCCGGATCGTTAAGGGACAGGGGCAGCCCCGGTTGCCCCACCGCAGGTGACCACCGTGGGTGGTCACGCTGAAACGAAAAAGCCCCGGCGCGAGCCGGGGCTTTTTTGTGTGTCATGCATGCCGGGTCACACCATGTGTGGCTGACCGGAAGCGATCCCGGTAGTGCCGGCCGCTGGCCGGCTCCTCCGGTTGCTCGGGAAGGGCCGCCTGGTTGCCGGCCAGCGGCCGGCACTACCTGGCGAGCAGCTGCCGGCGATCAATTCACGCGGATGGCGCCCCATACCGCGCAGACGACCACGATCGCCAGCGACGGCCACTGCATCGGCATGTAGAAGAAATGGTGACGGGCAGGCTCGCCGGGCGCGCGCGCACCGTGATTGAGAAATGTCCCCAGCAGCACATTGATGAACGCCCCGGTGGCGAAACCGAACAACAGCTGCCGCAGCGACGTATTGCCGTGGTCGACGCTCGGATCCGGCCACAGCCACATCAACAGCAGCAGGGCCGCGATGGGCGTGAGCAGCGTCAGGAACCCTGCGCCTCGATAGATCACCATGGAATCTCCTGCAGAACGGAACCGCATATTCTGCACTACGCGTGCCGACCAACGGTCGGCACCTACCTGGCTGGCGGTCGCGAGGCGACGGCCGTCGCCAGCAGGCCACGACCGTGGGTCGTGGCCGTCGAACCTCAGCGCAGACCCGTCTCGTTGCGCGCGATTACCAACCGCTGGATCTCCGAGGTGCCCTCGTAGATCTCGGTGATCTTGGCATCACGGAAGTAACGCTCCAGCGGCATTTCCTTGGAGTAGCCCATGCCGCCGTGGATCTGCACCGCCTGGTGGGTGATCCACATGGCCGCTTCGGAGGCGGTCAGCTTGGCGATCGCCGCTTCATTGCTGAAACGCTTGCCCTGGCCCTTCACCCATGCCGCGCGCAGGGTCAGCAGCAGGGCTGCGTCCAGCTTGCATTTCATGTCGGCGATCTTGGCCTGGGTCATCTGGAAGGTGCCGATCGCCGCGCCGAAGGCCTTGCGGTCCTTCACGTATTCGATCGTCGCCTCATACGCGGCACGCGCAATGCCGATCGCCTGCGAGGCGATCCCGATGCGGCCGGCGTCTAGCACGCCCATGGCGATCTTGAAGCCCTCGCCTTCCTTGCCGACGACATCCTCGGCGGCCGCCACGTAATCCTGGAACTCGATTTCGCAGGTGGCCGAGGCACGGATGCCCAGCTTCGGCTCGGTCTTGCCGCGGTGGAAGCCGGCCTTGTCGGTGTCGATCATGAACGCGGTGATGCCACGCGCGCCCTGGTCCGGATCGGTCATCGCAAACAGCACGATGTACTTGGCGACCGGGCCGGAGGTGATCCAGCTTTTCTTGCCGTTGATCACGTAAGTGCCATCGGCCTGCTTGACCGCCCGGCAGCGCATCGCCGTCGCATCCGACCCGGACTGCGGCTCGGTCAGCGCGAACGCGCCGATGGCCTCGCCCTCGGCGATGGCGCGCACGTACTTCTGCTTCTGCGCTTCACTGCCATGGGTCAGGATGCCGTTGCAGAACAGCGAATTGTTGACCGACATGATCGTCGAATGCGCAGCGTCTCCGGCGGCGACCTCCACCATCGCCAGGACGTAGGCGATCGGGTCCATGCCCGCGCCGCCGTATTCTTCAGGCACTTCGATGCCCATCAGACCGTTCTCGCCCAGCAGGCGGATGTTCTCCAGCGGGAACTCGCCGGTACGATCGTGGTGTTCGGCGCTGGGCGCGATTTTTTCCTGCGCGATACGGCGCGCAACGTCCTGCAGCATCAACTGCTCTTCGGTAAAGCTGAAATCCACAACACCCTCCCGGGTACAGAGTGAAAGGGGCCGCAGTGCGCGCGGCCCGGTCGGGCGATTGTACGGGGGGCGGGGAGAGGACGCCTGACTTGACCGCACCGCCGCCAAAGGACGAAAATATCTCTATATCGCGATAGGTAGATATTTATGGATCTCGAGGACTGGTCCGTCCGGCTGAAAGTGTTCGCCGACGCCACCCGGGTGCGCCTGCTGGCGCTGCTGGAACAGGAAGAACTCACCGTGGCCGAGCTGTCGGCCATCACCACGCTGGCCCAGCCGCGGGTGTCCACCCATCTGGCCCGGCTCAAGGAAGCCGGCCTGGTCCGCGACCGTCGCTCGGGCGTCTCGGCGTATTACCGCTTCGATGACGCCGCGCTGGATCCGGCGCAGCGCGCATTGTGGCATGCCCTGAGCACCGGCAGCGACGATCCGCTGCTGCGCAAGGATGCTGAACGCGTGGCCGCGGTGATGGCCAGCCGCGCCGCCGACCAGAACTGGGCCGACAGCGTCGCCGGCGACATGGAACGCCATTACTCCCCCGGCCGCACCTGGGAGGCGCTGGCGCGCACCGCGCTGCCGCTGCTGGAAACCGGTGACGTGCTTGATATCGCCTCCGGTGACGGCGTATTGGCCGAACTGGTCGCCCCGCATGCCAAGCGCTATGTCTGCATCGACACCAGCGCGCGCGTGGTCGCCGCCGCCAGCGAGCGCCTGCGCCGGCTGGCCAACGTGGAAGTGCGCGAAGGCGACATGCACGCCCTGCCCTTCCCCGACCAGAGCTTCGATCTGGTGGTGCTGATGCACGCACTGACCTACGCGGCCAAGCCGGCCCAGGCCGTCGCCGAGGGCGCGCGCGTGCTGCGCCCGGGCGGTCGCCTGCTGCTGTGCAGCCTGGCCCGTCACGAACACCGTGCGGCCGTGGACGCGTATGGCCACGTCAACCTTGGTTTCAGCGACAAGGAACTGCGCAAGTTCGTGGAGAAGGCCGGCCTGGTCGTCTCCAGCCTGGAAACCGTGACCCGCGAGAAGCGCCCGCCGCATTTCGAAGTCATTTCGCTGATTGCCAGCAAGCCCTGAGGTCTGCCCATGCCATCCCTGCCCTGGCTCCACCCCGACCGCGTGCATGCGCTGGAAACGGCGCTGGCCCAGCGCATCCTGATCATCGATGGCGCCATGGGCACGATGATCCAGCGGCACGGGCTGGAGGAGGACGATTACCGCGGCGAGCGTTTCGCCGGGGGGTACGACCATCACCACGGTCCCGGCTGCGACCATGCCGCATCCGGCGAGGCGCCGCAGGGCCATGACCTCAAGGGCAACAACGACCTGTTGCTGTTGACCCGCCCGGAGGTCATCGGCGGCATCCACACCGCCTATCTGGAGGCCGGTGCCGATCTGGTCGAGACCAACACCTTCAACGCGACCTCGGTCAGCCAGGCCGACTACCACCTTGAGCACCTGGTCTACGAGCTCAACAAAGCCGGTGCCGCCGTGGCGCGGGCCTGCTGCGATGCGGTCGCGGCGACCACGCCGGGCAAGCCCCGCTTCGTGATCGGGGTGCTCGGCCCGACCAGCCGCACCGCCTCGATCAGCCCGGACGTGAACGATCCGGGTTTCCGCAATACCAGCTTCGATGCGCTGCGCGAGACCTATCGCGAGGCCATCGATGGGCTGATCGACGGCGGTGCCGACACCCTGATGGTGGAAACCATCTTCGACACGCTCAACGCCAAAGCCGCGCTGTTCGCCATCGAAGAAGTGTTCGATGCCCGCGGCGGGCGGCTGCCGGTGATGATCTCCGGCACCATCACCGATGCGTCCGGGCGCACGTTGTCCGGGCAGACGGCAGAGGCGTTCTACGCCTCGGTCGCGCACGGTCGGCCGCTGTCGATCGGGCTGAACTGCGCGCTCGGTGCCAGCGACATGCGGCCCCACGTGGAGACGCTGTCGACCGTGGCGGAGTGCCTGGTCAGCGCACACCCGAATGCGGGCCTGCCCAATGCATTCGGCGAGTACGACGAAACCCCGGAAGAAATGGCGACCACGCTGCGCGAGTTCGCCAGCGCCGGCCTGCTCAACCTGGTGGGCGGCTGCTGCGGCACTACCCCGGCGCACATCCGCGCGATCGCCGAGGCGGTGGCCGATCTGCCGCCGCGCCGCCTGCCGGCGCCACCGCTGGAAGATGCGGCATGACCGCACCTGCTCCCCGTTCCCGTTGTCGTTGACCTTCCTCCGCCAGCCCGTGCCAGCCTGCCCATGACGTCTTCCCGCCACACCCGCCTGTCCGGTCTCGAGCCGCTGGTCATCACCCCGGACCTGCTGTTCGTCAACATCGGCGAGCGCACCAACGTCACCGGCAGTGCGCAGTTCCGCAAGCTGGTGAAGGAAGAGCGTTACGAGGAGGCGGTGGAAGTGGCGCGCCAGCAGGTCGCCAATGGCGCGCAGATCCTCGATGTGAACATGGACGAGGGCCTGATCGATTCCGAAAAGGCGATGACGCGCTATCTGAATCTGATCATGTCCGAGCCGGACATCGCGCGCATTCCGGTGATGGTCGATTCGTCCAAGTGGAGCGTGATCGAGGCCGGGCTGAAGTGCCTGCAGGGCAAGAGCGTGGTCAACTCGATCTCGCTCAAGGAAGGCGAAGCGCAGTTCATCGAGCAGGCGCGCAAGGTACTGCGCTACGGCGCGGCCGCGGTGGTGATGGCCTTCGATGAGGACGGCCAGGCCGATACCTGCGCGCGCAAGGTCGAGATCTGCACCCGCGCCTACCGGATCCTGACCGAACAGGTCGGCTTCCCGCCGCAGGACATCATCTTCGACCCGAACATCTTCGCCGTCGCCACCGGTATCGAGGAACACGACAACTACGCGGTCGACTTCATCGAAGCCACCCGCATCATCAAGCGCACCCTGCCGCACTGCCATGTCTCCGGCGGTGTCTCCAATGTGTCCTTCTCCTTCCGCGGCAATGAAACCGTACGCCAGGCGATCCACTCCGTGTTCCTGTTCCATGCCATTGGCGCGGGCATGGACATGGGCATCGTCAATGCCGGCGCGATGCCGATCTACGATGACCTGGACCCGGAACTGCGCGAGCGCGTGGAGGATGTGATCCTCAACCGCCGCAGCGACGGCACCGAGCGCTTGCTGGAGATCGCCGAGCGTTACAAGGGCAAGAAAGGCGAAGTGCGCGGCGAAGATCTGGCCTGGCGCGAGAAGCCGGTCAACGACCGCCTTGCGCATGCGCTCGTACACGGCATGGACGCCTGGGTCGAGCAGGACACCGAAGAAGCGCGTGCGCGCTCGACGCGGCCGCTGGATGTGATCGAGGGGCCGCTGATGGACGGCATGAACATCGTCGGTGACCTGTTCGGCGCCGGCAAGATGTTCCTGCCGCAGGTGGTCAAGTCCGCACGCGTGATGAAAAAGGCGGTGGCCTACCTGCTGCCCTACATCGAGGCCGAGAAGGCACGCAGTGGCGACACCGCCAAGAGCAACGGCAAGATCATCATGGCCACGGTCAAGGGCGACGTGCACGACATCGGCAAGAACATCGTCGGCGTGGTCCTGGCCTGCAACAACTTCGATGTGGTCGATCTGGGCGTGATGGTGCCGGCGCAGAAGATCCTCGACGCCGCGCGTGCTGAAAACGCGGACATCATCGGCCTGTCCGGGCTGATCACCCCCTCGCTGGAAGAGATGAGCCACGTCGCCCGCGAGATGGAGCGGCAGGGCTTCACGATGCCGCTGATGATCGGCGGCGCCACCACCTCGCGTGCGCACACGGCGCTGAAGATCGACCCGCATTACAAGGCGCCCACGGTGTGGGTGAAGGATGCCTCGCGCGCGGTCGGCGTCGCGCAGTCGCTGATCTCGCGCGAGCTGCGCGATGCCTTCGTGGCCGCCAATGAGGCCGACTACGCCGACATCCGCCAGCGCCACCGCAACCGTGGCGATGCCAAGCGCCTGGTGCCCCTGGCCAAGGCACGCGCCCAGCGCTTCGTGGGCGACTGGGCGAACTACACGCCGCCGACGCCGCGCAGGCCGGGCCTGCATGTGCTCGACGATTACCCGTTGGCCGACCTGGTCGAGGTGATCGATTGGACCCCGTTCTTCCAAGCCTGGGAACTGGCCGGCAAGTTCCCGGCGATCCTGACCGACGAGATCGTCGGGCCCCAGGCGACGGATCTGTACCAGGATGCCCGCGCGATGCTCTCCCGCATCGTCGAGGAGAAGTGGCTGACTGCCAAGGCGGTGTTCGGGCTGTGGCCGGCCAACAGCGTCGGCGATGACGTGCACCTGCGCACCGACAACGGCCCGGCCGTGCTGCACTTCCTGCGCCAGCAGGTCGACAAGCCGGTCGAGCGCCCGGACTTCTGCCTGGCCGATTTCATTGCCCCGGCCGACACGGGCAAGCAGGACTGGATCGGCGCGTTCGCCGTGACCGCCGGCATCGGCATCGACCCGCACGTGGCCCGTTTCGAGGCCGACCATGACGACTACAACGCGATCCTGCTCAAGGCACTGGCCGACCGCCTGGCCGAAGCCCTGGCCGAGCGCCTGCACCAGCACGTACGCATGGATTACTGGGGCTACCAGCCCGATGAGCAGCTGGACAATGAGTCGCTGATCGCCGAGAAGTACACCGGCATCCGCCCTGCCCCGGGCTATCCGGCCTGCCCGGAGCACAGCGAGAAGGCCACGCTGTTCCACTTGCTCGACGCCGAGCGCACTGCGGACATGCAGCTGACCGAGAGCTTTGCGATGCTGCCCACCGCGGCGGTATCGGGTTACTACTTCAGCCACCCGCAGAGCCAGTATTTCGTGGTCGGCCGGGTCTCGCGCGAGCAGGTGGTGGACTATGCCAAGCGCAAGGGCGTGGACCGCGTGCAGGCCGAACGCTGGCTGGCCTCCAACCTGGATTACGATCCGGAATGACCGCGTCACCCGACCCACGGTCGGGTGCTACCGGCATAATGCACGGGTAGGCACCCACTGTTGGCGGGTGCGCGCCCTCCGAGACCCTGCATGACCGCCCTCCCCCGCGACGCCGTCCCGGCCGTCCGCCTCTCGTCGTTCTACCTGGTCTACTACGCCGCCCTCGGCGCGTTCACGCCCTACTGGTCGCTGTTCCTGACCTCGCGCGGCATGAGCGTCACCGCGATCAGCGTGATGATGGGGCTGTGGTATGCCACCCGTATCGTCGCGCCGACCACGTGGACCTCCATTGCCGCCGCCTCGCCGCGCCCGATCTTCTGGCTGCGGCTGGGCTGTGTGCTCACGCTGCTGACGTTCTGCGCCTTCCTGCTGCCGTTGCCGCAGCCCTGGCTGTGCCCGGCGATGATCGCGTTCTGCTTCTTCTACAACGCAGTGATGCCGCAGTTCGAATCGATCACGCTGACCCACCTGGGCAGCGACAGCCATCGCTACGGACTTATCCGGGTGTGGGGCTCGCTGGGTTTCATCGTGGTGGTGATGCTGTTTGGCTGGATCATCGAAGGTGACGGCGGCGCCGGCAATGCACACCTGCTGCCGTGGCTGATGCTGCCGCTGTTCGGCCTGCTTACGGCCTCGGGCTTCGCCAACCGCTATGCGCGCAACCTGCAGCGCAGCGACGGCGATGTCACTGGTTTCTGGCAGATCGTGCGCAAGCCGCAGGTACTGGCGTTCTTCCTGGCCGCCTTCATGGAGCAGCTGTCGTTCGGCCCGTACTACACGTTCTTCTCGGTCTACATGGACCACCACGGCTACGCGACTTCCACGCTGGGCGTGTTGTGGACGGTCGGGGTGGTGTTCGAAGTCGGCGTGTTCTTCACCATCGGCCGCTTCTTCCGCCGCTATGACGCCAGCTGGATGCTGCTGATCGCCCTGCTCAGCTCCACCGTGCGCTGGGCGATCACCGCACTGTTCCCGCAGAACCTGCCGGTGATGCTGGTCGCCCAGACCGCGCATGCACTGGGCTTTGCGGCCTTCTTCGCCGCTGCGATGCAGATGCTGGCCACCTACTTCCCCGGCCGCCTCAATGGGCACGGCCAGGGCGTGTTGTACGGCTTCTCCTCGGGTGTGGGCGGTGTGCTCGGTGCGTTGATCGCGGGCCAGCTGTGGCCGATCGATCAGGGCCGCACCGCATTCCTGGCGGCCAGCGGATTCGCGCTGGCCGGCGCCCTGCTGTGCTTCTTCGCGATCAGCCTGCCGCTGTTGCGGGCCGCCAGCCGGAAGCCCGGGGCCGTGTAGCGCCACGCCGTGCGTGGCCCTGCCGTCACGTTGGTGCCGGTACGCTCGGGATTCCCCAACCCCGGAGTCCCCATGCGAAGTTCCCTTCGCCTGCCGACCCTGTTCACCGCCCTCGTGGCGGCCTGTGCCACCGCGAACGCAGCCCCCCCGATCATTCTCGACAACGCCCGCGTGTTCGACGGCGAACGCGACCTGGGCATCACCACGCTGACGCTGCGCGATGAGCGCATCGCACACATCGGCCCACCGCCGCCCGCACTGGCCAAGGGTGCCAAGCGCATCGACTACCAGGGCAAGATGATCCTGCCCGGCCTGGTCAGCAACCACATCCACGTCGGCAATACCGACGGGCTGGAGCATGGCGACCGCTTCTACACCCGTGATCACGTGCTCCGCGACCTGCAGCAGTTCCAGCGCTACGGCATCACCACGGTGACCGCGCTGGGCATGAACGGCGCTGCGTTCACCACGATCCGCGCCGAAGTCCGTGACCAACCCACGCTCGGTGCGCAGCTGTACGGCGCCGGTGGCGGCATCGGCGCGGCCGCAGGCGCCCCGCCGGCCAAAACGATGGGGCTCGAGCACGACCCCGTGGCACGCCCGACCACGCCCGACCAGGCCCGCGCCGCGGTCCGCGCGCAGCAGCAGGCCGGGGTGGACGTGATCAAGCTGTGGGTGGACGACCTCGGTGGCCGCTTCCCGATGATGGCGCCACCGATCTACCGCGCGGCGATCGATGAGGCGCACCAGCACCAGCTCAAGGTGGCCGCGCACATCCACGACCAGGCGCCGGCAGCGGATCTGGTCGAGGCCGGCGTGGACATCATCGCGCACGGCATCCGCGATACGCCGGTCGCCCCGGCGCTGGTCAGCGCGATGCGCGACAAGGGCGTGTGGTACATCCCGACGGTCAACATCGACGAGGCGAATTATCTGTACGCAGAGAACCCGCAGTGGCTGCAGCAGCCGTTCGTGGCCAACGCCCTGCCGGCAGCCGTGCGTGAGCGCTGGCAGCAACCACAGTGGCAGAAGGCGCAGCTGGCGGGCGATGGCATCCCCAAGGCACGCGCAGCGGTGGCCATGAACCTGCGTAATCTGAAAACGCTGCACGAGGCCGGTGTGAACATCGGCTTCGGTACCGATGCCGGCGCGATGCCGCAGCGCGTGATCGGCGTCGCCGAGCATCGCGAGCTGGAGCTGATGACCCAGGCCGGTTTCACCCCGGCGCAGGCGTTGCAGGTAGCCACCGCCGACGCCGCACGCCTGCTTGGCCTGGACGATCGCGGTCGGATCGCGGTCGGTCGCCGTGCGGATCTGCTGGTTCTGGGGGCCAACCCGCTTCAGGACATCCGCAACAGCCGCCGGATCGATGCGGTCTGGCAGGCGGGCCAGCAGGTCGCCGGCCCGATCGAGGCCGAAGCAGGCACGGCTGCCCGCGACTGATCGCGGGCGATGGGATTCAGGGGGCGGCGGCCGGCGCCGTCGCCTCCAGGCGCTTCAGCCGGGCCTGGAAATCAGGCAGCAGCAGTCGATTGCCATAGCCGCTGAGATGATCGCCATCGAAGAACAGCGGCTTGCCCTCGCGGGTCGGCAGGCACTGCTCGCCGGGGCACAGCAGCGGCATCGGATCCCAGATCGACGCCCCCGGCAGCGCATCCGCCACCTGCTGCAGGCCGGTCAGCACCGGCGCACGCAGCTGCTCGATCTCGCTGCGCGGCACAGTCATGCCATTGACGCAGATCGGGTTGTGCCGGTTGAACACATCCGAGCAGCGGTACGGCGGCGCGGGCAGTACCGGCTTGGGCGCTTCCAGCACGATGTGCACGCCGCGCTCGGCCAGCGGGGTGAGCTGAGCAATCCAGGACGCGACCTCGGCCCGGCGACCGGCATCGGCCGCCTCGCTCAGATGTTCGGCACGTACCTGCGCGATATCGAACACGGTGTACTGCTCGGACAGACGCGGCAGCCGCAGCCCGGCCAGCAACACCACATCGCCCGGCTGCGCACGGGCCTGGATATCCTCCAGCACGTTGCGCACATACGCATCACACGCCGGATTGGGGCCCTGCCAGGCACGCAACCCGACCAGCGCACAGCCCCCGCTGCCGTACAGCCGGATCGTTGCGCCATCCAGCACGGCCAGGCGCTGCAACATCTCGTGGTAGGCCAGCGCATGCGAATCACCGGCCACGAACAGCTGGCGCGTGGAGGCGGCGCGTCCCGGGCACTGGCCGCGCTCGTACAGGCGTGCCTGCCCGCCCTGCACCGGCACGTTGCTGACCCGCACGCGGCAGTCCGGGATTTCCTTCTTGAGCCCCTTGGCATAGGGATACCAGTCCAGCGGGGCGCGGCTGACCACGCTGAGCGAGGTGTACTGCTGGGTCTTGACCAACGCCGTCTGCAGCCCGGCGCCAAGCACCAGCGCGGCCACCCCGACCGCGACCCAGCGTGCGTTGCTGATGCGCCAGCGTCCGCCATGCCGCAGGGGCTGTTCCACCCAGCGCCAGGACAGCCAGGACAGCAGCGCCACGCACAGCAGTGCGGCCGCGCCGGTGGCCACCGTCTCAAGGCCCACCGTCCAGCGGAACAGCACGAAAACCGGCCAGTGCCACAGGTACAGCGAATAGGACAGGCGGCCGATCGTCACCATCGGCGTGGTCGCCAGCGCGCGGCCGATCCAGCCCCCTGGCGCGCGCTGCAGCAGACCAAGCAGGCCCAGCGTGCCCAGCACCGGCCAAAGCCCGTCGATCCAGGGCGAATGACCCGGACGCGCGGACCACAGCCCATAGCCCAGTGCGCCAACGCTGAGCAGCAACAGCGGCGAGCGCCAGCTGATGCCGCGCGGCGATGCCGTCAGCGGCGTGAACCGGCCGCTGAGCGACAACACCTGGAACAGCAGCACGCCAGCGCCCAGCTGCCAGAACCGCGTGGTGGTCAGATAGAACGCATCGATCTCATGGCCGCCCTGGCGCGCACGGAACACCGCATACCCCAGCGATGCCGCGACCGCCACGCCGAACAGCCCCAGCGATACCCAGCGCCCGCGCGGGCCTTTGGCCCAGGCCAGGAACAACAGGGGGAACAGCAGGTAGAACTGCTCTTCCACGCCCAACGACCAGGTGTGCGTGTACGGGTTGAATTCGGTGCGCGGTGAGAAGTAATCGTTGCCGGTACTGGCCAGCACCCAGTTGCTCAGCCCGACGAAGGCCATGCGCCCGGTCTTGTCGCTGGTTTCGCTGAGCCACGATTCGGGAATCAGCAGCGCGCTGAGCATTGCCGTGAACAGCAGGCAGACCACCAGCGCCGGGGCGATGCGGCGCATGCGGCGCGCATAGAAACGGGCCAGCCCGGCCCAGCCGCTCACCGCCGGCAGGCGATCCACCGAGGCACTGACCACGAAGCCGGAGATGACGAAAAACACGTCCACGCCGGTGAAGCCGCCGGGCAACCAGCTGGCCTTGAGGTGGTAGAGGATGACCGCCAGCACTGCGATCGCACGCAGGCCATCGATGTGCGGGAAATACCCGGGACTGCGTTCCTGCATGGCCCTGCTCCTGACATGCAACGGGCGCCTGCCGGCGCCCAGTGCATTCAACAATGGTGGCGTCGGCTTACCAGACCAGGTCGTCCGGCACCTGGTACTGCGGATCGGCGTACGGATCTTCGCCAGCCGGTGCATCCGGATCGACCTTCAGCGCCACCGACGGTGCGAACACCGCTTCGGCCTCGGCCAGCACGGCGGCAGTGACCAGCACGTACCGGCCGTTCTGCTGCAGCACACCAAGCTCACCGGCATTGAGCGCCTTGAGCTGATCGGCGGTGACGTAGATACGCTTGATCTTGCCGCCGTACGGGAAGTGGCGCGCGATGTCGGCTGCTTCAGCATTGAGAGACTTGCCTTCCAGCAGGACCTCCAGCTTGGCCTTGGCCTCGCGGCGGATACGCGCCTCTTCCTGCTTCAGGCGCTCGGCCTCGATGCGGTCGTCCTTTTCCTTCTGCGCACGGATCGCATACGCCTTGGCGAGATCGATATCCTCGCGCGAGCGCGGCTTGCCAGGCGCGCCCTGCGGCGGGCGGGCGCCGGCAGGACGGCCCTTGCCCGGTGGACGGCGATCACCGTCACGCGCGGGCCGCTGGCCCTCGCCGGGCTTGCCGGCCGGGCGTGCGCCCTGCGGCTTGCCGGCCGGTCGGCCATCGCGGCGCGCATCGGGCCGACGGTCCGGCTTGCGGTCGTTGGTTCGTTCGGGTTTGGGCGCGGCTTTGAAGCCAAGGCCCAGCAGCTGGTCGCGGAGAGTATCGCTCATGACGTCAGATCAGTAATGCGGAGGCGGCGGCTCTTCGGCCGAATCGGAATACAGCGCAGTGCGGACCTTGCCGAGGTCTTCAAGCAGGATGCGGGTCAGGTCGGCATTGCGATTGCCTTCCATGCGTGCATCGGCCAAGGCCTCGCTCAGTTCGGCCAGCGCCTGCTCCTGGAAGGAGACGCGCATTTCCAGCTCGATCAGGCGTGCTTCCAGTGCCTGTTCGCGCTCGGAGGGTGTGGACTCATGCATTCAACGAACGTCCCCGGCCAATGCCGTAGTAAGCCAGGCCCGCGGCTTCGATTTCCTGCGGGTCGTACAGATTGCGGCCGTCGAACACGACCGCATCGCTGAGCATCTCACGCAGGCGGATGAAATCCGGGCTGCGGAACTGCTTCCATTCGGTGACCACGACCAGCGCATCGGCGCCGTCGAGGGCGTCATAGGCATCATCGCAGAACACCAGGTCATCGCGCTCACCGAAGATGCGGCGCGCTTCGTCGGTCGCTTCCGGATCGTAGGCGCGCACCCGGGCACCGGCTTCCCACAGCTGCGCCAGCAGGCGGCGGCTGGAGGCTTCGCGCATGTCATCGGTGTTCGGCTTGAAAGCCAGGCCCCACACCGCGAAGGTCTTGCCGCGCACGCCTTCATCCTCGCCACGGTCGTAGTGGCGCTGGATCAGCGCGTACAGATGGCCCTTCTGATGTTCGTTGACGGCTTCCACCGCGTTCAACAGCTTGGGCTCATGGCCGTACTGCTGGGCGGTCCGGGCCAGGGCCTGCACATCCTTGGGGAAGCACGAGCCGCCGTAACCGGCGCCGGGATAGATGAAGTGCCAGCCGATGCGCGGATCCGAGCCGATGCCCTGTCGGACCTGCTCGATGTCGGCACCGACCTTCTCGGCGATGTTGGCGATTTCGTTCATGAACGAAATCTTGGTCGCCAGCATCGCATTGGCCGCGTACTTGGTGAGCTCGGCCGAGCGCACGTCCATCTCCACCACGCGGTCGTGGTTGCGGTTGAACGGCGCATACAGGCGGCGCATCAGCGCGACCGAGTCGGGATTGGACGCGCCTACCACGATGCGGTCCGGCCGCATGCAGTCGGCGACCGCGTCACCTTCCTTGAGGAATTCGGGATTGGAGACCACGTCGAACGCGATCTCCACGCCGCGCTCGGCCAGCGCCTGGGCGATGGCCTCACGGACGTTGTCGGCCGTGCCTACCGGCACGGTCGATTTGTTCACCACCACCACCGGCGCGGTGATGTGCCGGCCGATGGTGCGGGCCACGGCCAGCACGTACTGCAGGTCGGCACTGCCGTCCTCGTCCGGTGGCGTGCCCACGGCAATGAAGATCACCTGGCCATGCGCGATCGCGGTGGCGGCGTCGGAGGTGAAGACCAACCGCGACGCAGCGTGGTTGGCCTTGACCATCGGCTCCAGGCCGGGCTCATAGATCGGGATGATCCCGTTGTTGAGCCCGTCGACCTTGGCCTGGTCGATGTCGACACAGATCACCTGATGGCCAACCTCGGCCAGGCAGGTACCCGTGACAAGACCGACATAGCCGGTACCGAAAATCGCAACGCGCATGGGCGGTGGGGCTCCAGATCCGTTACGGCAGAACGTTCAGCAGCTCGACGTCGAACGTCAGCGTCGCGTTCGGACCGATCGGACCACCCGGGGTGCCCTGCTCGCCATAGGCCAGCTCGCCCGGAATCCAGAAGCGGTACTTGGAGCCGGTCGGCATCAGCGACACGCCTTCGGACCAGCCCTTGATCACCTGGTCCAGGCCGAACTCGATCGGCTGGCCGCGCTGGTAGCTGCTGTCGAACACGGTGCCGTCGAGCAGCTTGCCTTCGTAGTTCACGCGCACCTTGCTGGTCGGCATCGGACGCTCGCCCGAACCCGGACGCAGCACCTGGTACTGCAGACCCGAGGCGGTGGTCACCACGCCCGGCACGGTCTTGTTCTTGGCCAGGAAGTTGTTGCCTTCCACGCGGTTGGTACCGGCCTGGGCGGCGGACTTGGCGTCCATCTCGGCCTGCTTGCCCTTCATGAAGCCTTCCAGCGTGGCCTTGGCCTGCTCGGCGGTCATCTTCGGGGTGCCGTTGTTGAAGGTGGTGCTGACCGCATCGAACAGCGCGTCCAGGTCCAGATCGTCCTTCAGCGGCGCCAGCGACGGGCCCACGGCGAAGCTGCCCAGCATCAGGCCGACCTTCTCGCGGTCCACCTTCGGCGGCGCGGTGCCCGGGGCAACGCCCGGAACCGGCTGGCCGCTCTTGGCCATCACGGCCTGGCGCAGGGCGGCGTCGGTCTTCTGCGCCTCTTCCTGGCTGATCAGCGGCTGCTTGCCTTCAAAGGCATTCGTCACGCCGCGGCGCAGGGCGGCCAGGTCGATCTCGCTGGAGATCGGACCGAACGAATTGGCGACATCGATACCGATGGCGTAGCCAAGCTTTTCGCGTTGGGTATTCAAAGTGGAAGTCTCCTTGACAGCCGCGCGGGCGGCTGGTTGTTGCGACATCGCGGTACCGGTGGCACCCATCGCCAGAATCAGAACCGACGCCGCGGCGCCGCGCATTCCCATCTTCATTCGCTGCATTCCTGGAAGTGACTGGACGCCGACGTCGGCGCGAAAGCAACCATTGTCGCACGCGCGTCCGAGATGTCGATATCGTCAGTGCTTGTTGGCCGTGACAGACAGTTCACGTTCGATCGCCGCGACCAGTTTCGGATCGTCCGGCGTGACCTTGCTCGGGAACTGCGCCACCACCCGGCCATCGCGGCTGATCAGATACTTGTGGAAGTTCCAGCCGGGCGACACGGCCGTGGCCGTGGCCAGGCTGCGATACAACGGCGTCGCCTCCGGCCCGGTGACGACCACCTTCTGGAACATCGGGAACTTGACGCCATAGGTCAGCGTGCAGAACTCCTGGATCTGGGCTTCGTCACCCGGCTCCTGGCCCTTGAAGTCATTGGACGGGAAGCCCAGCACCGAGAAACCACGCGCGGCGTACTTTCGCTGCAGCGCTTCCAGGCCTTCGTACTGCGGGGTGAATCCGCACTTGCTGGCGGTGTTGACCACCAGCAGCACCTTGCCGCCGTACTGCCTGGCCAGATTGACCTCGCCCTTGCCGGCCAGCGGGCGATAGCTCACATCCAGCAGATCGGCCGCCTGGGCAGAGGCGCCCACCAGCAGGCCGGCCGCCAGCAACAGCACGGACCACCGCGCCCGGCGCGGAATGCGGCCGCAGCGGATGGGCGACAACAAAGACACGTGATGCATCGCGACACTCCAGAGTGGGGAAGAACGAAGGCCTGAATGCGCCCGGCGAGGGCGGCCAGGACGGCGGCGGGCACTATATCACCGGTGTTTTTGCCGCCGGACGCCGTTGGTCCGCCGGCAGGACGCCTCGCCGCAATGCGCCGTGGCCGGGCACGGCCCCGTCGATGCTGCCCGCCGCATTCAGCGCCGTTTTGCCGCGTCTGGCGGTGTGGACCGACAGGCCAACCTCACCGATTCGATCACCTGAATACGGCGCCCACTTGCCATACCATTGACATCAATGAATGTGCGCTGGCCCGCATCGGCAGCTCACGTGCAGATATATGTCTTTATATTCAATAACTTGGGAAACCATGGAGGCTGTCACACGCCCCCTGCCATCAGTTGGGTTGCTCGCCCTGTTGATCTTCGGCGTGCCGGTGTTATAGTTGCATACAACACCAGTCACCTAGACAGGGGAAGCCCATGAACCGCATGCGCCACCACCACGCCGCCAAAGCCGTCACCGCCGCCTCGGCGTTGCTGCTGCTGGGCTGGTTCGGCATCCCTTCCGGTGACGCTGGCAGCCCTGCCAGCGCCAATGTGTTTGAAGGCCCGCAGGACGCAGGCGTCATCGAGGCAGGGACCGCCGACGGCGCCCCCACGCCCCCCCGCCGGCTGCACAGCTCCCTGTCCATGCCTTACTTCTCATTCGCGCAGTCGCTGAACCCACGGAGCTGACCATGAGCGATATTCAATGGAGCGATGGTGCTCCGATCTACCGCCAGCTGAAAGAGCGCGTGATCGCCATGATGCTTGACGGCATCATCAAGCCGGGCGACGCCCTGCCTTCGGTCCGGCAGGTTGCCGCCGAGTACCAGCTCAATCCCATCACCGTTTCGCGCGCCTACCAGGAACTGGCTGATGAAGGCCTGGTCGAGAAGCGCCGCGGCCTGGGCATGTTCATGACCGAAGAAGCGGCCACGCAGCTGCGCAGCAGCGAGCGCGACCGGTTCCTCAATGAAGAATGGCCGCTGGTCCTGGAACGCATCCAGCGCCTGGGCCTGAACCTCGACGAATTGCTGCCCCAGGGGAAATCCTCATGAATGCCGTTGCAAGTGATGTCGTCATTTCCGCTCGAGGCCTGCGCAAGGCCTATAAACAGACCGTGGCACTGGACAACACCAGTTTCACGATCGCGCCCGGCCGCATCACCGGCCTGATCGGCCCCAACGGCGCCGGCAAGACCACCCTGCTCAAGGCGCTGCTGGGCCTGACCTCGGTGGAAGGCGAGCTGCGCGTGCTCGGGCTGGACCCGACCGTACAGCGCAACGCCCTGATGAACGATGTGTGCTTCATCGCCGACGTGGCGGTGCTGCCGCGCTGGATGAAGGTGCGCGAGGCCATCGATTTCGTCGCCGGCACCCACCCGCGTTTCGACCGGGCGCGCTGCGAACGCTTCCTGGCCTCCACCAAACTGCATCCCAAGCAGCGCGTGCGCGAACTGTCCAAGGGCATGATCGTGCAGCTGCACCTGGCGCTGGTGATGGCCATCGATGCCAAGGTCCTGGTGCTGGACGAACCGACCCTGGGCCTGGACATCCTGTACCGCAAGGAGTTCTACCAGCGCCTGCTGGAGGACTACTTCGACGAGCAGAAGACCATCATCGTCACCACCCACCAGGTGGAAGAGATCGAGCACATCCTCACCGATGTGATGTTCATCCGCGATGGCCGCATCGTGTTGACCACCGACATGGAAGACATCGGCGAACGCTATACCGAAGTGCTGGTGTCGGCCGATGCGGTGGAGGCCGCACGCGCGCTCAAGCCGATCGACGAACGTGCCCTGCCCTTCGGCAAGACCGTGCTGCTGTTCGACGGGGTGCCACGCGCCCAGCTCACGCCCCTGGGCGAAATCCGCAGCCCGGGGCTGGCGGATCTGTTCGTGGCCATCATGAAGGGAACCTACGCATGAACACCGTCAACCATCCCATCAGCAAGGCCAGTGCGTTCAAGTGGCTGCTCAAGCGTGAGTACTGGGAAAACCGCGGCGGCTTCCTGTATGCGCCGGTGATCGCCGGCGGCATCTCGCTGGTGATGAGCCTGCTCGGCATCGTGTTCGGCCTGGTCGCCATGCACCGTGCGGTCAAGAGCGGCGGCATCCACATCGACAACGAAAGCGTCAACATCAACGGCCTTGACCTGAGCCTGCTGACCAGCAAGCTCGATGCCAAGGACCTGCACGACCTGGCCAATGGCCTGGACCTGACCCTGATCCTGAGCTCGGGCTGGCCGCTGATCGTGCTCGCCTTCGTGGTGTTCTTCTACTGCCTGGGCGCCCTGTACGACGACCGCCGCGACCGCAGCATCCTGTTCTGGAAATCGCTGCCGCTGTCGGATACCGCCACGGTGCTGTCCAAGGCCGTGAGTGCGCTGCTGATCGCCCCGATCATCGCGGTGATCGCCTCGGCCCTGACCATGCTCGGTTTCCTGGTGATGATCTCGATCGTGGTGATCGCCCACGGCGGTGATCCGATGATGCTGATCTGGGGCCCTGCCAGCCCGCTGACCATCATCGCCGGCCACCTGTCCTGGATTCCGGTCTACCTGCTCTGGGCGCTGCCGACCGTTGGCTGGTTGCTGCTGTGCTCGGCCTGGGCCAAGACCAAGCCGTTCCTGTGGGCGGTGATGCTGCCGCTGTTCGCCGGCATCATCGTCAGCACCACCAAGGTGATGACCCTGTTCGACCTGACCGGCGGCTGGTTCTGGAAGCATATCGTTGGCCGCCTGCTGCTCAGCGCGGTCCCGGCCAGCGACCAGTTCTACCGCGGTGAGTCCATGTTCAGTGGCAACGGCAACATGGACAACCTGGTCAACGAACTGGGCCCAAGCCACCAGCTGGCCGCCCTGGCCATGCCGGAACTGTGGATCGGGGCTGCCGCCGGCGTGGTGTTCCTGTTCCTGGCCATCCGCCTGCGCCGCCGCGCTGGCGAAATCTGATCCCCCGCCCTTCTTCGAGGAGCCACCCATGATCCGCAAGCTCGCTGTTGCTTCCCTGTTGCTGCTGCCGCTGACCGCGCTCGCCAATGAACCGCAGTGCAAGTTCAACGAACCGCGCGACCTCAAGCTCGACCTGGCCGGTGCCAAGGCCGTGGTGTTCGAAGTGAACCAGCACGACCTGGTGCTGCAGGCCGGCCCCGGTGCGGCCCAGCTCGGCGGGCGCGCCTGCGCCTCCAACGCGGACTGGCTGCGCCAACTCACGGTCACCCAGCAGAAGGTCGGCGACAAGCTCGTCGTCCGCCTGCAGCGCGAAGGGCGCAGCCTCACCATGAGCGGCAGCAGCTATGCCTACCTGGACCTGCGCGGCACGGTGCCGGACACGCTCCTGGTCCAGATGAAGGTCGGCTCCGGCGATGCCAGCGTCAGCGGTGCGCATTCGCTCAGCGCCGATGTCGGCTCCGGGGATATCAAGCTGGAGAACATCAAAGGGCTGGTGACCGCGGCAGTCGGCTCGGGCGATGTCATCCTCGATGGGGCCGGTGCACTGAACCTGCTCTCGGTCGGCTCGGGTGATTTCAAGGCCCGCAACGTACGCGGCGACGCCAAGGTCGGCACCATCGGCTCGGGCGACTTCGAGCTGGATACCGTCGGCGGCAATGTCGAGATCGGCGTGGTCGGCTCCGGCGACACCGACGTGCGCCAGGCCAAGGGCAACGTGCGGATCGGCACCGTCGGCTCCGGCGATACCGAGCTGCGCGACATCGGCGGCAGCGTCACGGTGGAACGCCATGGCTCCGGCGATGTGACGGCCCGTGATGTCGGTGGCGACCTGCGCGTCGCCAACAGTGGCAGCGGCGATATCCGCCACAGCAATGTACGCGGCCGGGTTGAACTGCCGCGCGGCAAGTAAGCCTCTTTACCCTCAACGGATACGGACCATGACAACTCGACTGCTGCTGCCTGCCCTGCTGTTGTGCCTGCCCATCGCAGCCTGTACCGCCCCGGACAGCGGAAAGGGCAAAGCCCCCGCCGACCAGAGCGCCGCCGCCCCGGCCACCAGCGCGCTGGATACCGACAGCATCGGCAAGACCGTGCAGGAAGCCACTGACAAGGCCCGCCGGGAAATCGCCCAGGGCAACATCTCCATCTCCAATGGCAAATCTCCCAAGGCCGAGATCAGCCCCCAGGGCGACCTGCTGATCGATGGCAAGGCGGTGCCGGTGGATGCCCACCAGCGTGCGCTGCTGCAGGACTACCGCAAGCAGGTCGAGTCGCTGGCCAGTGCGGGCATGGAGATCGGCGTGGCCGGCGCCAATCTCGGCGTGAAGGCGGCCGGTGAGGCGATCAAGGGCATGTTCTCCGGTGACACCCAGGGCATCGAAGCGCGGGTGAACGAGGAGGCCAGGAAGATCGAAGGCCAGGCCCAGAAGCTGTGCGGCCTGCTGCCCGGGATGATGGCCAGACAGCAGGCGCTGGCGGCCGCGCTGCCGGCCTTCCAGCCCTACGCGACCATGGACCAGAAAGACATCGACGACTGCGGCAAGTAAGCGGCCCCTGCCTGCGACGATGCGTCGCAGGCAGGCCCTTCCCGGCGCCAGGGGACTACAATCTGCGTTCCCGCCGCACGCGTTGTTGCCTGCTCATGAAGAAGCTGAGTCTGTTGCTGTTCGCCCTGTTCTGCCTCGTCGCCACCGGTTGCGACCAGGAGTACCGCAATCACCGCGCCGAGCGCAGCAAGCCGAAGATCACCGTCAGCGACGGCATGGTCACCGTGCGCCGCGCACCTGCGCCGAACATCATCATCCTGCCCAACGGGCACATGAAGATCGATGAGATCGAGATCCCGCTCAACGAAGAGCAGCAGGCGATGCTGCAGGGCATGTTCGGCCAGTTGCAGGTGCTGCGCCAGAACACCTTGACCGATGCTCCGCCGGACCCGGCCAAGCGCTCGGTGAAGATCCAGGTGCCCGATGGCATGCAGCCGATCCCGCCGGACCTGACCACGAAGATTCCCGAATTCAAGGATTACACCGAGACCTTCGGCAATCTGCAGGCCGACCGCCACTGACTGAGCCCCGCAGCGGCCGGCAGGCCCCTGGGCAAATGTCCCCCGTCCGCCGCCTGGCAGCGACGACCTCCTCCTTGATTTTGCCCTGGGGCCGACGGCCGCTACGGGGCTCACGCAGAAAAAAACGGGCCATTCGGCCCGTTTTTCGTTTCAGGTAGTACGCGCGCTCAACCGCCCCCGCCGCCGCCGGCGTGGATGCCACCAGCGGTCAGCGCGGCCGGATCGAGCAGCTTGCGCAGTTCGGCCTCGGACAGACCGCTGTCTTCCTTGGCCACCTCCAGCACCGGGCGCTGTTCCTTGTAGGCACGCTTGGCGATCGCGGCGGCTTTCTCATAGCCGATGATCGGGTTCAACGCGGTCACCAGGATCGGATTGCGGTCCAGTGCCTCGCGGACGCGATCCTCGCGCACCTTCAACCCGGCGATCGCGGTATCGGCCAGCAGGCGGGTCATGTTGGCCAGCAGATTGATGCCATCCAGCAGGTTCGCGGCGATCAACGGCAGCGTCACGTTCAACTGGAAGTTGCCGGTCTGGCCGGCCACGGTGATCGCGGTGTGGTGGCCGATCACCTGGGCGCACACCATCACGGTGGCTTCGGGAATCACCGGATTGACCTTGCCCGGCATGATCGAGCTGCCCGGCTGCAGCGCCGGCAGTTCGATCTCGCCAAGTCCGGCCAGCGGACCGGCATTCATCCAGCGCAGGTCGTTGGCGATCTTGATCAGTGCCACCGCCAACGCGTTGAGCTGGCCGGACAGTTCAACCGCATCGTCCTGCGCGGCCAGGCCTTCGAACTTGTTCTCGGCGCTGTCGAACTTGATGCCGGTCTGCTGCTTGAGCTGCCTGGCCACCTGCACGCCGAAACGCGGGTCGGCATTGATGCCGGTGCCGATGGCGGTGCCGCCCAGCGGCAGCCGACGCAGGCGCTTGAGGCTGTCTTCGATGCGCTCCTGGGCAGAGGACAACTGCGCCGACCACGCACCGAATTCCTGTTCGAAGGTCAGCGGCATCGCATCCATCAGATGGGTGCGGCCGGTCTTGACCACCTTGCGCAGCGCGCGGCCACGCTTGTCGATAGTCTTGCGCAGGTGCACCAGCGAAGGCAGCAGCTGCTCATGCACGCCCAGCAGCGCCGAAACGCGCAGCGCGGTCGGGATCACGTCGTTGGAGCTCTGCCCCTGGTTGACGTGATCGTTGGGATGCACCGCGGTCTTGCCCGCCTTGCCGGCACGGTTGGCCAGCGTGGCGATGACCTCGTTGGCATTCATGTTCGAGGAAGTGCCCGAACCGGTCTGGTACACATCGATCGGGAAGTGCGCGTCATGGCGCCCATCGGCGACTTCGGCAGCGGCCGCTTCGATGGCCTTGCCGATGTTGCGCGGCAGATGGCCCAGCTCGACGTTGACGTTGGCCGCAGCCCCCTTGACCAGGCCGAGCGCGCGGATGAAACCGCGCGGCATGCGCTGGCCCGACACCGGGAAATTATCGACGGCGCGCTGGGTCTGCGCGCCCCACAACGCATCGGCGGGCACCTGCAGTTCGCCCATGCTGTCGTGTTCAATCCTGAAACCCTTGCTCATTGCTTCAACTCCGCACATCTTTCGTGGATGAAAGGGAACCTGCGGCTGGCAACGGGCCTGATTCCCTGGCTGGCGGCTCTGATCACGATACTCCCAAGCACCGTTGAAACCCAACCACGCGGTGGATCGGCTAGACTCGGGATTCGTTTTCATTCAGACAGACTGCCGCCCCCATGGGTGACGATCCCGACAGTAGTACCGGGCGTGCGAGCGCGCACGCACCGATGACCGCCCTCGCCGCCCTGGCGACCGCGGGTGCCATTCCGCTCCAGGCAGCAGCGCTGCGGGGCCGCGGATGATCGGCAATCTCCTGCTTCTGCTGCTGGCCCTGCTGCTGGTGGTACTCAACGGCTTCTTCGTGGCCGCCGAGTTCGCCCTGGTGAAGCTGCGCCATACCCAGGCCGTCGGCCTGGCCGAGAACCATGGCTGGCGGGGGCGGCTGCTGCTCAACGTGCACTCGCACCTGGATGCGTACCTGTCGGCCTGCCAGCTGGGCATCACGCTGTCCTCGCTGGGCCTGGGCTGGGTCGGTGAGCCGGCCTTCGCACACCTGCTGCAGCCGTTGTTCGACACCTTGGGGCTGACCCCGGAAGCCTCGCGCCTGACGTCCTTCATCATCGCCTTCAGCCTGATCTCGTTCCTGCACATCGTGTTGGGCGAACTGGCGCCGAAATCGATGGCGATCCGTCGCCCCGAGGCGATGTCGCTGTGGACGGCCGCGCCGTTGTACCTGTTCTATTGGGCCATGTACCCGGCCATCTGGCTGCTCAACAACAGCGCCAATGCGCTGCTGCGCCTGGCCGGCTGGGGCGATGTGGAGCACACCTCGCACCGCTATTCGCGCGAGGAGCTCAAGCTGATCGTGGGTCGCCAGCAACCGGTCGGCAGTGCGCCGGACCAGGACCTCACCTTGATGAGCCACGCGCTGGAGCTGCCCGAGCTGGTGGCCGGCGACCTGATGCGCTCCCGCGACCACATGCGCTCGTTCCGCGAAGGCATGCGCCTGGCCGACGTCATGGCCGAGTTCGCCGAAAGCCGCTACAGCCGCTACCCGTGGTTCGACCGCGATGGCGAGGAAGTGCTGGGCATCCTGCACATGAAGGACCTGCTGGTCGAGATCGCTCGAGGCAATCCCACCGACGACCTGCGCCCGCTGCTGCGCCCGGCCAACCTGATCGCGCTGGAAACCCCGGTACCGCTGGTGCTGGAGCGCTTCCGCACCGGCACCACCCACCTGGCGCTGTGCGTGGAAGAACATGGCCGCATCCTGGGCTATTTCACCCTGGAAGACCTGCTGGAAGTGGTGGTCGGGGATATCGAGGACGAACACCCGCATATCGTCAAGGACGCCCCCACCCGTGGCGCCGACGGCACCCTGCTGGTGGCCGGCTCGACCTCGATCTTCCGGCTGGAGCGGCTGCTGGGGCACGACCTGAGCGCGCCTGACCACCTCAATTCGGTCGGCGGGCTGATCGTGCACCAGCTCCAGCGGCTGCCCGAGGAAGGCGAGCAGCTGGAGATCGACGGGCACCAGTTCACGATCAAGCGCATGGCCGGGCACCGGATCCAGGCCGTGACGGTGCGCATGGCACAGGCCGAGGACGCCGGGGCAGCGTAGAATGGCGGCCCCCGCTGCCACCGATCTGCGCCCTGCCATGTCCGAATTCGCCCTGCTCGCCCTGTCCCCGCTCGATGGCCGCTACGCCGGCAAGGTCGACGCCCTGCGCCCGATCTTCTCCGAATACGGCCTGATCAAGGCCCGCGTGAAGGTGGAAGTGGAATGGCTGCTGGCACTGGCCAATGAGCCGGGCATCGTCGAACTGGCGCCGTTCTCGGCTGCCGCCACCGCGCGCCTGCGCGCCTTGGCCGACGACTTTGCCCCGGCCCACGCCGCGCGGGTGAAGGAGATCGAGCGCACCACCAACCACGACGTCAAGGCCGTGGAGTACTTCATCAAGGAGCAGCTCACCGCCGATGCGGAGCTGGGCCCGGCGCTGGAGTTCGTGCATTTCGCCTGCACCAGTGAAGACATCAACAACCTCAGCTACGGGCTGATGCTCGAGCAGGCCCGCCGCGAAGTGCTGCTGCCCTCGCTGGACAACATCGCCGGCGTGCTGCGTGCCCTCGCCCATGCCCAGGCCGCCCAGCCGATGCTCTCGCGCACCCATGGCCAGACCGCTTCGCCGACCACCCTGGGCAAGGAAGTGGCCAACGTCGTGGCCCGCCTGGAGCGCCAGCGCCGCCAGATCGCCGCCGTCGAACTGACCGGCAAGATCAATGGCGCGGTGGGCAACTACAACGCGCACGTCATCGCCTACCCGGACGTGGACTGGCCGGCCTTCGCCCAGCGCTTCGTGGAAAGTCTCGGCCTGGTGTTCAACCCGTACACCACCCAGATCGAGCCGCACGACAACGTCGCCGAGATCGGCGATGCCGCGCGCCGCGCCAACATCATCCTGATCGACCTGGCGCGCGACGTCTGGGGCTACATTTCGCTGGGCTACTTCAAGCAGAAGCTCAAGGAAGGCGAAGTCGGCTCCTCGACCATGCCGCACAAGGTCAACCCGATCGACTTCGAAAACGCCGAAGGCAACTTCGGCATCGCCAACGCCCTGTTCGAGCATTTCAGCGCCAAGCTGCCGATCAGCCGCTGGCAGCGCGACCTGACCGACTCCACCGTGCTGCGCGCGGTCGGCACCGCCTTCGGCCATACCCAGGTCGCCCTGGACTCGCTGGCCAAGGGCCTGGGCAAGCTGACCGTCAATCCGGAACGCCTGGATGCCGACCTGGACGCCGCATGGGAAGTGCTGGCCGAAGCGGTGCAGACCGTCATGCGCCGCCATGGCCTGCCCAACCCGTACGAACAGCTCAAGGCGCTCACCCGCGGCCAGGGCATCACCACCGAATCGATGCAGGCCTTCGTTGAATCGCTGGACCTGCCCGCCGACGCCAAGCAGAGCCTGCGCGCCCTGACCCCGGGCGGCTACATCGGCCTGGCAGCGGACCTGGCCAAGGCGATCTGAAGGCATGGGCGCCGCCCTGCTGCGCCCCCGAACTACCGTCTACACGCTCCAAGGATCTCCCCCATGGCCGCACGCAAGATCAAAACCCCCGTCATCGAAATCCAGGCCCGCCCCGGCCTGCCGCTGGGCATGCCCGCCGCTACCTTCCTGCGCGATTACTGGCAGAAGCGCCCGCTGCTCATCCGCGGCGCCTTCCCCGATTTCGAGACCCCGGTGCAGCCCGAAGACCTCGCCGGTCTGGCCTGTGAAGAAGGCGCGCTGTCGCGGCTGATCACCCACGACCGCGCCACCGATGGCTGGACCGTGCGCACCGGCCCGTTCCAGGAAGAAGAATTCCCCGGCATGCCGGACCACGACTGGACCCTGCTGGTCCAGGACGTGGACAAGTGGGACGCCGACGTGCGCGCCCTGATCAGCCACTTCGATTTCCTGCCGCGCTGGCGCATGGACGATGTGATGATCAGCTTCGCCGCCACCGGCGGCTCGGTCGGCGCCCATGTGGACCAGTACGACGTCTTCCTGCTGCAGGCTTATGGCCACCGCCGCTGGCAGATCGACGCCAGCGAATCCATCAAGGGCAAGCGCCCGCCGCTGGACTTCCGCGACGACGTCGAGCTCAAGCTGCTGCGCCGCTTCAAGCCGACCCACGACTGGGTGCTGGCCCCGGGCGACATGCTCTACCTGCCGCCGAACGTGCCGCACAACGGCGTTGCCGAAGACCCCTGCCTGACGTTCTCCTTCGGCATGCGCGCCCCGGCCTCGGCCGAACTGATCAGCGACTACCTCGATACCCTGATCGAGGGCGCCGACGAGTCCATCCGTTACCAGGATCCGGACCTGAAGGTGCCGGAGGATCCGAACGAGATCGACGTGGTCTCCATGAACCGCGTCGTCGAAGCGCTCAACGCCATCCGGATGAACGATCCGGACAAGCTCGGCGACTGGTTCGGCCGCTTCATCACCACCTACCGTGCCGCCGGGGAAGTGATGGCGCAGGGCGAACCGCTGCCGCGCGAAGAGATCGAGGCTGCCCTCGCTGCCGGCGTGGAACTGCATCGCCATCCCTGGGCCCGCCTGGCCTGGCGCCGTGCCAAGCGTGGCGCCAGCCTGTACTGCAGCGGCCTGGACTTCGCCCTGCCGGTCAAGGATGCCCAGGCGCTGGCCGGCGCCGAACAGATCGACGCGGCGCTGTACCAGAAGCTCTCGGCCAAGGGCCGTGATGCCGTGCAGGCACTGGTCGCCGGCGGCTTCTACCAGCTGGTGGAAGACACCGGCCTGGAGGACGAAGACGACTACGTTGCCGAGTACGATATCGTCGACGGCACCGAGGCAGTCGACGTGGTCGATGACGAGGCTGTCGAGGCCGACGTGCACGAGGTGACCATCCATGACGACGGCATCGAGGTGATCGTCGATTTCGACGACAGCGACGAGACCGACGGCAAGGACGAGCCCCAGCGCGGCTGACCGCCCCCGCCATGACCGGCCCCGGCTTCCACGTTGATGTGGTCGACTACCCGGCGCAGCACGCCGCGCTGCACCGGGTCCGGTTCACCGTGTTCGTCGACGAGCAGCAGGTCCCCGCCGAACTGGAGATCGACGCGCTCGACCCCCTGAGCGTGCATGTCCTGGCCTGCGACACCGCCGGCACCCCGATCGGAGCCGGACGGCTCACCCCGGACGGCCGGATCGGCCGCATGGCGGTACTGGCCGCCTGGCGTGGCAAAGGCGTCGGCGAAGCCCTGCTACTGGCCCTGGTCGACCAGGCCCGGGCCCGGGGCTGGCGCGAGGTCGGGCTGCATGCGCAGCTGCCGGCCCGCGTGTTCTATACCCGGCAGGGCTTTCTGCCGGAAGGCGAGATCTTCGAAGAGGCCGGCATCGCCCACCAGCACATGCGGCTGGCCCTGTCCGGTGCAGTCGCGATCGAGCGCGCCGAAGAGGCCGTGGCGATCACTACGGCGCTGATCCACCGCGCCCGCCGCCAGCTGTGGATCCATAGCCGCCAGCTCGACCCCGGCCTGCTCGATGCACCGCCGGTGCTGGAAGCGTTACGCCGCTACGCCACCGCCCGCCACGACAAACAGGCCTGGCTGATCGTCCACGACAGCGCCGCCATCCGTCAGGCCGGCTCACCCGTGCTGAGCCTGCTCCAGCGGCTGCCGAGCGTCTTCCGGGTGCGCGAGGTGAGCGATCCGATCGACCGCGCGACGCCATCTGCCTGCCTGCTCAACGATACGGGCGACTACTACTTTCGTCTGAGCGGCCACCGCTTCGATGGCGAGGCCGGGCTGGCCCAACCGGCACGTTCACGACCGTTGCAGGAAGGTTTGCAGCGCGTATGGGAACGTTCGCGTGATTGCAGCGAACTGCGGGCACTCGGCCTGTAGCCCACCGCGCGGCCCCGAACCTGTCTGGGAATGACACCGCGGTTCCCGCACTGGACCGTACGGTGCCCCTTCCTGTCGCGTTGGGGGTACAATTTGGGGCGTTAGATACCGCCCGCGCAGGCTATTCACTTTTCCCTGCCGGATCATCGAAGCCTTACCCCACAAGCGAATCCGACTCTCCATCGTGGACAATCAACTGAAGCAGTTTGCGCAATCTTCGCAGCTCGCCGGCGGCAACGCCTCCTATATCGAGGATCTGTACGAGCAGTACCTCGTTTCTCCGGACAGTGTCGATCCCAAATGGAAGACCTACTTCGACGGCTTCCAGGGCCGCGAAGCCGGTGATATTCCGCATTCGGCCGTCATCGCCCACATTGCCGACGCCGCCAAAAACGCCATCAAGAGCGGCACCGCTGATGGTGCCGGCGACGAGCGCGAGCGCAATGTCGGCCGCCTGATCACCGCTTACCGGTCGCGTGGCCACCTCGGTGCCCGCCTTGACCCACTGAGCCTGACCGCGCCGACCAATCCGCCGGACCTGGGCCTGCCGTTCCACAGCCTGTCGGAAAGCGACCTGGGCAGTGAGTTCAGCACCGGCGGCGTCGCCGGCCAGCCGCGCATGAAACTGCGTGACCTGCTGGAGCGCCTGAAGAAGACCTACACCGGCTCGATCGGTGCGGAATTCATGCACATCTCCGAGGTCGAGCAGCGCCAGTGGCTGTACCAGCGCCTGGAAATGGCCGGTGGCAACTACAACCTGGACGCAGACACCCAGCGCCGTACCCTGGAGCGCCTGACGGCTGCCGAGGGTCTGGAGCGCTACCTGCACACCAAGTACGTGGGCCAGAAGCGCTTCTCGCTGGAAGGCGGCGATTCGCTGATCCCGATGATGGACACCATCATCCGTGACGCCGGCAAGGATGGCGTCAAGGACGTGGTGATCGGCATGGCCCACCGCGGCCGCCTGAACGTGCTGGTCAACACCCTCGGCAAGAGCCCGCGCAAGCTGTTCGACGAGTTCGAAGGCAAGTTCGAGCACGACGACCACGCCTCGGCCGGCGATGTGAAGTACCACATGGGCTTCTCGGCCGACGTCGCCACCACCGGCGGCGCGGTCCACCTGGCGCTGGCGTTCAACCCGTCGCACCTGGAAATCGCCGATCCGGTCGTGGCCGGCAGCGTCCGTTCGCGCCAGGAACGCCGTGGCGATACCGCCCGCAAGCAGGTGATGCCGATCCTGATCCACGGTGATGCGGCCTTCGCCGGTCAGGGCGTGGTGATGGAGCTGTTCCAGATGTCCCAGGCCCGCGGCTTCGCCGTTGGTGGCACGGTGCACATCGTGGTCAACAACCAGGTCGGCTTCACCACCTCCAATCCGGAAGATTCGCGCTCCACGCTGTACTGCACCGACGTGGCCAAGATGATCGCCGCGCCCGTGCTGCACGTGAACGGCGACGATCCCGAAGCGGTCGTGTTCGCCGCCAAGCTGGCCTTCGAGTTCCGCCAGAAGTTCAGCAAGGACGTGGTCATCGACCTGATGTGCTACCGCCGCTGGGGCCACAACGAAGCCGATGAACCGGCGATCACCCAGCCGCTGATGTACCAGGTCATCCGCAAGCACCAGACCACCCGCGAGCTGTACGCCGCGACGCTGGAAGCCGCCGGCGTGATCGAAGCCGGTGGCGGCAAGGCCCTGGTCGATGCGTACCGCAACAAGCTCGATGCCGGCGAAGTCACCACCGAGCTGGCCCAGGTCGAGAAGACGCCGGCCACCAGCAAGATGTACGTGGACTGGCCCAAGCTGCTCAACGGCAAGCTGTCCGACGCCGTCTCCACTGCCGTGGGCATGGAGAAGGTCAAGCAGCTGGCGCAGATGATCAACACCGTGCCGGAAGGCGTGGAACTGCACTCGCGCGTGGCCAAGGTCTATGACGACCGCCGCAAGATGGCCGCCGGCGAGATCCCGGGCGACTGGGGCTTCGCCGAGAACCTGGCCTACGCCACCATCCTCGACGAAGGCAACAACCTGCGCCTGGTCGGCCAGGACGTCGGCCGCGGTACGTTCACGCACCGCCACGCGATCCTGCACGACCAGAAGACCGACAACTACTACCTGCCGCTGCGCCAGCTGGTCGAGTCGCCGGAACAGGCCACCATCATCGATTCGCTGCTCAGCGAAGAAGCCGTGATGGCCTATGAGTACGGCTTCTCCACCACCGATCCGAACACCCTGTGCATCTGGGAAGGCCAGTTCGGCGACTTCGCCAACGGCGCCCAGGTCGTGATCGATCAGTTCATCGCCGCCGGCGAAGCCAAGTGGGGCCGCATCACCGGCCTGACCCTGCTGCTGCCGCACGGTTATGAAGGCCAGGGCCCGGAGCACAGCTCCGCACGCCTGGAGCGTTTCCTGCAGCTGTGCGCGCTGGAGAACATGCTGGTGTGCGTGCCGTCGACCCCGGCGCAGGCGTACCACATGCTGCGTCGCCAGATGCGCATGACCACCCGCAAGCCGCTGATCGTGATGTCGCCCAAGTCGCTGCTGCGCCACAAGCTGGCCGTGTCGACCCTGGACGAACTGGCCAACGGCGAGTTCCAGCACCTGATCGGCGATGCCAACGCAGACGCCAGGAAGGTCAAGCGCGTGGTGCTGTGCTCGGGCAAGGTCTACTACGACCTGCTGGAAGACCAGACCAAGCGTGGCCAGGACGATGTCGCCATCATCCGCGTGGAGCAGCTGTATCCGTTCCCGCGCGTGGCACTGGCAGCAGAGCTGAAGAAGTACGGCAAGGCGGCCGATGTGGTGTGGTGTCAGGAAGAACCGCAGAACCAGGGTGCCTGGTACCAGATCCGTCACCACCTGCAGGCGTGCCTGGCCGATGGCCAGAGCATCCATTACGCAGGTCGCGCCCGTTCGGCATCGCCGGCCGCTGGACACATGGCTGACCACATCATCGAGCAGCAGAAGCTGATCGCCGATGCCCTGGTCAACCCGTTCAACGACTCGGTCGCTGAATAACTCTCCCCCTCATTCTAGAAAAGACAAACCAGGAAGCTCCCGCATGGCCACCGAAGTCAAAGCCCCGGTACTGCCCGAATCCGTCGCCGACGGCACCATCGCCACCTGGCACAAGAGGGTCGGCGATGCCGTCAAGCGCGATGAAAACCTGCTTGATCTGGAAACCGACAAGGTCGTCCTGGAAGTGCCGTCGCCGGTCGATGGCGTGCTGAAGGAGATCAAGTTCGAGGTGGGCGCCACCGTGACCTCCAGCCAGGTCGTGGCCATCATCGAAGAAGGTGCGACCGCTGCTGCTGCGCCGGCCGAAGAGAAGAAGGCCGACGCCCCGGCCGCTGCTCCGGCACCGGCCGCTGCCGCGCCGGCCGCTGCCGCAGCGCCGGCCCCGGCGGCCAAGTCCGCTGCCGATTCGCTGCCCCCGGGCGCCCGCTTCACGGCCATCACCGAAGGCGTGAATCCGGCCGACGTGGACGGCACCGGCCGCCGCGGCGCGGTGACCAAGGAAGACATCGTCAACTTCGCCCGCAACGGTGGCGCCGGCAAGTCCGGTGGCGCACGTCCGGAAGAACGCGTGCCGATGACCCGCATCCGCAAGCGCATCGCCGAGCGCCTGATGCAGTCCAAGAACGGCACCGCGATGCTGACCACCTTCAACGAGGTCGACCTGTCCAAGGTCTCGGCCGCGCGCAAGGAGCTGCAGGACGAGTTCGTCAAGGCGCACGGCATCAAGCTGGGCTTCATGAGCTTCTTCGTGAAGGCCGC